>NZ_MAXF01000002.1 GCF_001704635.1 Streptomyces sparsogenes | reverse complement strand
CCGAGCAGAACGCGTCGAGCTTGTCGAGCTGGGTCAGCCCGAGCGCCGCCTGGAGGTCGGTCGACTTCAGGTTGTACCCGATGTGGGAGAAGATGTACTTGTGGTCGTAGCCGGCCGGCAGGGTGCCCATCTGGTACCCGAACCGCTTGCGGCAGGTGTCGCTCTCGCCCGGCTCGCACCAGCAGTCCCGGCCCCAGTCCCGCAGCGACTCCACGATCCGCGCCAGGACCAGGTTCGAGGTCAGCACACAGCCGCCCTCCCCCATGGTCAGATGGTGCGCGGGGTAGAAGCTGACGGTCGTCAGATCGCCGAACGTCCCCGCCGGCCGCCCGTCGTAGGTGGAACCCACGGCGTCGCAGGTGTCCTCGATCAGGACCAGGTCGTGGTCCTGGGCCAGCCGGGCCATCTCCGTGGCCTCGAAGGGGTTGCCCAGCGTGTGCGCCATCATGATCGCCCGGGTGCGCGGCCCGATCGCCTCCGCCACCCGCTCGGCCGTGGCGTTGTACGTCCCCAACTCGACGTCCACATAGACCGGGACCAGCCCGTTCTGCAGGATCGGATTGACGGTGGTGGGGAAGCTCGCCGCCACCGTGACGACCTCGTCGCCCGGGCGCAGTTGGCGGTCGCCCAGCAGATGGGAGGTGAGCGAGGAGAGCGCCAGGAGGTTCGCGGACGACCCGGAGTTCGTCAGGTGCGCCTTGCGGCGCTTCATCCGGCGCGCGAAGGCCGACTCGAACTTCCGGGAGAGCTTGCCCGCGGCGATCCGCATCTCCAGCGCGGCCTCCACCAGCGCGACCCGGTCCTCCTCGTCGAGCACCGCGCCGGAAGGCCAGATCTCGGTGACCCCGGGGATGAAGCCCCGCCCCTCCTGGCTGTCCTGGTGGTACTTGCGCACCTCGTCGAGGATGCGCCCGACCCGTTCGCTCATCTGCTGTCCTTCCCATGGCTGTTCCGGGGTCCGATGGCCGTCGCCGCTCCTGCCGCCGCGGGCCGCGGCGCGCCGACGGCGGCGAGCAGATCGCGCAGTGACTCCCGCAGGGTCCGGCGCGGCGCCCAGCCCAGGAGCCGCCGCGCACGTCCGATGTCCAGTCGCTGCCAGGCCGCGTCGGAACGCGTCCGGCGCAGCACGGGGTCCTCGACGACCCGCACCGGGCGCCCACTGAGGGCGATCATCAGGTCGACCAGCCGGCGCACGGGCACCGCCTGGCCGCTGCCGATGTTGACGACGGCGCCGGTGACGGCGGCGACCGGCGCCAGGGCCGCCGCGACCACCGCGTCGGCCACGTCCCGGACGTCCACCAGGTCGCGGTGGTCGCGCAGGGGTGCGAGCCGCAGCTCGTCGCGGCCGGCCGCCAGATGCGCGGCCACCGCCCCGGCCAGGCTGCTCGCCGGGGCGCCCGGGCCGCAGGCGACGGAGACCCGCAGCACGGTCCCGGCGACACCGAGTTCGGCGGCGGCCCGCAGGACGGCCTGCGAGCCGCTCAGCTTGGTACGGCCGTAGACGGTGGTCGGGGCGGGCGGCCAGTCCTCCGCGATCGCGGTCCCCGGGCGGGCCGGGCCGTACTCGTAGGCGCTGCCCAGATGGACCAGCCGCGGCCGGCCCGGTATTCGGGCGACGGCCCCGGCCAGCCGGCCGACCAGCTCGCTGTTGGCCTCGGCCATCTGCCGTTCGCCACCGCCCCACACCGCGCCCGAGGCGTTCACCAGTACCCGGGCCCCCGCATCGGCGCACAGCCGGGCCAGCTCGTCGGGCCCGGCCGCGGTCAGATCCAGGCGCACCGAACGGCAGCCGTCATCGTCCACCCCGTCGGCCGCGCCGCGCGAAACCCGCACCACCTCGGCGCCCGCGGCACCGAACGCCGAGCATATGTGCCGCCCCAGGTAGCCGGAGCCGCCCAGCACCAGGACGGGCGTGCCGGCCAGCGTTCGGTCACCGCGGGGTGGGGGCACCGGGGAGGCGGCCATGATTCCCTCCTGGGAAGACGGGGGCTATCGTAGGCCGTTATCGATCTTCTTGTAGAGGGCCTGCCAGAAGTAACTCCAGGGCAGACCACGCGAGTTGGCGGCGCACGTCCATCCCTCGCCGGGCAGATAGGCCTCGATGAACGTCGGCACGGCCGCCGCCACGGCCTGGCTGTCATGGATGTCGAGCACCTGCCGCAGCGGCCCGGTCTCCATGGCCAGCCGCACGGCCTCCTCGCCCTTCTGGTGGCCGTCCATGCTCTTGTCCCGGAACTTGCCGACCGGGTTCTTCACGAAGAACGCCCCGCACCTCTCGTCGATCAGGCGCAGATACGCCTCGACGGTGTCCGGGGTCATCTCCGTGAAGGAGTGCACGTTGACGCACAGGTCGAAGGGGTCCTGGCCCAGCCCCCTGCCGATGTCCTCCACCTGCACGAACCTCAGCTTGGAGAACTGCTTCTCGTCCAGGACCTCGCGCAGATACGCCCTGCTCAGCTTGAGGGTGTTCGTCAGGTCGACGATGGTGTAGGAGGCGAGGTCGTAGTTGGAGAGCATCGCATGGCACGTACGGCCGTACCCGGCGCCGATCTCCAGGACGCGGGCGCCGCCCAGGTCCAGTTCCTTCTCGATGAAGCCCAGTTCGAGCGCCGCCTGGAGATAGTCCAGACAGACGCTCCTGCCCTCGTAGCGAACGGCGACCGGGTCTCCCACGTCACGGTTGCGGACATTCTCGATCTTCGACCATTCGTCGTCGCTCAGCCGCGTGGCCAACTCGTAGACGAGGGCCCTCAGATACCTGATTCCGTTGGTCGTCGGATCCCACAGCGCGATATTGAAATTCCGGCGGTCCGACTTGAAGCCGGTCAGATCGGCCGACGCCTCCTCGGTAACCCAGAGTTCATTGATGCGCTCCCACTGCCGGCTGGCCTGATAACTCTGAGCCATACCGCTCTCCTCGTCCGTTTGGCGTTGGTCACATCCCGGCGGTACCCAGTCTTCCGGGCGCGGCTAAAGGCGGACTAACGCCGGTCGAGTACGTGCAAGGCCCCCTTTAGGGGCGTCGTTAGGATAAACGTGAGTGCGGCCGATGACGAAGGCACACAGGCGAGGAGAACGAACTGGTTGCCATCGCGGGTAACCAGAGAGGAGAGATGCCGGCCATGCGTGTCCTGCTCGTCACCATTCCCTGGCGGACCCACTTCCAGTTCTGTGTGCCGATGGCCTGGGCCCTGCGCACCGCGGGCCACGAGGTTCACGTGGCCAGCGGCCCCGACCTCACCGACGTCATCGTCCAGTCAGGGCTGACGGCGGTCCAGGTCGGATCGGAGGAGCACTTCCTGCAAAAGGCGCACCAAGCGCAGACGGAGGCATCCGAAGCGACATGGGGTGGAATTCACCATCCCATCGATCTGGGCGAGAACCGCGAAGAGATGTTTCCGCTGAGCTACCTGAAATCGCTCTGCGCCACCTCCACCGAAGTGGCCAAGGCCATCAACGATTCGATGATCGACGACCTGGTCGCCTACTGCCGCTGGTGGAAGCCCGACCTGGTCATCTGGGAATGGCTGAGCCACGCGGGGGCGGTCGCCGCCGCCGCGGTGGGAGCGGCACACGCGCGGATGCCGATCGGCATCGAGGTGGAGGCCCGTATGCGCCGCCACTTCCTGAAGCTGCTGGCGCGGCAGGAGCCGGCGGACCGCGGGGACCCCATGGCCGAATGGCTCGGCGCCTGGGGGGAGAAGCACGGTTTCGAGTTCCGCGAAGAGCTGGTGACCGGCCAGTTCACGATCGACCAGGTGCCGGACTCCATGAGGCTCAAGGCCAATGTGCCGCAGGTCTCCGTCCGTCATGTGCCGTACAACGGCCGTGCCGTCGCGCCCGAGTGGATCCGCCACGAGCCGCCGGCGCCGCGTGTCCTCGCCACCTTCGGGATGAGCATGTGGGACATGTCCAGCTCGCAGCCCGTCTCCAGTTACCAGATGGTCTCCATCGAGCAGCTGCAGGACTGGCTGGATTCCCTGGCCGATCTCGACATGGAACTCGTGATGACCCTGCCCGGGAGAATCCAGGAAAAACTGAAGCACGTCCCCCGGAACACCAGGCTTGTCGATTTCGTCCCGCTGCACCTCGTCATTCCGTCCTGTGCGGCGGTGATTCACCACGGCGGTCTTCCCGCCTTTTGCAGCTCGCTGGCGCACGGCGTCCCCCAGCTCATGGTCAGCCGTATGGCTCCGGACGCCTCGGTGCGCGGCGCACGGCTGGAAGAGGCCCAGGCGGGCGGGTGGATCCCGCCGGAGCGCATGACGGGGAAGCGAATCCGGAATCACCTGGCGAAGCTGCTGGAAGACCCCTCCTACCGGGCGGGTGCCGAGCGGCTCCGCCAGGAGGTGCTGGCTCAGCCGTCCCCCAACGAGGTGGTCCCCGAACTGGAACGGCTGGCGGCGGAGCTCGGCTCTCGCTGATCGCCCCGGCTCACGGTCGCCGGAGCCCCTGACCCCGCCGGGGTCAGGGGCTCCGCTGTTGCTCAGGACTCGCCGAACTCGCGGTCGATGAGGGCGAACATCTCGTCCGCCGACGCCGTTTCCAGATCGTCCCCGCCCGTCTCCTCGCTCGGTTCGAGCGCGCCGTCCCCGTCGGCGTACCGCCACAGCAGCAGCCGCAGTCGGTGCGTCAGCCCGGCGCGGCGCGGGTCGTCCGCGTCCAGGGCGGCCAGCGTCGCCTCGATCTCGTCGAGCTGCGCGGCCGCCGGCTCGTCCGCCGGCTCCGCCGGCAGGACCTGCGAGACCAGATAGCCGGCCAGCGCGGTCGGCGTCGGATAGTCGAAGACCAGCGTGGCGGGCAGGGTCAGGCCGATGGCGCCCCGCAGCCGGTTCCGGAACTCCACGGCCGCCAGGGAGTCGAAACCCAGCTCCTTGAAGGGCTGCTCCGGATCGACCGACTCCGCCGCCGGATAGCGCAGCGCCCCGGCCACATGGGCGCGCACCAGGGCCAGCAGCGTGCCGGCCCGCGCCTCGGGTGGCTGGGCCGCCAGCCGGTCCCGCAGGGCCGCCAGGCTCTCGGAACCCTCCTCGTCCGAGGAATCCAGCACCGCTTGCCACGCCCGCCGGGCCGCCGGGATCTCGTCGAAGAGGCGGCTCGCACGCGCCATGGTGAACAGGGGCACGAAACGCTCCCAGTTCACATCCGCGATCACCGCGTGGACATCCCCCCCGGCGCCGCCGCCCTCCCCGCCGTCCCGGTCGGTGCCCTGGCCGGCCCCGGCCTCGCTCTGCTCGAGCGTCCGCCGCAGCGCGGCCAGCGCCGGAGCCGGCCGCAGGGTCAAAAGCCCCTTCCGCTCGGCTCGCTCCGCCGCCTCCAGATCCTGTGAACCGTCCCACACGCCCCACGCCAGCCGGACGACATGCCCGCCCGCCGCCTGGCGCCGCCGCGCCCACGCGTCGAGATACGCGTCGGCCGCCGCCCGGGCACCGTGCCCGCCACCGCCCCAGACCGCGGCGATGGACGAGAAGACCACCACCGGGTCGTCGGGCTCCAGACCGCACAGCTCCGCGAGCCGATCGGCTCCCCCCACGGCGTCGGACAGCGCCTCGGCCAGCTCGTCCGGGGAGAGCTCCGCCAGCGGCGCCCAGTCACCCGGCGCCCCGGCGTGCACGACCGTGCGGACCCGCAGCCCCGAGGCCGCGAGCCGGTCGGCAAGCTCCCGGCGGGCCGCCGGCTCGGACGGCACGCCGTCCACCACCGTCGCCTCCGCGCCCAGCTCCGCCAGCTCGGCCACCAGTTCCGCGGCACCGGGCGCGGCCGGGCCGTCCGGCGCCGGCAGCACGATGCGCTTGGCGCCGCCCGCCGCCAGCCACCGCGCCACGAGGGCCGCCGCTCCGGTGACCCCGCCGGTGACGAGGACGCCGTCCTGGGGCGTCCACGCCCGCTCCTGGGCCGGGGCCCGGGAGTCCAGCGGGGCGGGCAGCAGCCGCCGCCCGAAGGCCCCGCCCGCCCGCAGCGCCACCTGGTCCTCCCCGTCCCGCCCGGCCAGTACGGCGCACAGCAGGCCGGGAGCGAGGTCCGCGGCCGAGGCCGGCAGGTCGATCAGCCCGCCCCACGCCGCCGGGTGCTCCAGCGCGGCCACCCGGCCCAGCCCCCAGATCTGGGCCTGCGCCGGGGCCTCGGGCGCTTCGTCGTCGTCGACCGCCACCGCGCCCCGCGTGGCGCACCACAGGGGCGCGTCGAGCCCCGCCTCCAGCAGGGCCCGCAGCAGGACATGGGTGCCCGTCACACCGCCGGTCACGGCGGGGAACGCCGCGTGCGGCCGTTCGTCGAGGGGCAGCAGGGACAGCACCCCCGCTGGGGACGGGCCCTCGGCGCACAGCGCCCGCAGCGACGCGGCGAGCCCGGCCGCATGGGCCCGGCCGTCCGTCACCAGCCGCCGCACCTCGCCGCCGTCCGCCGTGAGGGCCCGCTCGCAGGCTTCGGCCCACGCGTCGGCGCCCTTCGGCGGCACGACCAGCAGCCATGGGCCCGCCAGGGCCGCCGGGCCCAGGTCCGGCAGGTGGCGCCAGCCGACCCGGTAGCGCCAGGAGCTCACGGTCGCCCGCTCATGGCGTTCCTGGTGCCAGCGCGACAGCGTCGGCAGCACCGCGCCGAGCGACGAGCGCCGCCCGTCCTCCTCGCCGATGCCCAGCGTCTCGGACAGCGCCGGGAGATCCTGCGCCTCCACCGCGTTCCAGAACCGGACCTGCTCCTCGTCCGCCTCCGGTGGCGGGGCGTCCGCGAGGGCGTCGGGCAGCCAGTACCGCTCGCGTTGGAAGGGGTAGGTGGGCAGGTCGACGGTGGTGGGGGTGGGTCGGTCGGGGTACCAGGGGCGCCAGTCGAGGGGGGTGAGGGTGTGGAGGCGGGCGAGGGTGTGGGCCAGGGCTTCCACGTCGGGCTGTTTGCGGGTCAGGGTGGGGATCAGCAGGGGAGGGTGGGCGGGTTGGTCTTCGAGGGTGTCGAGGGTGTTCTGCGTGGCGGGGATGAGTACGGCGTCGGGGCCGATCTCGACGAAGGCCGCTGTGTGCGGGGCGATGTGCGTGATGGCGGGGTGGAAGTGGACGGGTTGGCGGATGTGGCGTACCCAGTAGTCGGGGGTGGTGATGTCCTGGTCGGCCGGTTGGCCGGTGAGGTTGCTGATGAGGGGGATGGTGGGCGGGTGGTAGGCGAGGTCCTTGATCGCGTGGTGGAAGTCGTCGAGGGCGGGTTCCACGAGGGGGGAGTGAAAGGCGTGGCTGACGGTGAGGTTTTTGGTTCTGCGGCCGCGTTGCTTCCAGGTGGCGGTGAGCCGGGTGACGAGTTCTTCGGGCCCTGAGATGACGGTGTTGGTGGGGGCGTTGAGGGCGGCGATGGTGACGTGGCCGTCGTAGGGGGCGAGGGTTTCGGTGATCTCGTCGGCGGTGGCTTCGATGGCGGTCATGGCGCCGCCGGGTGGGAGTTCGCCGAGGAGGGCGGCGCGGTGGGCGACGAGGTGGCAGGCGTCGTGGAGGGTGAGGACGCCGGCGATGTGGGCGGCGGTGATCTCGCCGATGGAGTGGCCGATGACGGCCTCGGGGTGCAGGCCGCAGTGTTCGAGGAGCCGGGTGAGCGCGACTTGTACGGCGAAGAGTCCGGCTTGGGTGTAGGCGGTGTGGTTGAGGAGGTCGGTGTGGTGGGGGTGGGTGGCGAAGACGACGTCGCGCAGGGGGTGGTCCAGGTGGGGGTCGAGCAGTGCGCAGATCTCGTCGAAGGTGTCGGCGAAGACCGGGAAGCGCTCGTGCAGTCCGGCGCCCATGCCCGGCCGCTGACTCCCCTGCCCGGAGAAGAGGAACACCCGCGACCCCGAGGCCGGCACCCCCGCCTCGCGCCGCACCAGCGCCGGATGGTCCTCCCCGGCCGCCAGCGCGGCCAGCCCCGCCCGCAGCGTTTCGGTGTCCCGGCCCGTGATCACCGCACGCTGGTCGAGCACCGCACGCGATGTGACCAGCGACCAGCCCACCGCCCCGGGATCGCCGTCAGCGGTCGCGTCGAGCAGCCGCCGGGCCTGGTCGCGCAGCGCGGCCTCACCGCGCGCCGACACCACCCACGGCGTGAGCCGGTCTCCGGGCCGCTCACCACCGGTGGCGGCGGGCGGCTGGGCGGCCTCCTCCAGAATCACATGGGCGTTGGTGCCGGAGATGCCGAACGAGGACACGCCGGCCCGGCGCGGATGCTCCCCCCGCGTCCACTCGACCGGCTCGGTGAGCAGCCGCACCGTGCCCGTGCCCCAGTCCACATGCGAGGTGGGCTCGTCCACGTGGAGGGTGGCGGGCAGTCGGCCGTGCCGCAGGGCCATCACCATCTTGATCACGCCCGCCACGCCCGCCGCCGCGTGGGTGTGGCCGATGTTCGACTTGATCGAGCCCAGCCACAGCGGCCGGTCCGCGGGGCGGTCCTGGCCGTAGGTGGCCAGCAGCGCCTGCGCCTCGATGGGGTCACCGAGGGTGGTTCCGGTGCCGTGTGCCTCGACCGCGTCCACCTGGTCGGCGGAGAGCCGGGCGTTGGCCAGCGCCTGCCGGATGACGCGCTCCTGCGCGGCGTCGTTGGGCGCGGACAGCCCGTTGCTGGCGCCGTCCTGGTTGACCGCCGAGCCGCGCAGCACGGCGAGGACACGATGCCCGTGGCGCTGGGCGTCCGACAGCCGCTCCAGCAGCACCAGGCCCACGCCCTCGGAGAAGCCGGTGCCGTCCGCGGCCGCGGCGAACGGCTTGCAGCGGGCGTCCGGCGCGAACCCCCGCTGCCGGGAGAACTCCACATACGCGGTGGGCGTGCTGAACACGGTCACGCCACCGGCCAGGGCCAGGTCGCACTCGCCCTGCCGCAGCGCCTGCCCGGCCAGGTGCATCGCCACCAGCGACGCGGAGCACGCGGTGTCCAGCGTGACCGCCGGTCCCTCCAGGCCCAGGGTGTATGCCACCCGGCCGGATATCACGCTCATGAGTCCGCCCGTGGCCGTATAGCCCTCGAAGCCCTCGGGAATGCGCGGTATCCGTGAGAGATAGTCCTGGCTCGACACCCCCGTGTAGACGCCGGTGAGGGTGCCTTTGAGGCTGTGGGGGTCGATGTGGGCGCGTTCGAGGAGTTCCCAGGCGGTCTCCAGGAGCACTCGCTGCTGGGGGTCCATGGCGAGGGCTTCGCGGGGGCTGATGTTGAAGAAGGAGGCGTCGAACCGCTCGGCGTCGTGGAGGAAGCCGCCTTCCCGGACGTAGCTGGTGCCGTAGTGGTCGGGGTCCGGGTGGAACAGGCCGTCCAGGTCCCAGCCGCGGTTGGTGGGGAAGGGGCCGATCGCGTCGGTGCCGGTGGCGACGAGGTCCCACAGGGCCTCCGGGGAACCGACCCCGCCGGGGTAGCGGCAGGCCATGGCGGTGATGGCGATGGGCTCCTGGTGGCGTTCTTCCGCTTCGCGCAGGCGTTGCCTGGCCTGGCCGAGGTCGAGGGTGACGCGTTTGAGGTACTGGCGCAGTTTGTCTTCAGTGGTTGACATCGGCTTCTCCCTCGCGGACTTCTCCCTCGTGGACTTCTTCCTCGCGGCCGGTCAGGACGAGCCCAGTTGCTGGTCGATGAGCGCGAACATCTCGTCGTCCGAGGCGGACTCCAGCGCCTCGCCGTCGACGGTGTGATCGACCGCGGCGGTCTCGTCACCGAGCCGCCACAAGAGGGTCTGCAACCGCTTGACGAGCCGGGCACTGGTCTCGCCCTCCGGCTTCGACTCGCCCACCGCCGCCTCGAGCCGCTCCAGCTCCCGCAGCACGGGCTGCGCGGCGTCATCCCCCGCCGGGCACAGCTCGCCCCGCAGGTGCTCGGCCATGGCGGTGGGTGTCGGATGGCGGAACACCGACGCCGCGGACAACCGCAGGCCCGTCACCGTGGTGAGCCGGTTGCGCAGCTCGACCGCCGTCAGCGAGTCGAATCCGAGATCCTTGAAGGGGGTGTTCGCCGACACCGTGGCGACATCCGTGTGCCCCAGCACGGTGGCCGCGTGGGTCCGGACGAGATCGAGCAGGAGCGCGAGCTGTCCGGCGGGGGCCATCGACGCCAGCCGGCCGGGCAGGTCGGTCACGGGAGCCGCCGCGCTCCGCCGCGCGGCCCGGGGGCCGGTGCCAGTGAGCGAGCGGACCACCGGCGGCAGCGCTTCGCTGGGCTGGGCGGACAGGTTCGCCAGGTCGAGCCGGGCGGCGAGCACCCGCCCCGCACCGACCCCGTGCGCCGCGTCGAACAGCGCCAGGGCGTGCTCCGAGGGCAGCGGTGCCATCCCCGACCGGCTCATCCTCGCGTGGTCGATCTCGGTGAGTCCGCCGGTCATGCCGCTGGTCGCCGCCCACAGGCCCCAGGCGATGGAGGTGGCCGGCACTCCGGCGTGCCGGAGCCGGGTGGCGAGCGCGTCGCAATAGGCGTTGGCGGCGGCGTAGTTGGCCTGCCCGGGGCTGCCCAACGTACCGGCGGCGGAGGAGAAGATCACGAACATGGCCGGTGAGAGGTGCCGGGTGGCCCGGTGGAGGTGGGCCGCGGCCGTCGCCTTGGCGGCCCAGACGCGGTGGAGACTGTCGGGCGTCTGGGAGGTGATCACGGCGTCGTCCAGGACCCCGGCCGCGTGGATGACGGCGGTGAGGGGGTGGTGGGGGTCGATGGTGTCGAGGGCGTGTTGGAGGGCTTCCGGGTCGGTGGTGTCGGTGGCGGTGATGTGGACGGTGGCGCCCAGTTGGGTGAGGCGGGTTTTCAGGTCGGTGGCGCCGGGGGCGTGGGGGCCGCGGCGGCTGAGGAGGTGGAGGTGGGTGATGTGGTGGGTGGTGATGAGGTGTTCGGCGATGAGGGCGCCGAGGGTGCCGGTGCCGCCGGTGATCAGGGCGGTGCCGTGGGGGTTGAGGGGTGGGGGGATGTCGAGGACGAGTTTGCCGGTGTGTTTGGCCTGGCTCATGTGGCGCAGTGCTTGTCGGGCCTTGGCCAGTGGCCATGCCTGGACCGGGGGCGGGGTGAGGATGCCCTGGGCGAAGAGGCCGGCCAGGGTGGACAGCATCTCCGAAAGGCGGTCGAGACCCGCGTCGGAGACGAGGTCGTACGAGCGGTAGTCCACGCCGGGGTGGGTGTCGGCGATCTGCTCGGGGGCGCGGATGTCGGTCTTGCCCATCTCGAGGAACCGGCCGCCCTGACCCAGCAGCCGCAGTGACGCGTCCACGAACTCGCCCGCGAGGCAGTCCAGCACCACGTCCATGCCCCCGGGC
>NZ_MAXF01000199.1 GCF_001704635.1 Streptomyces sparsogenes | reverse complement strand
CGGACGAGACGAGGGCGGCCGCGGCCTGCTCCTGATCTCTCAGTTCACCCAGCGGTGGGGCACGCGCTACCTGCCGGAGGGCAAGGTCATCTGGGCCGAACAGCCCCTCACGGAGCCTGCCGCGTGACCCGCTCCCGAACCCTGTCCGCTGTCGCTCGGCGCAGGCCGCGCATGCTTAAGTAGGCCCCATGACCGACCAGACCCCGCCAGCCGAGACCACGCCGGAGATACCCGCTGCTCTGACCGCCGCGCCCGGCTATCAAGTCCGCCGTCTCTACCAGGCGTATCTCGCGGTGTGGGGACGCGAAGTGGATCCGGTGCTGACCGGACCCCAGTTCGCGGTACTGCAGGCGGTCGAGGCCAATCCGGGCCGGGACCAGCGGTCCATGGCCGCTGCCGTGTCCCTGGACACGTCCACCATGGCCGACGTGGCCCGCAGGCTGGAGACCCGCGGCCTGCTCGCCCGCCGCCCCGACGCCGCCGACGGCCGTCGCAAGCTGCTCTACCTCACCGACGCGGGCAGCGACGCCCTTCGCGAGGCCAACGACCGTGCCCGCATGCTCGACAAGATCCTCCTGGAGTCCTTCGGAGAGGCGGAGCGCGCACCGTTCATGGCCACGCTGCGGGCACTCGCCGATCACTGGGAGAGGCTGGCGGAGGGGTCCTGACCCCCGTCGAGCTCGTTGCCCGCGTGGATGAGGATTCTCAGCGCGGCATTCTCTTCTCCCGGGCTGTCCAGCGCACGGAAGAGGAGGACCGCCTTCCCGCTGACGGCGACGGCCTCGTCGAACCGGCGCAGTTCGACGAGGGCGAGGGCGCGGTTGGCGAGTGCCACAGCCTCTCCGTAACGATCCCCGGTCCCCTGGAAGATTTCGGCGGCCTTGGCTCCGGCGCGGTCCGCTTCCTCGAATCGGTTCATCATCAGCAGCGCCGCCGCGGTCTTCTCCGCGGCTTCGGCCTCACCGTGGCGTTCGGAGATCTCCCGGTAGATGGCGGCGGCCTCGGCGTGGGCGGCGACGGCCTCCTCGAGCTGTCCCATCTCGCGGCGGGCCGTACCGACGTTGTTGTGGACATCGGCCTCCGACTTGCGGTCCCCCGTCTGCCGGAAGAGCTCAGCGGCCGCGTCGTGGGCCTCGATGGCCCGACCGAACTCTCCCGTCCTCCGCAGCGCGCAGCCGAGGTTGTTCAGGGCGATTCCCGCGCCGTGGGGATCGCTGGTCTCCTGGAGCAGTTCCGCGGCCAGGGTGTGCTCGATCACCGCCTCCCCGGCACGACCGTCCGCGGCAAGGGACATGCCGAGATTGGTACGAGCCAAGCCCTCGCCATGGCGGTCGTGGGTGTCACGGAAGGCTTCGACGCCCCGGGTGTGAGCCTCGATGGCCTCCTGCAGCCGGTGGGCCCGCATCAGGCACAGCCCCATGCTGTTGCGGGCCACGGCTTCGCCGTGACGGTCGCCGACAGCGCTCAGGAGTTCGGCCGCCCGGGTGTGGGCGTCCAGGGCTTCGTCGATACGCCACTCCTGCAGGAGGGTGTTGCCGAGGTTGGTGAGCGCCGACGCCTCCCCGTGCTGGTCCGCATTGCGGCGGTAGATGTGCGCCGCGCGGCTGAAATCCTCCACAGCACGGTCGAATTCCCGCACCCCGGACAGCGACTTGCCACGGTTCATGAGGAGAACGGCGTCGTCGTGGTCGCCGGGGTCTCCTTTGACGCGCGTGACTTCGGCCAGGACGGCGAGCGCCTCGTCGAAGCTGCGCAGTTCGACCAGGACGGCCACGAGGTTGACGAGCGCTCGGGCCCTGCCGTCATCGTCATCGAGTTCGCCGAAGATCCGAGCGGCTGCCGTATACGCGCGAACGGCGTCCTCGAACCGGCGCGTCTCACACCAGTTGCCGGCCATGTTGCTGAGCGACTCGGCCATCCCGTGCGGGTCACCACGCTCTCGCTTGATGCCCAGTGCGAGGCTGTGCGCCTTGACGGCCTCGTCGAATCGCCGGGCCGCGGCCAGTGCCAGACCGTGGTTGTTCAGCGCCGCGGCCATGCCTTCGTCCGCGTCGTGCTGGTGGCACAGGCCCACCGCGGTGGTACTCGTACCGATCCAGTCATCGATGTGTCGCCGGCGGTCGAGGTACCGGGTCAGCGCGAAGGCCAGGTGGACGCTGATGTCAGGACGTCCCACGACATGGGCGGTCTGGACGGTGGCGACGAGGTTGGGACGCTCCGCGTCCAGCCACTCCAAGGCCGCGACGAGATCGGGAAAGCGTCCCGGCGCATCGCCGTCCGGCCCCAGGTGGGCGTCGGCCGCCTCCGTGGTGAGACGGTAATGCTCGAAGAGGCGGCCGAGCGCTTCCATCGGCCGGTCCTCCTCGGCCCGGGCCCGGCCTTGCTCATGGGCGAACAGCCGGACCAGGTCGTGCAGGCGCCAACGTCCGTAGGTGGCGCCGTGACCCACGAGATGGGCCCGGGCCAGATCGCCGAGGAGGTCCTGGACGTCATCGGGGTCTTCGTCGAGCAGGCGGGCCGCGGCCACGGTCGACATGTCAGGACCCTGGCCGAGGGACAGGAAGCGGAACAATCGCGCGTGCTCAGGAGCCAGAGCCCGGTAGGAGAGCTCGAAGGCGGCCCGCACGGCCAGGTCGGCGCGACGGCTCAGGCGGTCCAGCCGACGACGCGTGTCCTCCAGCATCCGGGCGAGATCGGCCAAGGGCCGGGCAGGGGCTTCGGCGAGCAGCGCGGTGGCGACCCGCAGGGCGAGCGGCAGCCCGGCGCACAGCTCGCTGATCCTGAGGGCCTGCGCCGGTTCCGTGGCCACCCGTGCGTCCGCCGGGTCGGCTTGCCGAAGCACATTGCGGATGACCTCGACGCCGAGGTGAGGCTCGAGTATGTCGAGGTCGTACAAGCGCTCACCGAGGTGGAAGGTGAGGGTGTGCCGGGAGGTGAGCAGGACGGGAGTGGCACCGTCGGAGGGCAGCAGCGAGCGGACCTGTTCGCTGCTGGAGGCGTTGTCCAGGATGACGAGAACGCGCCGTCCCTGCTCGGCATAGCCCTTCAGGATGGTGCGGTACAGCGCGCTGCGCCCCTGCCGATCCGTGGGAAGGTGTTCGAGGGGAACGGCCAGACGGCGCAGTAACGCGTCCAAGGCGGCCTCAGGGGTCAGGCGGCGTTCTTCGTCATAGCCGAACATGTCCAGGAACAGCACCCCGCCGGGAAACCAGCCGGGTTTCGCGAGTGCGCGGCAACCCACCTGCAGGGCCAGCTCGGACTTACCGACTCCGCCCAGACCCGCCAGCACAGTGATCGATCCGCCAGTTGGACCCGGCACATCGCGTGGGTCGGGAGCCAGCCGGGTGAGGATCTCCCGCAGTTGGTCGCCGCGGCCGGCGAAGGCGGGCGTGGCGGGCGGCAGACCGCCGGTCGCCGGGGTGACGACGGGCGGCAGATGCAGATGGACGGTGCGGCCCTGGACCACCGCGTTCAGGTAGATCCCGCCGTTGATCTGATTCACCACGGCCCCACCGGCCGGCGCCGGCGCGACTTCAGAGGCGCCCCCTCGGGCTCCTGGCCCGGGCCCTCCGTCGTCACCGCTGTCGGATTCCGCTGCCGGTTTCGTCTTGTTTCCCCCCATGCCCGGTTGAATACCCGGATAAGAGCACAGGAGAAACAACAGGCAGATGGGTCCAGCGGGGAGGGGCACGGCGCCGGGGCCTTGGCTCATGGGCAGTCGGGTTGCTGCCTGAGCCAGTGGGTGGCTGCGGCACCGTCGGAGAGGCGGTGGGGGTTGTTGCCGGTCGGATTCCCCCAGGTCCTCGTCCCGAAGCTCCGGGTCGCGGGGCGGCCCCGAAAGGCCACGGTGACCGCTTCTCCGGCACTCGCGGTCTGGCTGTCGGTGCTGTGACCGGAATGGTTCACCGTGACCGGAAGGCGGCTCACGGGACGAGCGCACGCGAAACGGCTGGTATTACTGGGACATGCAGGAAGAGACCGCGCGCTCCGCAATCGACACGTTCATCTCCGCGTTCAACGCCTCGGACGACAGCTATGTGACTGCCCTGCTCTCCCAGGCCCTGACCTCAGACGTGGTCTTCTGGGGGCCATTGGGCCGCAGTGAAGGGATCGAGGCGGTCGAGCGGTTTGTGCTGGACATCAGGCATCACCCGGCAGGGACCGGTACGATGGTGCGCTGCTCAGCGGTGGACATGCCTGGCGAGTGGGCCCGGTACCAGTGGGTCTTCACCACGCCGGATGGCGGCCCCCGCCTGGCGGGAACGGACGTCGTCCATCTGCGGCGGAGCCTCATCGACCAGGTCATCGTCTTCGCGGGGGAGATCGAGCCGTCCGCCTCCTGAGTGAGGCTACGGTACGAGGCGCTGACACGGCGTCCTGCCGACGGTCGGCACTCAACGGACCAGAGGATGCGTGGCGCCATGAGCAGTCGACTCTTCGCAATCTCCTTCGACGCGCGGCAGCCCGAGCGCCTGGCGCGTTTCTGGTCCGGCCTCCTGGGGTTGGAGAGAGCCGACGATTCTCACGGTGGCGTCGCCCTGCTGTCCGGGAATGACGCCGACTACCGCCTCGGCTTCCGCCCCTCCCAGGCGCGGAAGGTCGCCCAGAACCGGTCACACTTCGACCTGACCAGTTCCTCCCCGGAGGACCAGCAGGAGACGGTGGCCAGGGCGCTCGGCCTCGGTGCGCGCCATGCCGACGTCGGTCAAGGACCGGACGCCTCCCATGTGGTGCTCGCCGACCCCGAGGGCAATGAGTTCTGTGTCCTTGAGCCGGGCAACAAGTTTCTCCTCGGCTGCGGCCTGATCGGAGCGCTCGCCTGCGATGGTTCGCAGGCCGTGGGCTACTTCTGGAGGGAGGCGCTGGGCTGGCCGCTGGTCTGGGACCAGGACGAGGAGACCGCCATCCAGTCGCCCAACGGCGGTACGAAGATCACGTGGGGCGGTCCGCCGCTGATGCCGGATCCCGGCAAGGACCTGCACCTCGATCTCGCGCCGGACGACGATCCGCAAGGGGAGGTCGAGCGGCTGCTGTCCCTCGGGGCGAAGCGTCTCGGCTCCGCCGGCGGCGGGGACGGCGCGGTGCTGATGGCCGACCCCGACGGCAACGAGTTCCGCGTACTCACGCACCGGTGAACCAGTTGTCACAGCGCTGTTATATTAGCGCTGTGACATCTCTGGATCCCACAGCGCTGCCCGATCCCTGGCACTCCCTGCACGAGCTTCTGGCGGCCATGGACGCCGAGATCGAGCAGGTCTATGTCGAGCGTGGCATCGAGGGGGTGCGGCCTCGGTTCGCCTATCCGCTCATCCGGCTCGCCCACACCGGACCACTGACCATTCGCGAGCTCGCGGAGTCCCTGGGCCGCTCGCACTCCGCGATCAGCCAGACCGTCGCCGCCATGCGCAAGGAGGGCCTGGTCACCTCCGAGCCGGGGCCTGACGCCCGCACCCGCCGGATCGACCTGACCGAGCGGGGCAGGTCGCTGGTGCCGTTCCTGGAGGCGGAGTGGCGCGCCACCCACAAGACGGTCGCGGAGCTCGACAGCGAGGTCCCGTACGCGATGACCGCCGTTGTCGAGGAGGTGCGGCGGGCACTGGAACGACGGTCGATGCGGCAGCGGATCCTCCACCATCTCGTCGAGCCACCGCGATGAGGCGACGCGTCCGTGTCCGGTTCCTCGACACCCGCCCGCTGCGCGGCAGCCATGCGTTCCGCGACCTGTGGATCGGCACCTCGGTCTCCCAGATCGGCGGACAGATAGCCACTGTGGCGGTGCTGGCCCAGGTCTGGGACCTGACCGGCAGCCCGGTGGGCACCGGCGCCATCGGGCTCGCCACCGGCCTGCCGATGGTGCTGTTCGGGCTGCTCGGCGGCGCGTTGGCCGACAGCGTCGACCGCCGTACGGTGGTGCGGGCCACCACCGCGGGCCAACTGCTGGCCGCCGCGGGGCTGAGTGTCCAGGCCCTCGCGGACAACCGAAGCGTGCTGCTGCTGTTGGCCCTGGTCGCCATGGAGACAAGCTGCGGCGCTCTCGGCGCTCCGGCCCGGCGCACCTTCCCGGTCCGGCTGTTGCCGGGCGACCAGGTCGCGGCCGGTCTCGCGCTGACCAACGTCTCCTTCCAGGCGGCGATGCTGGCCGGTCCCGCGCTGGCCGGGCTGATCATCGCCCGCTGGGAACTCCCCGCCGCATACGCGACCCAGGCGGTGGCCATGGCCGTCTCGATGCTCGCGGTGATCCGCCTGCCGGCCATGCGGCCCGAAGGCGCCGACGTGGCAGGCGGCAGGCGCCGGCCGAAGCGTGGCGGTTGGCGGATCGTCCTGCGCCGCCCGACCCTGTGGGGCTCCATGGCCACCGACCTGTCCGCAACGCTGCTCGCCATGCCCATCGCGCTCTTTCCCCTGGTCAACGAGATCCGTTTCGGGGGAGACCCGCAGACCCTCGGCCTGTTCCTCTCGGCCGTCGCGGTCGGGGGGATCACGGCCGGACTGCTCTCCGGAACGGTGACGCGTTGGCGCCGCGGCGGACTGGTCCAGCTGTCCGCCGCCGGCGTCTGGGGCCTGGCCAGGCATGTGGTGCGCAGGCACCAGGACACCTGAGCGGCTGGTCCGGGTGCACCAGGGGAAGACGGCGTCGGGGGACGATGCCCGGCGGGGCGCCGGAGGGAAGGGTGGGAGGCGCGTGAATCCCGCGCATTCCCCTTGCCCCGCGGTGTCTGGAGTGATCAACAGGTGGCGACATTTCTTTACCGGGTCGGCCGGTGGGCCTTCCGGCGGCGCCGGCTCGTAGGTGGTCTGTGGTTGGGAGCCCTGGTGCTGGCCATCGCCGCCGCCGCCATGGCGCCGGCCGGGGAGGAAGAGGACCTCTCCCTGCCCGGCACCGAGTCGCAGAGGGCGTTCGACCTGCTGGACGAGCGCTTCCCGCAGAGCAACTCCCAGGGTGCCGAGGCCCGCTTGGTGTTCCGGGCCCCGGACGGACAGCGGGTGACGGCCAGGGAGAACAAGGCGGCCGTCGAGGACGCGCTCGGCTCGCTGGACTGGGGCGGTCAGGTCGCGTCGACCACCGACCCCTATGAGACCGGCGCTGTCAGCGAGGACGGCACCATCGCCTACTCCACGATCACCTACGCCGCGGACGCCGTCGACCTGACCGAGGCGACGAAGAGCGCCCTCGAGGACGCCGCTCGCCACGCCCGGGACGCGGGGCTGACCGTGGAGATCGGCGGCTCGGCCCTGGACTCGGAAGAGGAACCGGGCGGTACGACGGAGATCATCGGCGTGGTGGTGGCGGCGGTGGTGCTGGTCCTCACCCTCGGGTCGCTGGCCGCGGCCGGACTGTCCCTGCTGACCGCCTTCCTGGGCGTGGCCATCGCCTTCGGCCTGGTCACCGCGCTGGCGGTGCCGCTGGGCCTGACGTCCACCGTCGCCATCCTGGCGCTGATGCTGGGGCTGGCGGTCGGCATCGACTACGCGCTCTTCATCACCTCCCGCTACCGTGACGAGCGGGCCCAGGGCAGCGAACCGGAGGAGGCCGCCGGCCGGGCGGTGGGCACGGCCGGATCCGCCGTCGTCTTCGCCGGCGCGACCGTCTTCATCGCCCTGGCCGGGCTGGGGGTCGTCGGAATCCCCGAACTCACCAAGATGGGCATGGGTGGCGCGGGCGCCGTGGCCCTCGCCGTACTCGTCGCACTGACCCTGGTCCCCGCGCTGTTCGGCTTCTTCGGCCGGCCGATACTGTCCCGAGCCGTCCGCAAGGCACCCGCGGATCGCCGGCCGGTAAGCGAGCGGCCGGGAAGGGAGCGGCCGGGAAGGGAGCGGCAGGGAAGTGAGCACCCGGGAAGTGAGCGCCCGGGGAGCGCGCGTCCGCGCCCGGTGCCCGCCGCGGCCGCCCGGCCCGGGCTCGGCACCCGCTGGGCGCGGTTCGTGCTGCGCCGACCGGCGGCCGTGCTGCTGATCGCCGGACTCGGCCTGGGCGCCGTCGCCGTACCGGCGCTGAGCCTTGAACTCGGGCTGCCCGGAGACGAGTCCAAGCCGGTGGAGACCACCCAACGCCGCGCCTACGACCTGCTGTCGGAAGGCTTCGGCCCCGGTTTCAACGGCCCGTTGACCGTGGTCGTCGACATGCCGGGGGTCGCGGACACCCGGGGTGCCACGGACCTGGTCGCCAGGACCGTACGGGGAGTGGACGGGGTCGCGTCGGTCGGTGACCCGGTTCTCAGCCGGACCAAGGACACCGCCGTCCTCACCGCCGTCCCGCGGACCGCGCCGAACAGCGGCGAGACCAAGGACCTGGTGCACGCGATCCGGGGCGCGGTCGCCGGCGTCGAGGCCGACACGGGCGCCGACATCCTGGTGACCGGCACCACCGCGCTGAACATCGACATTTCCGAAGCCGTGTCCGACGCCCTCATCCCCTACCTGACCGTGGTCATCGGCCTGGCGGTGCTCCTGCTGACGGTGGTCTTCCGCTCGCTCCTGGTCCCGGTCAAGGCGGCGCTCGGCTTCCTACTGTCGGTGGGTGCCGCCTTCGGTGTCCTCGTCGCCGTCTTCCAGTGGGGCTGGGCCGCGGACCTGGTCGGCATCGAGCAGACCGGACCGGTCATGTCGCTGATGCCGATCCTCATCATCGGCATAGTGTTCGGCCTCGCCATGGACTACGAGGTCTTCCTCCTCAGCCGGATGCGGGAGGCCTACGTCCATGGCGCGTCCCCCGGCGAGGCAATCGTGGGCGGCTTCCGGCACAGCGGACGTGTGGTGGCAGCGGCGGCGATCATCATGATCAGCGTGTTCGCCGGATTCATCGGGATGAACTCCCCGACCATCCGGACGATGGGCGTCGGCCTCGCCTCCGCCGTCGCCTTCGACGCCTTCGTGGTCCGGATGGCGATCGCGCCCGCGGTCCTGGCACTGCTGGGCCACCGGGCCTGGTGGCTGCCCCGTATCCTGAACCGTGTGCTGCCGAATGTGGATATCGAGGGTGAGGCACTGAGCGGGCATGTCCCGGCCCCCGCGGCCGAGTCGGACGCGGTGCGGCTCCCCGCCGGCCGGCACCGGCACTGAGCCGGCCATGACGAACACGGATGGCGGTGGCCCGCGACCGCGCGGCACGTGGTGGCGGGAGGGAGCGGTCACGGCGACGGCGTTCGTGCTCTGTCTGCTCGGCGGCGTGGTGCGGGACGACGGCAGCACGCTGTCACCGCCGCCCACCGCCGCCTACTTCATCGCCGTGGCGTCCTGTGCCGTGCTGCCGGTGCGGCACCGGGCGCCCCTGGCCGCCATGGCGGCCACGACCGCGAGCGGCGTGCTGGCGCCGACCCTGGGCCTCCTGCTGAGCCCGCTCATCGTGGCCCCCGCCGTGATCACCGCCTACTCGCTCACCGCGCGCACCCGACGGCACGCGACGAGCGCGGTGGCGCTCACCTCCGTGGCGCTGCTGGTCGCCTCCACCCCCCTGTTCGGGGCCCTCTCCTGGAAGGACGTGAGCAGGGTGGCAGCGGTGGCGGCGTTCCCGCTGGTGGCCGGCGTACTCGGGCACTCGGCACAGAACCGGCGGGCCTACCTCGCGGCCATGGAGGAGCGGGCCCGACGGGCCGAGGAGAGCCGGGACAGCGAGGCGCGCCGGAGAGTGGCCGAGGAACGGGTGCGCATCGCCCGGGAACTGCACGACCTCGTGGCCCATCAGATCACCCTGGCCAACGCGCAGGCCACGGTCGCCGCCCACCTCTTCGACGCCCGCCCGGAGCAGACCCGCAAGAGCCTGAACGAGCTCGTCGAGACCACCGGCGCGGCGCTCGACGAACTGCGGGCCACGGTCGGTCTGCTGCGCCAGTCCGGGGACGCCGCCGAGCCCGCCGAACCGGCGCCCGGGCTGTCCCGGCTTCCCACGCTCCTCGAGTCCTTCCGCCGCGCGGGCCTGGAGGTGTCGGTGCGCCAGGAGGGCACGGCCAGGCCGCTGCCGCCGGGAGTGGACCTCACCGCCTACCGCATCGTCCAGGAGGCCCTGACCAACGTGACCAAGCACGCCGGTACCAAGAGCGCCCGGGTGCGCCTGTCCTGGAACCGCGATCGCGTGACCATCACCGTCGCCGACGACGGAGGGGGCGCTCGTACGGCGCCGACCGCGGCCGCGGCGCAGGGTGGGTCCACGGTGCCGACCGCGTCCACGGCGCCGGACCGTCCGCCCGGCTACGGTCTGATCGGGATGCGTGAACGGGCCCTCGCGGTCGGGGGACACCTCTCCGCCGGCCGGCGCCCGGAGGGCGGCTTCCTCGTCTCCGCCCAGCTGCCCCTGCCGCCCGCCAAGGACACGACGCGGAGGACTGACGGAGCGACAACCACGGAGGGGCGGATGGCCGACGAAGCGACAGGCGACGGACGAGCGGACGACGGACGAGCGGACGACGAACGGACGGGCGGCGGACGGACGGGCGGTGGAGAGGCCGGGGGTGCGCCATGACGCTCCGGGTGCTGCTCGCCGACGACCAGGCCCTGCTGCGCGGTGCCTTCCGGATACTCCTCGACAGTGCCGACGACATCACCGTGGTCGGCGAGGCCGGCGACGGCAGGGAGGCGGTGAGACTCACCCGGGAGCTGCGCCCGGACGTGGTGATCATGGATATCCGCATGCCCGAAGTGGACGGTCTCGCCGCCACGTCGGAGATCTGCGCGGACCCGGAACTGCGGGCCAGCCGCATCCTGATCCTCACCACGTACGAGACCGACGAGTACGTCGCCCAGGCGCTGCGCGCGGGGGCCGGCGGCTTCATCGGCAAGGGCATCGGGGCCGAGGACCTGCTGGACGCCGTGCGGACGATCGCGGCCGGGGACACCCTTCTGTCCCCCGCCGCGACCCGCTCGTTGGTCGCCCGTTTCCTGGCCACACCGGACGCCCCGCCGCACCGCACCGACCAGCTCGCCCTGCTCACCCCGCGCGAACGCGAGATGGTGGCCCTGGTCGCGACCGGCCTGTCCAACCAGGAGATCGCCGAGCGGATGTTCCTCAGCCCCTTCACCGTCCGCGCCCACGTGCAGCGCGCCATGACGAAGCTGGAGGCCCGCGACCGGGCGCAACTCGTCGTCATCGCCTACCGCACGGGCCTGGCCCACGCCGCCCCCGACGGCGACACCGACCGCCTGTCGTAGTCCTGTGCCGGGGGCGCTTCGGGCAGGGCAAGGGCCGAGTGGGCAGGCCGTGCGGGTGCGGAGGGCAGGGTGACGAGGCCACGCAGCATGGTGTTGCGTCGCTCCAGGGCCCGCGCCGTGGTGGGGAAGAGCGTGGCCGCACCGTTGTCGACCAGGGCCTGGTTCATGGCGACGAACTCGCGAACGTCGCGTTCGTAGGCGGCGAAGGCCGCGATGTGGTCGCGGTTCGTGGCCAGGGCGTGGGTGAGCATGTAGGCACCGACCAGCGCGAGGCTTGACCCCTGGCCGGTGAGGAACGAGGGTGCGTACGCGGCGTCGCCGACGAGTGCGACGCGGCCGCTGGACCAGTGGGGCATGCGGATCTGACCGGCCGTGTCGAAGAACAGGTCCTCCGCGTCGCGCAGGGCCTTGACCATGCCAGGGATCTCCCATCCCGCGCCCGCGAAGACCGTGGCGACCAGATCCCGCTGGGCCTCGGGGTGCCGGAGGGCATGGAACGGCGGCTCCGGCTGATGGAAGGTCAGGAAGGCGTGGAGCTCGTCGTCCCCGACGGCGTAGAGGGCCGCGGCTTTCCCCGGGGTGTTCCACATCATGACCTCGTGGGAGAGGCCGAAGGTGTTCGGCATGGTGAATATGGCGAAGCAGTACCCGAGGTAGCGGTGGAACCGCTCCTCGGGGCCGAACAGGGACTCCCGGGTGGCCGAGTGCATACCGTCGGCGCCGACCACCAGGTCGAACGTGCGCCGCCGCCCACTGCGGAAAGTGACGTCGACCCCGTGGCCGGACTGGTCGAGGGTGCCGATGGAGTCGCCGAACAGGAATTCCACGTCGTCGCGGACCAGCGCGTGGAGGATCGCGGCCAGATCCCCACGACGCACCTCGAGGTCCTGTCCCTCGACCCCGCCGGCAACGGCCGACGGGCTGAGCGAGGCCACTTCACCGCCATCGGCGTCGAGGAAGGTGCAGCGCCGCGAGTCGATATGCGCGTCCCGCAGTCGCGGCAGTATCCCCATCCGCCGGACCACCTCGATCGCGGTGCCGCGGACGTCGATCGGGTAACCACCGTCGCGCGGTGTTCCCGCCTTCTCCACCACGGTGACCGCGCATCCGGACCGGTGCAGCCAGTACGCGAGGGCGGGCCCGGAAATACTGGCCCCGGAGATCAGAACGGTGCGCGTCGCGGGAGTACTCACGTCCAGCGACAGATCCGTAGGTGTCATGCCTGGGTTCCCTTCTTTGTGAAACGGACAACGAGCAGGGACAGCGCGGCGACGAGGCCGGCGACGGCGAAACCCGTGACGAAGGCCGATTCGGCCGGCCGGCCCGTCGTCGAGTCGGCCCCGGCGTCGAGGATCGCGCCGGCGACCTGGGAGCCCACGGCGACGCCGATCACCCGTGTCACCACGAGCAGGCCGGTGGCGATGCCGGTGTCCCTGGTCCCGACGGCGGTGGCGGTCCGGGTGAGCAACGCCGTGGTACCGAGGCCCGCGCCGATGGCGGCCAGCACCTTCGCGAGGACGAGCTGCCACTCCGCGGTGTGCAGCGACACCAGTGCAACCATCGTGCCGGCCGTGACGACGGCCCCCACGATGAGCACGGCACGCAGACCGAAACGCCGCGCCGCGATTCCGCCCACCGAATCGCTCACCGCCCCGGCGACGGCGCCGGGCAGCAGGAACAGTCCGATCTCGGTGGTGTCGGCAGCGAAGCCGTACCCGTCTGCCGAGACCGCGAACAGCTGCGGGAGCAGAAAGGCCACCATGCCGAAACCGGCGGTTATGACGAGGGTGAGCACGCACGAATGCCACATCGCGGGCTTTGCCAGCATGCCCAGATCGACCATCGGCGAGGCCGCCCGGCGCTCGACGACGACCCATCCGGTCGTGAGGGCGGCCACGGCCACCGCGATGGCACCGACCGCGAGTGGCGGCAGGCCGGCGCCCGTCGTCTTCACGAGCCCGAACATGAACGTGAGCAATGTGCCGCTCAGCAGCACCATGCCGGGCCAGTCGATCCCGTGGTCCGACGGGCTCGGCGGATCATGCGGCATCAGCCGAGTCAGGACCAGCGTCGTCGCGATGATCGCGATCGTCGGCAGCGCGAACATCCAATGCCAGGACAGTCCTTCCGCGATCGGCCCGGCAAACAGCGTCCCGACCATGCCGCCGCCCGTGAACAGCGCCATGACCACCCCGATCGCCAGCCGGGACTCTCCTGACGGGAGGTGTTTGCGCACCAGGATGAAGGAGAGGGGCAAGGCGCCCACCATGACGCCCTGCAATACCTGGCCGAGCAACAACACCGGCAGGTTCGGTGCCAGGCCGGCCAACAGACCACCGGCCGAAACCACGGCCATCAGCCGGACCAGCACCCGCTTTCCGCCGTAGCGGTCGCCGAGTTTGCCCGCGACGGGTGCGACGACCGCGCCGGTGACGAGTAACGTGTTGCCGACCAACGCCCCTTCGGCAGGACTGACCCCCAGCTCACGCTGCAGCAGCGGGAGCGCGGGCTCCACCACTGACTGCAGCGTGCCGAGGGCGAGTGCCAAGATGCCGAGGGCACCGATCGACAGCCTTCCGATGCGTACCGGGGAAACCACGGCTTCGGTCGCCACCTGTTGATCACTCCAGACACCGCGGGGCAAGGGGAATGCGCGGGATTCACGCGCCTCCCACCCTTCCCTCCGGCGCCCCGCCGGGCATCGTCCCCCGACGCCGTCTTCCCCTGGTGCGCCCGGACCAGCCGCTCGTGTGTCCTGGTGCCTACGCACCACAGCCCGGCACCACAGCCCGGCTCGGGCCGGGGCGGAGTGGGACACCCCCTCCACGCGCATGGCCCGGCACCGCGTGTGCGGTGCCGGGCCATGAAAGGGTCAGGCCGTCAGCGGCGAGGGGGAGCGGTGCGGCCGTAGCGCCGCTCGACCTCATGGGTGGTGCCTCCTCAGGGGGCCTCCATCGCGGGACGACGGAGGCAGGGGTCAGCGTTCTTCGCGGAACAGGACGTGTCCGCCGACCACCGGGTCGTACTTGCGCAGGGCCAGCCGGTCGGGGTCGTTCACCCGGTTCTTGCGGGTCACGTAGGTGACTCCGGTGCCGGCCGTCGACTTCAGCTTGACCTCAGGGCTCGTAGTCCTCGATGAGGCGGCTGATGACCCCGTGCAGGATGTCTGCGCGGGGCCGGTCCTCCTGCTGTACCCGCAGGGCGTGCTCGGTCGCGCGGAGCCTGCGCCAGGCGTCCGCGTCCTGGTCCATCACCTGGTCGACGAGTGGCGAGGAGACCAGTTCCAGGCACTCGGCCAGCCGGATCCGGGTGGCAGGGGCCGGCGGGGTGGGACGGGGCTCGGCGAACCCGTCGGTCAGATACCGCGCGGGATCCCTGAGGCTCCAGCCGGCGACCTCGCCCTGTTGCACGAGGAGGGACACGTCGGGGGCGATGCAGAGCCGCGCGTCCAGGTCCCGGTCGAGACCCCCGATGTCCCGGAAACATCGCAGCTCGGTGGCCTCGGGGTCGCAGTGGAAGACCGTGGCCCGGGGCATGGCGAAATCCCGCGCCGCCTCCGCGCGCAGCCCGCCCGTGTGCGTCCGCGGGGCGTCGTGGAGGGCGTGGCGCCGTGGCACGGAGACGGACCGCGGAGGCACGAAGAACGTGAGACTGCACAGCTCCCGGCTGCCCCGGTCGAAACGGAAATGCTCGTCCTGCGACCACAACCACTGCGCGCTGCCGAAGGTGTCCGGCAGCTGCCGCTCCCGTCCGGCCGGGTCCGCGTATCCGGCGACGATCACCTGGAGATCGCGGAAGTCGAAGCGGGGGGTGAAGGCGAGAGGCCTGTCCGTCCATTCGGCGACCATGGTGTCGCCGAGCGTGATCTGCACCGTGCTCATCGCCTCATCGGATACGCCTGGCGGGTGGCATGAAGCCGCCCTTGGTGTCGGGGATCTTTCCATTCACGATGTCCTCGTGGGTCACCGGGGGCCCCGGGTCGTCAGGCGACCCACCCAGAGCCTCGGCTCCGCTCTGCCCCTTCTTCCCGGAGGGGCCGTAGCCCGTGATGACGTCACCCACGCCGGCTCCGGGGCCCTTGGTGACCACGATGTCCTCGCCCTTCCGGAAGATGAGGTTCCCACGCCCTCCCTGGGACAGGTACACCGCGTCCGGGTTCTTGAGGATCTCCCTCACGCGTTCGTCACCGAAGTGGGGGTGGTAGTTGCTGGACTTGCGTACCCTGCCCCCCGCGGCCCGCTCGATGATCTTGTCGGCGGCGCCCACGGCCTTCTCGTCCGGACACTTGGCGCCGCCGGCGACGGCCTCGGCGCCGGTGGGCGGGCGGTGGACGCGGAGGGCGGCGGCGTACGGCGGCTCGGAGGGCTCGGCGGCGCCGGCCGAACGGGCCGCCGCGCCTGACACGGAGCCGCGGAGGGTGCAGCCGGTGCCGTCGCGTTCCTGCCGTACCCGGTCGACCAGCTTCCTGACCTCGGTCCTCGCCAGGGCATAGGCCCTGATCACGGTGTCGGCGCGGTAGGGGATGCGGTACTGGACCGGACGGCCGCCGTTGGCCCGGGAGCGGGCCCGTGCGTCGGCCTTCTTCCGCGCCTCGACCGAGGCGAAGGTCGGTCCGGCGCCCGGGTTGGAGCAGGACAGCTTGCCGGAGACGCTGGTGCCGGTGACCGCGAAGGAGCTCGGCGGGCTGGCGCAGTGGCCCGCGGACCTGCCGTCGATGGTGAACGAGGCGGTCATCGCCGCGGTGACCTTGCCGTCGCTCAGGCGGCTCCTGGCGCTGGTGGTGATCTGACCGGTGAAGCTGTTGGCGGCGGTGCAGCCACCGGAACCGCATGTGACCGTTCCCGAACCGCTGAGGGTCAGGGCGATGCCGCCGTCGGTCGCCTTGTTCAGCTCCTTGGTCTGTTTCTCCAGGGAGTCGAACATCGGGTCGACGGCGTCCCCGGTGACCGGCGTCAGGTCCAGCCCCGCGACCTCGCTGCCCTCGAGGGGGCCGTCCGTCACCTCGGGGGTCTCGGAGGGATCCTCGTCCTCGGAGGCCCCCTGTGCCGCGGCGGGCGTCAGCCGCACCGAGGCCGAACGAGCGGCCGAGGCCTCGGAGGCCCCGGCCGCCCGGGAGGTGCGGTAGGACTCCAGGCGCAGCACCCGGTGGGGCTTCTGCTCGGTGACGAGCAGACGGCCCGCCGAGGTGTCCACCGCGAGGGCCGGCGTGCCGTGGACCGTGGGAGGCTTCGCCGACTCAGTCGGGGCGGGGGTGTCCTTCAGCTTGTCGAGAGCCTTCGAGAGCTTCGTGGCCAGGTCGGGCGGGGCCGGCCGGTGCTTCACCACCTCCCGCGTCACACCGTCGCTCTCCTCCGCGGCCGCCCACTTCCCCGAGTCGCCCTTGCCGGACTCCGTACCGGAGACCGGGGCCTTCTGCCGGGTGAAGGTCCTGCCGCCGATGTGCAGGAACTCGCGGTTGGCGTCGGCGTCGCCGGAGCCCTCGGTGCCGAAACGGCTGCCGGAGGCGGTGACGGTGACGTCCCGCTTGGTCAGCCCGCCGCCGGAGTCCTGGTACCGCAGGCCGGGGACGTCGGCCAGGGCGGCCACGGCCTGCCGGAAGGGCTTCAGATCCCGCTTGGCCTCCGGCTTCTCGGATCCCGAGGTGTTCCAGACCAGCAGCCCCGCCAGCAGCGCCGTGACCAGCACACCGGCACCGCCGAACCACAGGAGACGTTTCCGCCGCCCGGCGGGCAGCAGCCGCCGTCCCTGCCCGGGTGGCGGCGGGGGTGGGCCGTACGGCAAAGAGGGCGGGCCGGGCGGGGGCCCGTAGGGGGAGTACCGCGGCGGTACCTGCGGAGGGTACGGGCCGTGCGGAGGGTACGGGCCCTGAGGCGGGGGCCCGAAGACGCCGGGCGGCGCGGCGTACGGGGATCGCGGGGGCGGGTAGTTCGGCGGAGCCGGGGGCGGTGGCCCGAAAGCGCCGGGTGGTGGGCCGTCGGGGGAGTCCTGGGGTGGCCGGTGTACGCCTTCGTGCTCCGTCATGGTGTTCCCCGTGGGTCGTCTGCGGGCCGCCGTCCCGGGGGCGGCGCCCCTACGCCTGGCTGTCCTGGCCGTCAAGGACGGGAACAGACCGCGATGGCGGAATGGCTCGAGCGTTACGGCAACAGTCTGAAGGTCAGTCACGCCTCACGTGCGCTGGTTTTCGGACATCGGGCCGTTCGGTGCGGCCGGTCCGCGGGCAGCGTGCTGTGCCATAAGGCCTCCAGCGGCTCGCCGCGACATCCCGGCCTCGGGGGTGGTGCCATCAACACCCCCGATTCGGGGCCTGGGCCGACTGTTTCACGGGCCACGGCGGAGGAGGGTAGATCCCGTCACCCGGAACCCGGCGGACGGAGCCGGACATCGACAAGGGAGTGGGGAAGCATGATGGCCAGTCACGCACGGCGGAGGATTCTCAAGGGCGCCGCGGTCGCGGCAGCGGGCGGCGTGGTCGGCAGCGGCCTCGGGCCCGGCTTCTTCCCGGCCGCGGCACAGGCGAGCACCGTGGCCGGGGAGAGCGGCACGACCGGCGCGACCCCGTTCCTTGAAGGGGCCTTCGAGCCGGTCACGGAGGAGTTGACGGCCTTTGACCTCGAGGTGACCGGCCGCGTCCCGGGTGACCTGGACGGCCGCTATCTGCGCAACGGCCCGAACCCGCTGGGCCTTGAGGATGTCCGTGCCCACCACTGGATGCTCGGCGACGGAATGGTGCACGGGGTCCGGCTGCGCGGCGGGCGCGCCGAGTGGTACCGCAACCGCTGGGTGCGGTCCTCGCAGGTGACGGCCAAGCTGGGGGAGGCCTACCCGGGCCAGGCGCCACCGGACGACTTCGCGTGCAACACCCACGTGATCGCGTACAAGGGACGCATCCTCGCGATGCAGGAAGGCGGGCCGCTGCCGTACGAGCTGGACGGGGAACTCAACACCCTGCGCCCGTACGACTTCCGCTCCACGCTGGGCGGCGCGTTCACCGCGCACACCAAGTACGACTCGGCGGCCGACGAACTGCACGCGATCGCGTACTACCCCACGTGGGACCATGTGCGGCACATCCTGGTCGACCGGACCGGCCGGGTGGCGCGGACCACGCGGATCCCCGTCGCGGACGCGCCGATGATGCACGACTTCGCGCTCACCGAGAAGTACGTGGTGATCGTGGACGTGCCGATCACCTTCGACGGTGCCGCCGCGGAGGCGGGCGCGCTCGTGCCGTACGTGTGGAACGACAGGCATCCCATGCGCATCGGGCTGCTGCGTCGCACCGGCGGCCGCGCCATACGCTGGTTCGAGATCGACCCCGTGTACTACTCGCACACCCTCAACGCCTACGACCAGGGCGACACGGTCGTGGTCGAGTACACCGGGTTCCCCGCGCCGTTCCACGCCGCCGGGCGCGGCATGGGCGGACCTTCCGCGACCGGCGCCCCGACCCTCGACCGCTGGACGATCGACCTGCGCGCCGGCCGCGTCCGCAGCAGCCGGCTGGACGACCGCCCGCAGGAGTTCCCCCGCATCAACGAGTCTCTGGTCTCCCGTCGGCACCGCTACGCCTACACCGCGAGCGCGGCCGAGATGTGGCGCGCGTACGAGACCGTCGACGGGGTGCCGCCGGACGAGAAGTTCACCAACCACCTGGTGAAGCACGACATGCTGCGGAGCAGCCGGCAGCTTCACCGCTTCCCGGCGGGCGCGGCGGTCAGCGAGCCGGTGTTCGTCCCCCGGCGCGGCGCGCGGGAGGAGGACGACGGCTACGTCCTGTCGTATGTGAACGACCCCGACCGCGGCGCGACCGACCTGGTGATCCTCTCGGCCCAGGACTTCGGCGGCCACCCGCTGGCCCGTATCCACCTCCCCGGCCGGGTACCCCTGGGATTCCACGGCAGCTGGGTCGCGGACGCCTAGCCACGGCCGGGGTGGCGGGCCCGGGGGCGGCGGGTCAGATGTCGAGGAAGCGGACGTCTTTGGCGTTGCGCTGGATGAAGTGGCGGCGCGCTTCCACGTCCTCGCCCATCAGGACGGAGAACAGGTCGTCGGCGACCGCCGCGTCGTCGAGGGTGACCTGGCCCAGGACCCGGTGGTCGGGGTCCATGGTGGTCACGCGCAGCTCCTCGGCGTTCATCTCGCCCAGGCCCTTGAAGCGCTGGATGGAGCCGTCTTTGCCGCGACGGCCGGCCTGCCGGCCCCGTTCGAGGAGCACGTCGCGTTCGCGGTCGGAGTAGGCGTATTCGACGTGGTCCCGGCTCCACTTGATCTTGTAGAGCGGGGGACGGGAGAGGTAGACGTGGCCTCCTTCGATCAGCGGCCGCATGAAGCGGAAGAGGAAGGTCAGCAGCAGGGTGTTGATGTGCTGGCCGTCGACGTCCGCGTCCGCCATCAGGATGATCTTGTGATAGCGGAGCTTGGCGATGTCGAAGTCCTCGTGCACGCCCGCGCCGAACGCGGAGATGATCGCCTGGATCTCCTGGTTGTGGAGGATCTTGTCGATCCTGGCCTTTTCGACGTTGAGGATCTTGCCGCGGATCGGGAGGATCGCCTGGTACCGCGGGTCGCGGCCGGACTTCGCCGAACCGCCGGCGGAGTCGCCCTCGACGATGAAGATCTCCGACCGGGAGGGGTCGCTGGACTGGCAGTCGGCGAGCTTGCCCGGCAGCGCCGCGGACTCCAGCAGGCCCTTTCGGCGGGTCAGGTCGCGCGCCTTGCGGGCCGCGACCCGGGCGGTGGTGGACGGCCT
>NZ_MAXF01000198.1 GCF_001704635.1 Streptomyces sparsogenes | reverse complement strand
GTGGAGGATCTTGTCGATCCTGGCCTTTTCGACGTTGAGGATCTTGCCGCGGATCGGGAGGATCGCCTGGTACCGCGGGTCGCGGCCGGACTTCGCCGAACCGCCGGCGGAGTCGCCCTCGACGATGAAGATCTCCGACCGGGAGGGGTCGCTGGACTGGCAGTCGGCGAGCTTGCCCGGCAGCGCCGCGGACTCCAGCAGGCCCTTTCGGCGGGTCAGGTCGCGCGCCTTGCGGGCCGCGACCCGGGCGGTGGCCGCCTGGACGGCCTTGCGTACGATGTCGGCCGCCTCGTTCGGGTTGCGGTCGAACCAGTCGGTCAGGTGCTCGTGCACGACCTTCTGCACGAAGGTCCGCGCCTCGGTGTTGCCGAGCTTGGTCTTGGTCTGGCCCTCGAACTGCGGCTCGCCGAGCTTGACCGAGATGATCGCGGTCAGGCCCTCGCGGATGTCCTCGCCGGCGAGGTTGCCGTCCTTGTCCCGCAGCAGCTTCCTCTCGCGCGCGTAGCGGTTGACGACGGTGGTCAGCGCCGTGCGGAAGCCCTCCTCGTGGGTGCCGCCCTCATGGGTGTGGATGGCGTTGGCGTAGGAGTGGACGCTGTCGGCGTACTGGCCGTTCCACTGCAGCGCGACCTCGACCGACAGCAGCCGTTCGGGGTCCTCGGCGCCGATGGAGATCACCGAGGGGTGGACCGGCTCGCCCTTGCGGGCGTTGAGGTGGGCGACGAAGTCGGTGATGCCGCCGTCATAGCGGTAGGAGACCGTCTTCGCCGCCTGCTCCTCGGCGGTGTCCGAGCCGGCTTCGTCGGCCGCGGCCGTGGCACGCGCGGACGGACGTTCGTCGGTCAGGGTCAGGGTGAGCCCCCGGTTGAGGAATGCCATCTCCTGAAAACGCCTGGCCAGCGTCTCGAAGGAGTAGTCGGTGGTCTCGAAGATGGCGCCGTCCGCCCAGAAGGTCAGCGACGTGCCCGTCCGGGAGGTGGCTTCGCGGCGGGCGAGCGGGGCGGTGGGGGCGCCGTCCTCGTAGTCCTGTGTCCACCGGTGGCCGTCGGTCCAGATCTCCGCCGACAGCCGGGTCGACAGGGCGTTGACCACCGACAGGCCCACACCGTGCAGACCCCCGGAGACCGCATAGCCCCCGCCGCCGAACTTCCCGCCCGCGTGCAGCACGGTCAGCACGACCTCCACGGCCGGCCGCTTCTCCACCGGATGCGTCCCCACCGGAATGCCACGGCCGTTGTCGGCCACCCGCACGCCGCCGTCGGCCAGGATCGTCACGTCGATCCGGTCGGCCACCCCGGCCAGCGCCTCGTCCACGGAGTTGTCCACGAGCTCCTGCACGAGGTGGTGCAGCCCTCGCTCGCCCGTGGAGCCGATGTACATCCCGGGCCGCTTGCGTACGGCGTCGAGACCGTCCAGGACGGTGATGGCGTCGGCGTCATAGGACGACGCCGCCTTGGCGCGGCCGGTCTGCTCGGACCCGGAGGTGTCGGCGTCGGCGTCGGCGTCAGTGGCGGTGGTGGCGTCAGTGGCGGTGGTGGGGTCAGCGGCGGTGCGAGTGCCGTAAGTGGTCACAGATGCTCTCTTTCGGGCATGGCGGACCGCGCTCCGGCACCACGGTGCGGGAGCGGCCGGACATCTGGCGGAACGGGGCGCGGCAACACAAAGGAGACCCCTGAGCCCTCGGGGCTGGGGACCGATGGCCGCCGGAACGGTTTCGAGGATACCGAAGGTTCCTCCTGCACCCTGGGTGAGAAGACGTCTGTACGCCTCTGTGGCCCTCTTTCTCTCCATTGATCGATCCCCCCTGCGTTACAACCGCCAAAAGGAGCCAGGAGGGCGTGTAGTGGCTTTCCTGGCGCCTTGCCGCGCGGGGCCGCAGACACTTTCTCCAGCGATGCGTGGCGGACGGCACGTCGGCCGTCGCAGTCAAGCCCGTGCCTCACGTGAAGGACCTTCTGGCGGCGGTTTGCGCGACCGCGTGGGTGGTTAGGGTGGCAGGGGGGGCACAAACCGATGGCTCCCGCACGGGCCGAGGCGGACACGATGGGGGGCTCGTCGGTGGGGAGTTGGCGGCGGCGGAACCCGAAAAGCGGCGGGTAGTGCGCGCGTTCATCGATCCGGGCGCGGTGGGCGTGTGACCGGCCGGCCGGCGCCCGCCCTGCTGTCCCCGCCGTTGCGCATGGGGCTCGGGCTGATCGCGGCCCTCGCCGCGCTGGTGGTCGCCGTGCTCGGGGTCCTGTACGCCGGCGACAGCAAGCCCGGCAGGGTGGACGCGCGGGTCCGGGCGGCGGTGGACGGTGTGGGGCCGTCGTGGCGGCACGTCGCTCTGGCCGTGGACTTCTTGGGTGAGCCCGCGGGAGCGGCGACGCTCGTGGTGGCCATCGTGACGGGCTGCCTGCTGCTTCGGAGTCCTCGCGCGGCGGTGCTGGCCGTTGTCGGCGCCGGCATGAGCGTGGGAGCGGCGACGCTGCTCAAGTCCCTGGTGGGACGTACCATCCACGACGGAAGCCTGTCCTACCCGAGTGGCCACACCGCCTTCCTCACCGCGCTCGCCCTCGTGGTGGCGCTGCTCGCGACCGGCCGACTCGGCCTCGGCGGGAACGCCGGCGCATCACTCGTGCTCGCCGCGGCGCTGGTGGCCGGCGCCGCCATGGGGTGGGCGCAGGTCGCCCTGGACGCGCACTACCCGACCGATGTCCTCGGCGGCTGGTGCACCGCGCTGGCGGTGGTACCGGCGACCGCGTGGCTGATCGACCGGATGGCTGACCGGCCGGTCGACCGGCCGGCCCACGCGGGTCGGCGGGAGCCTCGCTGACGTCATGTCATGTCACGCGAATCGGCGGAACACGGGTTTCACCGGTCGTCCGCCCAGCCACGGAGTGGGGTCGGCGGCGTCCAGCGCCTTCCGGTACACCGCGCACGCCTGGGCCACCACCTCGACGGTGTGCTCGATGTCCGCGTCCTCGAGCGCGCTGCTCACCACGAACGACGGGGCCAGCACCCCGCCCGCGAGGAGCCGGCGCAGGAACAGGGTGCGGTACCGCTGCGACGGCTGCCGGTTCTCGTCGAGGGTGGCGAAGACCAGGTTGCTGGCCCGGCCCCGGAGGACGATGTGGTCGCCGACGCCCATGTCGGCCGCGGCGGCGCGGACACCGGCGGCCAACCGCTCGCCGAGGGCGTGCAGCCGGGCGGTGACGCCCTCTTCGGCGTAGGTGGTGAGCACGGCCATCGCGGCCGCCAGGGAGTGCGTTTCCGCACCGTGCGTGGTGGACAGCAGGAACACCCGGTCGCCGGAGTGACGCAGCCCGCCCCGCTCCATCAGATCGCGGCGCCCGGCCAGCGCGGAGACGGCGAACCCGTTGCCCAGCGCCTTGCCGAACGTGGAGAGGTCGGGGACGACGCCGTACAGGCCCTGGGCGCCCGCCTCCGACCAGCGGAAGCCGGTGATCATCTCGTCGAAGATCAGCACGCAGCCGTACCGGTCGGCCAGCTCGCGCAGGCCGGCGAGGTACCCGGGCGCCGGCTCGGTGTGGGTGGCGGGTTCGAGGATCAGGCAGGCGACCTCGTCCCGGTACCGGGTGAGCAGTTCCTCCGTGGCGGCCAGGTCACCGTAGGGGAACGCCACGGTGAGCTGGTTGGTCGCCGCCGGAACACCGGCGGACATCGGCGTGGTGCCGATGAACCAGTCGTCGGCGGAGAAGAACGGATGGTCGGCGCAGATGGCCACCCGCGGGCGCCCGGTGGCGGCGCGGGCGAGGCGGACCGCGGCGGTGGTGGCGTCGGAGCCGTTCTTCGCGAACTTCACCATCTCGGCGGTCGGCACCGTGGCCAGGAAGCGTTCCGCGGCCTCCAGCTCCACGATGGACGGCCGGACGAAGTTGCTGCCGCGGTCGAGTTCCCGCCGCACCGCCTCGGTCACGCGGGGGTGGGCGTGGCCGAGGCTGACCGACCGCAGGCCGGAGCCGTACTCGACGTAGCGGTTGCCGTCGATGTCCCACACATGGGCACCGCGGCCGTGGCTGATGACCGGGGCCAGGTCCTCGGGGTACTGGTCGTCGCCCTTGGCGTAGGTGTGCGCGCCCCCTGGCACCAGGGCGTGCAGCCGCTCGTTCGCCATCCGCGACCGTGGCAGGAGGAACTCCCCGGTGGATTCGGTGCCTTCCGTGTGTTCGGTGACCACGCCCACCTCACCTTCCCTGGCGCTTCAGGACCTCCGCGAGGCTCGGCGCCTCCCGGTCCCGCTGGGACATCGACGCGACCGGCAGCGGCCAGGGAATGGCGAGCTCCGGGTCGTCGAAGGCGATCGTCACGTCCTCGGCCGGATCGTGCGGGCGGTCGATCCGGTACGAGGTGTCGGCGGTTTCGGTGAGCGCCTGGAAGCCGTGCGCGCACCCCGCCGGGATGTACAGGGTCACCTGCGTCTCGTCGGACAGCTCGAAGAAGGCCCGGCCCAGGTATGTCGGCGAGTCCGGCCGCAGGTCCACGACCACGTCGAAGATCCTCCCGTACGAGCACCGCACCAGCTTGGCCTCGCCGGCGCCGGAGCGCAGGTGGAGGCCGCGAAGCACGCCCCGGGCCGAGCGGGACAGGCTGTCCTGGACGAAGGCGTGCGGGTCGAGGCCCACCGAGCGGACCACATCGGCGTCGAAGGTGCGGCAGAAGAAGCCGCGCTCGTCGGCGTACGGCGTCGGCTCGAACAGGTACGCGCCGGCGATCTCCCGGACTTCGGTCGCCTTCATGGAGCCTCCCGCAGGGCGTGGGGGTGATCGGCCGCTGGGAACAGGGCCGCGTCCAGGGCGGTGAACTGGTGCTCGAGTTGCCGGGCGGCGGCCAGGTTCCGCTCGGCGAGGGTGTGCCGAAGTTCTGCCGACCGCTTCTCCAGCGCCCGGAACTGCTCGAGCAGCCGGTCGGCGTCCACCTCGCGGGCCGGGTGGCAGTACGCGCCGAGGCCCATCCGATCCATGAGCGCCTCGCTCTTCGCCGCGTAGCAGAGCGCGAGCACCGGCGTGCCGGTCTTCAGTGCGCAGATCAGGTTGTGGTACCGGATCGCCACCACAGTGTCGGCAGCCGCCATCTCCCGCATCAGGTCGGCCAGCGAGGCCGCCTCGGCGGCGGTGACCAGCGGCGAGTCCACCGCGTCGAGGATCGCGGCGACCACCGGCGCATCGCAGTCGTCTCCGGTGAGCAGCCGGACCGGTCTGCCGTCCTCGACCAGTGCGCGGACGAACCGGATCGTCCCGTCGAGGTAGCGCCGGTGGATCTCCTCGGCGCGGGCGCGGTCGTCATTGCCGCCGTGGAAGGCCATGACGCCGAGGCAGACTCGGCCCGATGAGCCCGATGAGCCCGATGGACCCGAGAGTGCGGTCGCCGGTGGCGTCGGCAGGGCGAACGCGAGGTCCGGATAGACCTCGTCGCGCGAGGTGTCCACGCCCATCGCCCGCATCGCGTCGCGGGACCGGGCGTCCCGGTACGACCGGTACGCGGCCAGCCGCGCCGACCAGCGCACCAGGGCCCGGGTCGGCCGGTTGCCGATCGTGGCGGCGCCGACGCTGACCAGCGCGACCCGGGTGCGCAGCAGCCGGCCACTCGCGCAGAGCAGGAACAGCGAATACGGGAAGCCCCACGGCCGCAGCGGCAGCGTGGCCTCCAGGACGCCCATGCCCGGCACGATCACCACGTCGTGCCGGCGCACCCAGGCGGCGGTGCGGACGGCGTCGACGAGTTTGCCCAGACCCTTGGCCGCGATCGCGCCCGCACGGGACGCGGTCCGGTACTCCCCGCGGTACCAGTGCAGCCGCGTCGCGGGGATCCCGAACCGGGCCGTGACGGCCTCGGGCCCGCCGCACAGCGCGTCCACGACCGCCTCCGGGTGCTCCCGCCGGAGGTATCCGAGCACGGCCTCCAACGACCCGTCGTTGCCGAGGTTTCCGGAGCCGAGCAGGCCGAACACCCCGACGCGCACCGGAGTCCCGTTCGCGGGCGTCATGCCCGCCTCCCTTCACGGCCTTCAGGAACGTCACGGCCTTCACGAGTGTCCCGGCTTTCAGGAACGTCGCGGCCTTCACGGCCGGCGACCAGCGCGTCGACGGAGACCGTCAGCTTGGCCGGGTCGACCGGGGCGCGGTCCTCGACCCGCTCGCCGGCGCCCGGCCGCGCCCGGCTGGCCATCCACGCGGCCAGGTGGCGGTAGCACGCGCGCCGGTCCGCCGAGGACAGCGGCGCCCGCCGGATCGCCGAAACGAAGCCCCAGACGTACTCGGCGAGCAGCCGGGGCGTCGGGTGCAGCGGGCCTGCCCGGCGCGGGTCCAGGTTGACGCACCGGGAGCGCTTGCCGGGGTTCGCCCGCTCGGCGCGGGTGGGGTGGTCGCGGCGGAAGTACAGCAGCTCCGGCACCTGGTGGAAGGGCCCGTGCAGGCCGATCTCGGCGACGAACGTGCGGTCCGCGTGGTGGTAGCTGTCCATCGGTTTCACCCGGCGCAGTACGTCGGCCCGGATCACCCCGTAGAAGTCGTCGCCACCGGGCTCGAACAACATGCTGCGGAAGCGCTCCGGCGGGCGCGGCGAGGCGGTGGCGAGCCCGTACTCGTACGGAACCTTCACCTGGCCGTCGCCGTCGATGACGGCCTGGTCGGCGTGCGCGAGGATCACCTCGGGCCGCTCGTCCAGCGCCTCCACGCAAACCCGCAGCAGGTCCCGGCCGTAGAGGTCGTCGTGCGAGGCCCATTTGAACAGCTCGCCGCGGCACTCGGTGAACACATAGTTGTGGTTCGGCGTGGCGCCGACGTTCCTGGGCAGCCGGATGTACCGGATCCGCGAGTCCTTCTCGGCGTACCGGCGGCAGATGTCCTGGGTCCCGTCGGTCGAGGCGTTGTCGGAGATGACCAGCTCGAAGTCCTCGTAGGTCTGGCCGAGCAGGGCGTCGAGCGACTCGGCCAGGTACTCCTCGCCGTTGTACACGGGCAGGCCGATGCTCAGCCGGGGTCGGTCGGTCATGGCGTCCTCACTTCGGGGATGGGTTCGTGGCGGTGCTCGCGCAGGGCGGACCGCAGGTGCAGCCACCACACGGCCGAGGCGCTCAACGTCGCGGCGGCGACGCCCCAGGCCGAGCCGACCGTGCCGGCCAGGGCCGCCCCGCCGAGCCCGCCGCCGACATAGAAGGTGGAGGCGATCAGCTGGCAGCGCAGGCTGCGCCGGGCCGCGGCGAGCGCGCGAAGCCCGGCCGCCGCGCCGGTGCCGAGGCCGGCGCCCGCGACGCTGAGCGTGACCGGCACGATGAGCCGCGAGGCGGAGTGCCAGACGCCGCCCAGCGCCAGCTCGCCGAGCCGGTCCGGCATCAGCAGCAGAGCCGCGCCCCAGAGCAGCGCGGCGGCGGCCTGCCCGCCGCCCAGCAGGAGGCAGAACGCGCCGAGGCGGTGCGGGGCCCGGCGCAGCACCCGCGCCGCCTCCGGGACGGTGACCAGCGACAGCCCCATGAGCACCGCGAGGAACGGGCCGAGCAGCAGCTCGGCGCCCCGGACCGCGCCCACCGAGCCGACCCCGACGATCGCGCCGAGCCCGTACGCCCGCAGCTGGCTCGCGCCGCTGAGGGCGACGTTCTCGACCAGGTACCGGTAGCCGAGGTCGCGCTGCTCGCGAAGCCACCCGCGCGCTTCGGGCATCCGGGGCCGGATGCCGGACTGGACGCAGCCGTACCCCGCGGCCACCGCGGCGGACGCGCCCCAGGCGAGCAGATAGGCCGCCACGCTGCCCACGCGGGCCGCCACCACCATGGCCGGGACGAGGGCGACGCCCCACACCAGGTCGTTGACGAACGCCTTGTGCCCGGTGCCGGCGGCGAAGAACGCGAACCGCCAGGCGTCCTGCAGCAGCAGCGCCGGCAGCATGACGCCGAGGCAGACGAACGCGGGCCCCACGCGGCCGCCGAGCGCGAGGCCGACCACCAGGCACGCCGCGCCGAGGGCGGCACCGAGGCCGAGCGCGCTGCCCGACGACCGGGCCACCGCCGCGCGCCAGGACGCCACCGGCACACCGCTGAAGCGCACCGTGAGCGGGTCCGTGGCCAGCCCGCGGGAGACGTTGAGCAGCACCCCGTAGGTCACCCAGGCCAGGCTGAACACACCGAAGGCGGCCAGCCCCAGCGAGCGGGCCACATAGATCCCCACCACGAAGTTGCTCACGCTGGAGGCCGCCTGGTCGGCCAGCCCCCAGGACAGCCGGCCGACGAGGGCCCGCCGGGTGGATCCGGTCGGTGGCGCCGTTGTCCGCGGAGTCTCCTCCGCGTTGGTCATCGGGTCGGTCATCGGGTCGGTCATCGGGGTCACGCCTTGATCAGCCCGGCGCCGTGGAGGGCGTCGGCCGCGGCGGCGACGGTGTCGAACGGCAGCCCGGACCGCTCGGCGACGTCCAACAGACCGTGCTCGCCGTCGGAGAGGCTGAGCACCCACAGCATGGCCATCTGGGCCTGCTTGGTGTCGCTGCGGCCGCCGAGCGCGTCGTACAACCCACGCCGGCCCAACTGCGGTTCGCCGTACGGGCTGAGGTTGAGGTACCGACGGTTGCGGTCGAGGACGGCGAACGCCTCGCGGCAGAGGGCGAGGGTGTCCGCCATCGCCGCGGGGGAGACGAAGTCCAGGTTGTCCGCCGAGGTGTGGTACTCGGGGTAGCCCGCGTACGGGGTCCGGCTGAGCGAGCCCACGCCGAGATCGAACCCGGGGGAGCAGAACTGCCGCTCGTCGTAGCCGTACGGAGTGAACTCGGTGACGTGGTGCGGGCGTTCCGACGCGGCCAGCACATGCCGCATCACCCGGTCGATCTCCGCGTCGCCGCGCCTGCTCTGCTTGTACGTCAGCCGGCCCGGGTCGCCGGCGCAGGCCAGCACGAGCCCGTGCTTGACCCGGTCGATCCGCTCCGCGTTGCGGGCCAGCCAGGTGATGGCCCCGATGGTGCCGGGCGCGAAGACGAACCGGTAGGTGTAGTACGGCGTCCGCTCGGCCAGCGCCCTGGCCAGGAAGGTCGCCACCGCGATGCCGGCCAGGTTGTCGTTGGCCAGCGACGGGTGGCAGACGTGGCAGGAGACGATCACCTCGTCGGGGACCTGGCCGGGGACCACGTGCTCGGCGTAGGTGAGGTGGCCGTCCGCGAGCGTGGAGTCGACGCACACCTCGTACTCGCCGTCCGGCAGCGCGTCCAGGGTCTCCTGGGCCAGGCAGAACCCCCATTCCGGCTGGTAGTAACTGGTGCGGTAGGGCACCCAAGCCGGGTGTTCCGGCAGGGTGTGCAGGTGTCCGCGCAGCTCGGCCAGCGGCATGGTCGCCGACACCGGCACGCTGTAGCCGAGCACGTGCAGGCTGGACGCGGCGAAGTCGACGACCCGCCTGCCGGTGGCGTCGGCGATGTACGCGTCCCGGATGTTCCACTCCTGCGGCACCGTCCAGTCGAGCACCTGGGTCCCGGTCGGCACCTCGTGCACCCGCAGCGGAACGTACTCGCCGACGATCTCCAGGGTGGCCCGCACACCGTCACCCGTGATGCTCCGGCACAGCGGGTACAACCGCTCCACCAGCGCGTACATCTCGTCGCCCGCCGCGGTCACCGGCGCCACCGCAGGGTCTCGTCCACGGCGCCGGCCTCGGACGCCGCGCGCAGATGGGCCAGCCGGGTGAAGCGCCGCTCGAAGCCTTCCCGGGTCAGCCCGTGTTTCCGGTAGGCGTCGGCGAGTTCGAGCGCGCCCTGCTTCACCGTCCACTCGCAGTCGAAGCCGGGCACCGCGGCGCGGAACCGGGAGAAGTCCACCCGGTACGAGCGCGGATCGGCACCGGTCTCCCCGGTGATGACCACCCGCGCGCCGGACACCGCCTCGGCGACCTGCTCGGCGATCTCGGCGACCGTGACGTTGTTGGTCTCGCTGCCGATGTTGAACGCCCGGTCGTGCACCGCTTCCCGCGGCGCGGACAGCGCGGCCGCGAAGGCCCGTGCGATGTCGACGGCGTGCACCAGCGGGCGCCAGGGGGTGCCGTCGGAGAGGACCAGCACCTCGCCGGACAGCAGCGCGTGGCCCACCAGGTTGTTCAGCACGATGTCGGCGCGCAGCCGGGGCGAGTAGCCGAAGGCGGTGGCGTTGCGCATGTACACCGGGCTGAAGTCGCCGTCGGACAGCGCGTGCAGGTCGTCCTCCACCCGCACCTTGGACTCCGCGTACGGCGTCACCGGGCGCAGCGGGGCGTCCTCGGCCACCAGGTCGTCGCCGCCGGCGGCGCCGTAGACCGAGCAGGTCGACGCGTACAGGAAGCGCCGCACCCCGGCCTCGCGGGCCAGCCGGGCGAGGCGTACGGACGCGTGGTGGTTGATGTCGTAGGTGAGGTCCGGCGCCAGCGCTCCCAGCGGGTCGTTGGACAGCGCGGCCAGGTGGATCACGGCGTCCACCCCGGCCACGTGCTCGGCCGTGACGTCCCGCAGGTCCACCTGGCGCCCCGGGGGGTCCGCGGGCCGCGGGCCCAGCACACAGTCGGCGAACAGTCCGGAGTCAAGGCCGACGACCTCGTGCCCGGCGGCCGTGAGGACCGGGGCCATGACGGTGCCCAGGTAGCCCTGGTGCCCGGTCAGCAGTACGCGCAAGGTTCATTCCCCCAGGTCGAGAGTGAGTTTGGTGACGGCGAACGCTTCGGCGTAGCGCGCGTGGCATTCGATGCCGCGGATCCGGGCGAGGCCGAGGAAGGCCTCGCGGTCGTACCAGGGCCGGTGCCGCTGCGAGGGGTAGTGCTCCTGGAGCAGCCGCACCTTTTCCTCGGCGACCTCCGGCGACAGCGGCTGGTACGCCACCGGGCGGCCGAGATCGCCGTCCCACTTGACGATCTCGTAGCGGAGCACCAGGTGGTCGCGGAACGCGGTGGTCATCAGCTCCGCCAGGCCGCGGTGGTCCTGGTGCGCGTCATCGGTCCGCGGGGCCAGCACCAGATCGGGAACGGTCCGCAGGCGCAGCTCCTCGACCGCGGCCTTGGCCTCGTCCCAGTTCGCGGGCAGCCGGCCGTCCGGCAGCTTGTGCACGGTCAGCCGCAGGTCGGCGCCCGGGCAGAAGGCGGCCAGCGCGGCCCGCTCCTCCCGCTCGCGCTCGCCGCCACCGCCGGAGAGCACCAGGGCGTCGACACGGATGCCCGGCCGCGCGAGGCACAGCGTCAGCAGCGTGCCGCCGGCGCCGATGGCGATGTCGTCGCAGTGCGCGCCCACCGCGACGATCCGGTCCAGGCGCCCGGCCCCGAGCCGGATCACGCCCGCGCTCCGGCGCTGTCCCGCTCCCACACGGCCCACGGGCGGTGGCCCTGGGCGTAGGCGGCGTCGAGCGCGGCCCGCTCCTTCACGGTGTCGGTCGGCTTCCAGAAGCCGCGGTGCTGGTGCGCCACCAGCCGGCCCCGCTTGGCCAGCTGGGCGCATCCGTCGGCGACCAGGTCCCCGTTCTCCGGGATGTGGTCGAAGACTTCCTGGCGGAGCACGAAGTAGCCGCCGTTCTCCCACAGCGGCAGGTCGCTCACCGCGGTGATGCCCCCCACCAGGCCGTCGTCGCCCAGGTCCACGCAGTGGAACGAGGACTGCGGCGGCACCACCATCATCGACGCCCCGGCGTCGCGCCGGGCGAACCGGTCGATCATCTCGTCCAGCGGGGCGTCGGTGAGCACGTCGGCGTAGTTGGCGAGGAACATCTCGTCGCCGTCCAGATGGTGCCGCACCCGGCGCAGCCGCTCCCCGATCGGTGACTCGATGCCGGTCTGCGCGAACGTGATCGTCCAGTCGGAGATGTCGGTGGACAGCAGCTCGGTCCGCCCGCCCCGCAGTACGAAGTCGTTGGACGTCGTCTCCTCGTAGGTGAGGAAGAACTTCTTGATGTGGTGGGCCCCGTAGCCGAGGCACAGGATGAACTCCGTGTGCCCGAAGTGCGCGTAGTAGCGCATGACGTGCCAGATCAGCGGCCGCGGGCCGACCATCGCCATCGGCTTGGGCACGTCGTCCGCGGCGCCGCTGCGCATCCGCATCCCGTAGCCGCCGCAGAACAGGACGACCTTCATGACCCCACCTCGACAATGCTCAGTTCCGGGATGGGGAAGACCAGCCGGCCGCCCCAGTCGTGGACGAAGGACAGCTGCTCGACCAGCTCCGCCCGCAGGTTCCACGGGAGGACGAGGACGTAGTCCGGCTTGTCGGCGGCTATCCGCTCGGGCGGCAGGATCGGGATGCGGGTGCCCGGGGTGAACCTGCCGTGCTTGTAGGGGTTGCGGTCGACCGTGTACGGGAGCAGGTCGGGCCGGATGCCGCAGTGGTTGAGCAGGGTGTTGCCCTTGCCCGGGGCGCCGTAGCCGACGACCGTCTCGCCGCGCTCGGCCACCTCGATGAGGAACCGCAGCAGGTCCCGGCGCACCTTGGCCACCCGGGCGGAGAACTCGGTGTACCCGGACAGCTCCCGCAGCCCGGCGGCCTTCTCCCGGTCCAGCACCTCGGCCACCCTTCCCCGAGCTCTCGGCTCCGCTCGAGCAGGGGAGACCCCATCGCTCGGCTCGCCGGCCACCTCGGCCGGCCGGGCCCACAGCCGGATGGAACCGCCGTGCGTGGGCAGCAGCTCGACGTCCACCAGCGCGAGTCCACCGCTCGCCAGCGCCCGGGCCGCGGACGCGACCGTGTAGTACTGGAAGTGCTCGTGGTAGATCGTGTCGTACTGGTTCTCCTCGATCAGGCTCAGCAGGTGCTGCACCTCGATGGAGACCCAGCCGTCGTCGGCGACCAGGGCGCGCAGCCCCCGGGTGAACCCGACCACGTCGGGGATGTGCGCGTACACGTTGTTGGCCACGACCAGGTCCGCCGGGCCGTGTTCGGCGCGGACGTCCGCGCCGGTGGCCGGGTCCAGGAACGCCGTGAGCGTGGGCACACCCGCCTCCCGCGCCGCGGCGCCGACGTTCACCGACGGCTCGATGCCCAGGCAGCGGATCCCGCGGTCCACCACGTGCTTCAGCAGGTAGCCGTCGTTGCTCGCGACCTCGACCACGAAGGCGTCGGGGCGAAGGCCCACCCGCTGGACGGCGTCGGCGAGATACGTGCGCGCGTGCTCCACCCAGGAGGTCGAGTAGGAGGAGAAGTACGCGTACTGCGTGAACGTCTCCTCCGGAGTGATCAGCGGAGGGATCTGCGCGAGCCAGCAGTCGGTGCAGACCCGCAGGTGCAGCGGGTACGCCGGTTCCGGCTCGTCGAGTTGGTCCGCGGCGAGAAAACTCTCACACGGCGGGGTCGCCCCCAGATCGACGACGCTCGCCAGGGTCGCCGAGCCACAGAGTCGGCATCGTGTCATTTACTGCCCCCCATTGATTCCCCCCATTGATTCCGACTTGATTCCGACCGCACCGCGATCGCGGTGCGGTACTCGTCCACCAGGCGCTCGAGGCCGACGGCCGGGCTGAAGCCCTGCTCGTAACGGCGCCGGGCCGCCCGGCCCATGTCCCGGTTGCGGTCCGGCTCCGCCGTGATCCGGCGCAGGCAGGACGCCAGCGAGGCGGCCTCGCCCGGCCGGTGCAGCAACCCGGTCACCCCTTCCTCGACGAGTTCGACGAAGGCGCCGTGACCGGCGGCGACGGCCGGCACCCCCGCCGCCATCGCCTCCGCGACCACCAGGCCGAACGTCTCCAGGGACATCGAGGGAGCCACCACGGCGACCGAGCGCGCGATGGCCCGCCGGCACCGATCCGGGCCGTAGAGCCCGGCGTACCGCACGTCGTCCCGGCCCGCCGCCCAGGCGGCCACCTCGTCCTCCAGCGGCCCCGCGCCGGCGATCACGAGCGGCACCCCCACACCGCCGCCCGCTGCGATCCGGTCCCATGTGGCCATGAGCAGCCGCACGCCCTTGGCCTCCGCGAGCCGCCCGAGGAAGAGCAGATGCTCGCCGTCGCCCACCCGGCGCGCGCCCGGGTCCGGCACGAAGTTGTGCTTCACCGCCAGCCGCTCACCCGGCATGCCGGACCGCACCAGGATGTCGCGCTGCGCCGCGGAGATGCAGAAGAACCGCTCCACGCCGGACCACCACCGCCGACGGTTGACCGACAGGCTGACCGCGAGCGGCACCGTCGCCAGCCGGGAGCCGCGGTAGCAGCCGTGCCGGACGGCGGGCAGGGACACCGCCGACCCGACGCACTCGGTGCACAGCCGGCCGTCCCGGTGCAGCGTGCCGGGCGGGCACACCTGGGTGTAGTTGTGCAGCGTGGCGACGACCGGCACGCCGGCATCGGCGCAGGCGGCCAGCACCGCGGGCGACAGAAGCGGGAAGACGTTGTGGATGTGCACCACGTCCGGTCGCTCGGCGCGCAGCCGGGCGGCGAGCTCCGTGCGGACCGCCGGGTTCCACGGTACGAGGAGCGGCACCGCGGCCTTGCCGAGCAGGGACCGGGTGGCGATGTCGTCGCTGCGCCGCTCGAACACGTCGACCCGGTGGCCGGCCGCGCGCAGCAGCCCCACCTCCTCGTCGACGACCCTGTTCTCGCCGCTCGGCTGCGCCGAGGAGTAGCGGTTGTGCACCACGAGGACGTGCATGCTCAGGTCACCTTCCGGTCCCGGGCCCAGCGCGGGACACGTCGTCGAGGGGGAGCGGGCGTCGGGAGGGGCCCGGCCGCGGCGGGTGCCGGTGCCGTTGCCGGTGCCACGAGGAGCGAGGCGGCCAGGGCCAGATGCAGCAGGTACGGCGAGGCGTCGCCGAGACCGGCCTCGGTGTACGACGAGATCGCGACATAGCTGATCAGGAAGATCGCGCAGGCCCTCGGCAGCGACGGCGGCCGCAGCAGCGCGACGCCGCCCAGCACGAGGAGGATCGCCGCCACGATGGCGATGCCGACCAGACCCTGCTCGTTGTAGACGGCCAGCCAGCTGTTGTCGATCGGCAGCCCGCCGAACGACTTGTCGCCCAGGCCCGTGCCGAACACCTTCTCCCCGGTGGTCCGGGGCGCTGCCAGCAGGGCGTCCCAGACCTTGGCCCGGCCGGTGAGGTTGGAGAAGTTCTCCTGGCTCTGCCCGCGCAGGAACCACGCCCGCAGCGCGGAGCTGAACGCCACCGCGGCCACCGTGGCGCACAGCACCGTCCAGGCGAAGAACCGGCGGGCGGCGGCGCTGGTCAGGATGAGCGAGCCGATCGCCAGCACCAGCCCGACGAGCAGGCCGACCGTGGCCGTCCGGGTGTGGGTCATCGCGAGCAGCACGAGCGTGGGCACGATGACCAGCGCCGCGCCGGCCCCGGTGGTCCGGCGGCCCAGCAGGAGCAGCACGGTGAGCCCGGTGATCACCGCCGAGTACTGTCCGATCTGCGGCGGGGTGAGCGGCCACAAGGCGCCGACCAGCCGCCCGCCGTAGTACTCGGGCATGGCCGTGCCCGGGGAGATGGCCAGGCCGGCGGCCACCGACACGAGCACCGCGAAGTACATCCGGATGTGGTGGCGGACGAACGTCAGGCCGCCGTCCCACCAGCGGCTGAGCAGCCACAGCGTGCCGACGAACAGAGCCAGCCGGGTGCAGCGGAACAGCGCGCCGGGCCCGACTCCCAGGTGCAGGCTGGAGATCACGCTCGGCACCAGCAGCAGGGTGAGCAGGAACACGAAGGCGCTGGCCCGGACGCGCAGGTGCAGATTGAGCAGGAGCGCCAGCGCGAACGCGGCGACCAGCGCGCCCATGGTGGCCATCTGGATGAGGGAGCGGGGCAGCGTGACGATGGTCTTCGCCCCGGCGGAGCCGAGCGTGTTGAGGCCCAGCAGCGCCCAGACGATCCAGACGGCCTTCGGTGGGCCGGCGGGGCGTGGTCCGGCACCGGGCCGCGTACCCGCCGCGTCCGGTCCGCCCGGCGGCCCGCCGCGCATCAGGTCCCCGGCCATCTCAATCACCGGCCTGTGGGCCGAAGGTGCTGCCCGCGTCCTGCTGGTACGAGGCGCCCTGCCACTGCCCGGGTTCGAGCGTGTGTCCCGGGTCGCCCGCGACGAAGCTCCAAGGCCCGCGGTAGACATTGTCGTGCCAGCGGTTGTGCTGCTTGTGGGTGATCGCCTCGGCCACCCGCTTGCCCCGGTACGGCGACCAGTCCGGATAGGTGCCGTAGTTGGCCAGCACCGCCATGCGGTCGCACACCGCCGCCGCGCACTTGACGACGGATGTGTCCAGCACGAAGCGGTTGCCGTGGATGTCCACCCGCTGGGTCTTCCACCGGCAGTCGGCGTAGAGCGGTGCGGTGGCGATGGCCGGCCGCGCGCAGCGGGAGGTGTCCTTCACCAGCAAGGTGCAGTAACCGGTCGAGGTGTTGGCCGGGCTGTTGCAGAACCGGTCGGCGTTCTCCCACAGGGTGATCCCGTTCCAGTTGTTCTCCAGCACGTTCCGGTAGACCTCGATCTTGTCCGTACGGGCCGGGATCCGTGGTTCGCCGCCGGCCTCGGACACGTAGACCGTCGCGTACGGGAAGTCGTCGCCGCGGTCCGCGTTCTCGCGGCCCTCCACCCAGTTGTTCCGCCGGATGGTGTTGTCGCGGATGACCGCGTTGTAGCTGGTCTCGTACACCAGCGCGGCACCGTCGTTGGCCTCCAGCAGGTTGCCCTCGATGCGGAAGTCGTTGTTGTTGTTGTCCGCCCACAACCCGGCTCCGCGGTTGCCGTGCACCCAGTTGCCGCGGATGTCGGCGCCGTTGACGGCCCAGAACTTGACGCCTCCGGTGCAGCCGCAACCCGGCCGCCGCCGCTCCCAGTCGTCGGTGTTGTTGCCCGTGATCTCGTTGCCCTCGACCACCAGGCCCCTGATGGAGTCGCCGGTCTTGTACGCGTTCATTCCGTACTGCCCGTTGTCGCGCAGACAGCTGGCGCGGACCCGCTGGCGGGCCCCGGCCATCAGCCCCGCGCCGGAGTTGTCCTGGATCTTCGCGTGCTCGATCACCCAGCCGTCGGCCATGTCGTGGTTGACCACGCCCTCGTTGTTCGGCGCGACGAAACGCTGCACGGTCAGATGGCTGATGGTGACGTCACGGGCGGTACCGCCGAAGGCGTACTGGTTGACCTTCCGGCCGTCGAGCACCGCGCCCGGCGCGCCGAGGTAGCGGTCCCCCTGCTTGGGCACGACCTGGGCGTAGCGGTCCGGCTCGAGCCTGTGCTCGCCCGGTCGAAGCCAGAACGTGGTGTTCGCGGGGCTGCTCCTGGTCTTCGCGGCCAGGTCACCGATCACCGCGGGGTCGACCGTCACCGCGCCCGGCGGCGCCTTCGCCGGCCCCGCCGCGGGCTCGGCGCACACCCGGGCGACGGACCTGGCGGGCGCACCGGACGTGGCGGACGCACCGGTCGGCTCCGCCGGGGCGTCCGACGCGCTCGTACAGCCGGTCGCCGCCAGCAGGACCAGCACCAGCGGCGCCGCCGGCCACGCCCGGTGCCCCCTCCTGATCACCACGCGCCCCTCCTAGCCGCGGAACCTGAGCACGGTGGTGAACCCCTCCACGCCGTCGGCGAAGCCGGTACCGACCAGCGTGGTGGCGGGTTCCTTGCGCCCGAAGCCCGCCGAGTACCAGCCCAGTGGCGGGTCGGTCTCCCCGCGGTGCGCCCGCCAGGACAGTTGCCCGGGCAGGTCGAGCACCGCGGAGCGGTCCTCGCCGTCCCGGGCCCAGGTGAGCCGTGCCCGGTTCCCCACCAGGTCAGCGGTGATCGCCGGGCCGAGGTGGAACGCCAGGCGCACGGCCCGGCGGGGGCCGCGCACCTCGTCGACCACTGTCAGCTCCTCGGCCGCGGGTGTCAGCTCCACCCGGCGGCGGTGCACGGAGGGCAGATAACCGTCGTGCTCGGCGCACCAGCGGGCCGTCCCCCCGGCAGAGGCGCCGGAGGTGTCCGCGAGCAGGACGCGGCTGCGGGCATGGCGGGTCCACAGGAACGGGCCGCCGGAGACCGACTGGTCATCGCCGTCCAGTTGCAGGGTGTTGTGGCCGAGGGTCGAGCGGAAGTACCGCCGCCACGCGGGCTGCCCGTGGTAGCAGAACGTCCCCGGGTCGGCGAGCACGTCGACCCCGTCGTGCCGGACCTCCACGGACAGCGCGTCCGCGTGGGCGTGCGCGGCGATGGACAGGAACCCGTGCGGACCCCCGTCGCAGCGGCACCAGATCTCCGCCGGCCCGCGCAGGATGGTCATCCCCGCGTCGGCGAAGTGGGCCGGCCGGCGGGCCGGGCGGGCCACGGCCGGCGCCGCTCCGTGCTTCCCGTACGGCCGGACGAGCGCGGCCAGCAGCGGGGTGCGCACATCGGTGGCGGTCACCGTCGGCCACCAGTCGAGCCGGCCGAACACGGCGTCCCCGGTGGCCAGCAGCGAGGCCCAGCGGTCGGTGCCCGCGCCGTCCACGACCAGGCCGTGCCCGTCGTCCGCGTCCCCCTGGCGCGGCGGCCGCAGCCGGCCGTCCACCACGGCCGCGAGCGCGTCGGTCATCCGCAGCAGCACCAGCCGGATCGACGCGGGGACCGGCACCCCGGCGGCGTCCGCCTCGGCCACCGCGGCCAGGCCGAGTTCGAGCACGAGCCCGTGGTACTCGGTGGCCAGCTCGCGGTTGAGGCCGGAGTGGAAGGTGTTGCTCCGCAGGTGCCGCTCCAGCGACCGCAGCGCACCGGCCCGCCAGCGCGCCGAGTCGGGGAACCAGCCGAACGCGCAGGCCGCGGCGAACTGCCCGGCGGCCTCGGCGACGACGTGGTTGTTCGCCGAGGACCCCCGGCTGGGGAAGGCGGCCAGCCAGCGCTGGTGGTGCCAGATCTGGTTCCGCGCCACCGGGTTGCCCTCGAACAGCCCGGCCGCGCCCGGCCAGCCGTCGAGCAGCCGGCGGATCCACACCCAGGACAGCAGCCGGATCCCCAGCTCGATGCCGCTGACCCAGTGCACCCCGCGCAGCGGCGCGTTGGCCGCCCACCACGACCGCAGGTGCTCGGCCACCCGCTCGGCGTACCGCTCGTTCCCGGTGATCGCGTAGGCGGCGGCGAGCCGGGTGAGGTACTGGTGCCGGGACGGCTCCCAGATCTGCTTGATGTCCCCGACCGCGTCCTCGTTCCGGTACGGCACGTCGAAGGCGTGGCCCCACGGCGCCCGGCGCCCGGTCTTCGGGTCGTGGCACCAGTCGGGGTCGACCAGGTCGTCGCGGACCACCCCGAAGTACTCGGCCTGCCCGGCCATCAGCCGGTCCGCCTCGGCGACGAGGCGTTTCGCGGCGTCCGGTGACACCGCGGCGATCGCCCCGTCGGGCAGTACCGCGGTGAACCGGGCGCCGGTCACGCTCGGGCAGTCCGGCGGCGCCGACCGCCACCGCCGCCTGCGCACCGCGTCGACCGCACGGCCGCCGATCTCCCGCGGCCCCATCCGGGACAGCCGCCGCAGGTACCAGCCGGGACTTCCCGAGCCGACCGTCATCGCGCCTCCGCCAACGCCACCGGGACACCGCCCGCCAGGCCGGCCGGCACGGCGAGGGTGGCCGCCGTGGTGGCGACCAGCGACTCCAGCGGCACCGGCATCGGCCCGCCGGTGCGTACGGCCCTGACGAACGCGGCCAGCTCGGCGGACTGGCCCTTGTCCCGGGCCTTGGGCAGCCGCGAACCGACCCACTGCTTGCGGCGGCCGTCGTAGACCGAGGCACGGACGAAGTCGTCGAGCCGCAGCGCACGGCCGTCCGCGACCAGGTCCAGCGTCTCCTTGGGGAAGCCGGACGGGCCGGTGGTGACGTAGCTGATGGTGGCGGTGGACCCGTCCGGGTAGCGCAGTACGGCGTGGAGGTCGTCGTTGCCCGAGGTGGCGACGGCGTACACCGAGACCGGGTCGGCACCGAGCAGCCAGCTCGCCGTGTCGATGAAATGCCCGCCCTCGCCGACGAACCGCGAGCCCTCGGTGCCCTGCCGGAGGTACCAGCTGCCGTGGTCGAGGCGGCCCGCGTTGACCAGGTAGCGCAGGTGCGCCGGACCGCTACGGGCGCCGAACCGCTGCTTGGCCTCCCGCAGCAGCGGCGCGAACCGGCGGTTGAAGCCCACCTGAAGCCGGTCGTTGCCGGACTCCTCCACCGCCGCGAGCACACCGGCCAGCTCGTCCTCGGTGAGGGCCAGGGGCTTCTCCACGAACACCGTCTTGCCGGCCAGCAGCGCCTTCCGGGTCAGTGCGGCGTGCGAGCTGTGCCGGGTGACCACGAACACCGCGTCGATGGACGTGTCGCCGAGCACCGCGTCGAGATCCGTGGTCGCCCCGGCGAAGCCGAACTTCCGCTGCGCGTTGGCCGCGGACAGCGCCGTCGTGGTGACGACCGTCGACAACTCGACACCGTCGCGCCGCGTCAGGTGCGGCAGCAGCATCGAGGTGGCGTAGTTTCCCGCGCCGACGAACGCCAGCCGCACCGGTGCCCCGGCGGCCCGGGCCGGAGCGGCCGCCCCGCCGCCCCGTCGCTTCACCGCGGGCACGGCCACCGCCGGGGCCACCGCTTCCGCGGCCCGGTCGGGCGGGCCGGGGTAACGGAACAGCACGGCCACGGCCTTCAGGCCGCCGTCCTTCAGGAGCCGGTACGTCTCGACGGCGTCGTCGAAGTCGGCGACGTGGGAGACCAGGGGCTCCACGTCGATGCGGCCGCGGGCGAGCAGATCGAGGAAACACGCCAGGTTGCGGCGCTCCGTCCAGCGCACATAGCCGATCGGGTAGTCGCGCCCCTCCAGCTCGTACTCCGGGTCGTAGCGCCCGGGGCCGTAGCTGCGGGAGAACCGGACGTCGAGCTCCTTCTCGTAGTACGCGTTCCACGGCAGGTCCAGCCGGCACTTGCCGATGTCGACGACCCGGCCGCGGTCCCGGCTCAGCCGGGCGGCCAGCTCGACGGGCTGGTTGCTGTCGCCACCGGCGGCCAGGAACACCTGGTCCACACCGTGACCGTCGGTGAGCTCGGCGACGGTGGCCTCCATGGCAGCGGAGGCGGGGTCGCCGCAGGCCACGGCGCCCAGGCGCTCGGCGAGCCCGCAGCGCACCGGGTCGGGGTCCACGCCGACGACCCGGACTCCCGAGGCGGTGAGGAGCTGCACCACCAGCTGCCCGATCAGCCCGAGGCCGATGACCAGCGCCACCTCACCGAGGCGCGGCTCGCCCTGGCGGACACCCTGCAACGCGATCGACCCGACGGTGCCGAAGGCCGCGTGCCGCGGCGCGAGGCCGTCCGGCACCCGGGCGTAGAGGTTCTTCGGCACCCAGTTCAGCTCGGCGTGCAGCGCGTGCTCGTTGCCCGCGCAGGCCACGAGGTCACCGACGGCCACGTCGTCGATCCCGGCGCCGACCTGCTCGACCACCCCGCACAGCGAGTAGCCGAGCGGCGTGTAGGAGTCCAGCTTGCCCATCACCTTGCGGTAGGTGGCGGGCACCCCGTTGGTGGCCACGCTCTGCATGACCTTGGCCACCTGGTCCGGGCGGGAACGGGCCTTGCCCAGCATCGACATGCCGGCCTCGGACACCTTCATCAGCTCGGTCCCGGTGGAGATCAGCGAGTAGGCGCTGCGCACCAGCACACCCCCCGGCTTGCACCCCGGCACCGGCACGTCGAGCACCGCGAGCTCACCGCTCTTGTAGTTCTGTACGACCTGTTTCACCGAAGTCCTCTTGTTTCTCTACGCCGTCAGGGGAGAGTCCGGCCGGACCCGGAGGTCGCGCCGCGGTACCAGTACTCGAGGGTCAGCACATGCCACAGATGTTTGGAGAAGTCCCGGTGCCCGGCGGCGTCCTCGGCGACGAGCCGCCGGAGCGCGTCGCGGCGCAGGAAACCGGAGGTGACGAGCACCCCGTCGTCGACCACCTCGCGCACCAGCGGCGCCAGGTCCCGGCTCATCCAGGCGCGCAGGGGAGCGCTGAACAGGCCCTTGGGCCGGTACACGATCTCCCGGGGCAGGACCGAGCCGGCCGCCTCCTTGAGGGCGGCCTTGCCCTGCCGACCGACGATCTTGCGGTCACCGGGCACCGCGAACGCCGCCTCGACCACCTCGACGTCCACGTACGGCACCCGCACCTCGGTCGACGCGGCCATGCTCGACCGGTCCGTGTACGCGAGGTTCAGGCCCGGCAGGAACATCCGGGCGTCGGCCAGGCACATGCGGTTGACGAAGTCGTCGAGGTCATTGTCCTGGTAGGTGTCCGCGTGTTCGGTCAGCACGTCCTCGACCGCCCCGGCCAGGTCCGGATCGATCAGGGCGAGCAGCTCGTCCCGGTCGTACATGGTGTAGCTGCGCCGGAACGCGGTCTCCTCCGGCAGATCGGCGAAGGAGAGGAACCGCTTCGCGAAGCGCACCGACCGGTACCCCCGGCGGGCCGAGGCCACCGGCAGCCGGTCCACGGCCGTCGACAGGCCGCGCCGCAGGGGGCGCGGGACGCGCTGGTAGCGCAGCGCGAGCAGGTTGGCCAGGTGCTTGCGGTAACCGGCGAACAGCTCGTCGGCGCCCATCCCCGAGAGCATCACCTTGACCCCGGCCTCACGGGCGGCCGAGCAGATCAGAAAGGTGTTGATCGCGGCGGGGTCGCCGATCGGCTCGTCCAGGTGGTACGTCATCCGCGGCAGCAGGTCGAGCACGTCCGGGGCGATCTCGATCTCGTGCAGATCGACGCCGAACCGCTCGGCCACCTGCCGGGCGTAGCGCAGGTCGTCCGGCATCGCCTCGAACCTGGCGTCCTCGGCCCGGAACCCGATCGTGTAGGCGGAGATCCCGGGCTGGTGGCGGGCCGCCAGCGCGGTCAGATAGCTGGAGTCGAGACCGCCGGAGAGGAAGGTCGCCACGGGTACGTCGGACAGCAGGTGGCGCCGGGCCGACTCCGCGACGACGGCGGCCAGGTCCGGCCGCTCGCCGCTCCGGGCCCGCTCCCGGCCCTCGGCGGCGACGTCCTTCAGGTGCCAGAACCGGCCCTGCTGCACCCGGCCGTCGGGCCCGCACCGCAGCCAGCTGCCCGGCGGAAGCTTCTCCGCCTCGCGGAACGCGCAGCGCGAGTCCGGCACCCAGTAGTACAGCAGCGAGGCCACCAGCGCCGCGTGGTCCACCTCCAGCGATCCGCCGGTGGCGGCGGCGAGCGCCTTCAGCTCGGAGGCGAACACCAGGCCCCTGCCGCGCCGGAGCAGGAACAGCGGTTTGATGCCCAACTGGTCGCGGGCGAGCACCAGTTCACCGGTGCGCTCGTCGAAGATCCCGAACGCGAACATGCCGCGCAGCCGGGGCAGGCAGTCCGTGCCCCAGCGCCGCCACGCCTGGAGCAGCACCTCGGTGTCGGAGGTGCCGCGGAAGCGCACCCCGGCGGCCGCCAGCTCGGCGCGCAGCTCGGGCGCGTTGTACAGCTCGCCGTTGTAGGTGAGGGCGAGGCCGTCCGAGACCATCGGCTGGGCGCCGGTCCCGGACAGGTCGAGGATGGCCAGTCGGCGGTGTCCGAGCTGTACTTCGCCGTCACCGACCGGATGGCCGTACCGGCCCGCTCCGTCCGGGCCGCGGTGGGCGAGGGTCTCGGTGAGCCGGTCGGTCACCGCCTTCCCGTCCGGCCACCGGTATGTGCCCGCGATGCCACACATGTCCTACCGTGCCTCCTGGTCGATGTCCGGGACGCGGGCGGCCTTCATCGGCAGCCGTTCCGTCCGCGGCCGGCCCGTCCCGTTCTGCCGGACCGGCCGCTCGCTGTGGCCCCGCAGCGCGATGTGCAGTCCGTCCCACAGCGTGCCGTCGGTCCGGTCCCGCGGATCGGGGTCGATCAGCACCACGCCGATCACCGGAATGTGCTGGTCCGCGAGTTGCCGCGCCACGGTGTGCAGCCATGTGGCGCTGCCGTGCCCGGCCCGCACCACGAGCACGGTCCGGCTCCCGAGGTACTGGAGGTCGGTCCACGCCGTACCCGGCGCGACCGAGCCGACGCCGAGCCGACGCCCCTGCTGCGCCGCGGCCTCGGCAGACTCGCCGCTGACCACGGCCGGGTCTCCCGGCTTCCGGGGGCTCTTGGCGAGCTCCGGTCCCGGCAGGCCGTCCACGACGACCACCGGGCCCTCCTCCGCCAGCGCCCTGGCGACGCTCAGGGCGATCACGCTCGCGCCGCGCGCACAGCCCAGCTCCAGCAGCGACACCGGTTCCGCCGTGCCGCGCACGGTGCGGGCCAGGGTCGTGGTGAGCCGTTCGCCCGCCGCGCGGCTCCGCCGGCGCCGCCACGGCCCGGCCGTCCGCCGGGGCGCGGGCAGCTCCGCGATGACCGAGGCGCCCAGGTTGGCCGCGATCTCCCGGCGCAGTACGGGGCGGTCCGCCACCACCGAGCCGACCGCGGCCACCGCGAGTCCGAGGAAGAGCCCGAGGACGAGCCCGATCGCGGCGTCGGTGGCGGCGGTCCTGGGCAGGGAGTACCGCACCATGCGCGGGGCGTCCACGATCTGCGTGCCGGCGACGAGCCGGGGCGTGCCCAGGCGCGCCTCTTCGGCGCGCTGGTCCAGATCGGCGATCCGCGAGCCGAGCTCGGCGCGGCGGGCGAAGAGCGACTCCATGCTCGCCGACGCCTTCGGGTCGCTCTCCGGCGAGCGGTCCCCGATCTCCTTGTTGACCTTGGCGAGCTCGCTCCGCATGCGGTCCCGCTGCGCGAGCAGCGCGTCGGACTCGGCCTTCGCGGCCTCCCGCATCCGCCTCACATGGTCCGCGATGAAGGCGTCGGCCAGGGCCTTGGCGCGGGCCTTCGCCTTCGCGTCGCTGTCGGCCGTCACGGTGATCTGCAGCAGGTTGTTGGTCAGGCCCGTGCCCCGGTAGTCCCGCATGAAGTCCTCCGGGCTCTCCGGGGACTTGAGGATCCGCAGGGCCCTGTCCGCGATCCGCGTGGTTCCCAGCAGCTCCACATCGGTGCGGATCAGCGTGCCCATGTCGTTCGGCTGGTCCTCCTTGTGTGCGACCAGCAGCTTGGTCACCGCGGTCGGAGGCGGCGGCAGCACCACCGCCACCGCGGCGCCCATCAGCAGCCCCAGGAGCCCCAGGGAGCACCACAGGCGGCGGCGCCTGCGCACCGCCGCCACCAGCGACCGCAGGTCGACCAGCGGCACGGCGGCCGGTGGCGCCGCGTCGTTGTCCGTCGTCACGCCCCACCGCCCCTCGCGCCCTCGCCGACCGCGATCGCCGGCGTGGCGTGCCGCGGAGGCCGGCCGGCGGTACGCGTCGGACGGGCCCGGACCGCGTCGGCGACGACGACGCCGACGACCTGGTGCCCCGCGTCCGCACACGCCTCGGCGATGCCCGCCAGCTCTCCCGTGGTCCAGTTGCCCGTGCTGAGCACGACCAGCGCGCCGGACTCGGTGTCGCGGTCCGGCACCAGCGGCCGGGACATCGGAACCCCCACCACGCGCAGCACCACATCGCCCTCGGCCTCGGTGGCGAGCTGCCCGGCGGCCCGGCGGGCGACCTCGTCGCCGTCCGGCACGACGACCAGCAACCGCCGGGGGGCCGGCAGCTTCTGCCGGAGACGGGCGCACACCCGCCGGTAGCGGATCCGCCTGCTGGCCTCGTCCCCGGACGTACGCGGCGTCGGTACGTCCCACCGGGTGTCGATGCCGAGCAGCCGGCGGAGCCGGGCCCGCGGACCACGGCCCTCGGGCCGGTGCTCGGACCGTTCCCCGGGCACGTCGACGGTGCCCAGCAGCGCCGAGCCCAGGGCCGCGGCGATCTCCGGTCCGCCGCGCGGCCGGCGGTTCACCCGGGCGGCGGCGAGATGGCCGACGACCGCGAGCAGGAAGGACAACGCCGCGCCGCCGACGACGAGTTGCAGCCTCGTCGGCGGTGCCTCGCCGGTCGGCCGGGGCGCCGCCCCCATGACGACCATGCCGGCCTTGTCGCTCGCCGGGTCGGCCTCGTCCAGCTTCTTCATGGCCTCCTGCAGCGCGCTGCGCAGCTTCTCCAGCTCGGTGCGGGCCTGCACGCTCTCCACGGCCCGCCCCGGATCGGCCGCGTCGGCCAGCTCGGTGATGCGGCGGTTGGTCTGCGCCACCTTCTGCCGCAGCGCCTCGGGCCCCGCCGCCGCGCCGGCTCCGGGGTCGGCGCCGTTGATCCGCCCGGCGAAGGTGACGAACTGCCGGGCCAGTTGGTCCGCGAGGCGCTGCGCCCGCTCCGGGGTGTCGGCCGTGCCCGAGACCTTGATGATGTTCCCGTCGGCGGCCTTGGCGCTCACCCGGTCCCGCAGCTCGCCGCCGCCGACCCCGCGCCGGCCGAGCGTGGCGGCCACGCGGTCGACCACCACCGAACTGGTCGCGATCTCCGCCTGGGTCAGCAGCTCGCGCTCCTCCCACTGCCCCGGCAGCAGCACCGACACCGACGCCGTGTAGCGCGGCGGAAACACCACCGAGAGGCCGTAGCCGAACAGCGCGCCCACCACGGTGAGGAGGGTGAGAAGCCGCCAGCGCCGACGGATAATCCGCCCGATCGTGACCAGGCGTATCGTGTCATCGCTCAACGGCGCGGCTTCCTCCCTGCCCGGCCCGGGTCGCCCGCCGGCGCCGAGTCCGGTCACGGCAGGCGGCGGCGTAGGCGGAGAGCAGCGACGCCTGTGAGTTCCGCCAGGAGAGCGGCCCGCCGATCCGCTCCTGGCCGATCTTGCCCATCCGGGTCCGCTTCTCCGGGTCGTCCAGCAGCATCGCGATGAGCCCCGCGAACTCGGCCTCGTCGTTGGCGGGCGCGTAGACGGCGGCGTCACCGGCGGAGACCCGCGCCTCCTTCAGCTCGAACGAGACGATCGGCCGGCCCATCGCCATGTACTCCAGGACCTTGTTCATGGTCGACACGTCGTTGAGCGGATTGCGCGGGTCGGGGGAGAGGCACACATCCGCGGTGGACAGGTAGCGCACCAGGTCGGCGTCCGGAACGCGCCCCGTGAACCGCACCTGCTCCGAGAGCCCCAGCCGCCGGGACAGCTCCACCATCGCGTCGAAGGCGTCGCCGCCGCCGACGAACACCGCGTGCCAGTCGGTCCGCCCCAGCTCGTCGCGCAGCTTCGCCAGGGCCCGCAAGGCGTAGTCGACCCCGTCCTGCGGGCCCATGACGCCGAGGTAACACAGCAGATGGGGCTTGCCGCGCTTCAGCTCCTCCTCGGGCGGCACCGGCTGGAACCGGTCGATGTCGGGCGCGCTGCGCACCACGAACACGTCCTCCGGCCGCCGGCCGCCACGGCGCACCGCGACGTCCCGGTAGCTCTCGTTGGTGGCGAGCACGACGTCCGCGGCCCGGTACGTCAGCCGTTCCAGCGCGCACACGGCGCGGTAGAGCAGATCCTCACCGCGGCCGAACCGGGAGAGATACAGCTCGGGCACCAGGTCGTGCTGGTCGAAGACGAACCGCGCGCCGCGCCGCTTCAGCCACAGCGCCGGGAGGAACAGCAGGTCGGGAGGGTTGCAGGCGTGGACCACATCGACCGGGCCCACCTTCCGGGCCAGCCGGGCCGTATGCCACAACGCCGATCCGTACTCCCGCAGATAGCCGGCCGGCCCTCCGGTGGCCGCGCGCAACGGGTAGCGGTGGATCCGCACCCCGTCGATCTCCACCTCCGGCTCCGTGTCCCGCTTCGTTCCCTGAGGGCAGATGACGTGCACCTTCCAGCCCGCGTCGCGCAGCGTCGCGCACTCCTGCCACACCCGCCGGTCGAACGGCACCGACAGGTTCTCCACCAGGATCAGCGCGCGCCGGTTCGGCCGGCCGCCGCTGCCCGTGTCACCGAACGACGTGTCACCAAGCAAGGCCCATGTACCCCGGTTCGGCCCGGCGCGCCTCGGCGTCGGGAAGGCGGACGAGATCGACGATCACCGGGCCGCCGCCATGCGGCAGCGCCGACACCACGGCCGGGTCCCTGGTCCCCACCAGGCACACCTCGGCGTGCTCCAGCACCTCGTCGACGGAGTCCGCGAGCAGCTGCGCGAGGTGCGGCAGCCGGGTCTCGATGTACTCGCGGTTCGCGCCGATCAGCCGGGAGAGGCTCACATGGGCGTCGTGGATCCGCAGGTCGTACCCCTTGCCGAAGAGCCTCTCCGCCAACTCGACGAGCGGGCTCTCGCGGAGGTCGTCGGTGCCGGGTTTGAAGGACAGCCCGAACAGGCCCACCCGGCGCTTGCCGGTGCGCTCGACCAGGTCCACCGCGCGCTGCAGATGGTCGGAGTTGGAGGACAGCACATGGGACAGGATGGGCACCGAGACATCGGCCCGCCGTGCCGCGTGCACCAGGCTGCGCAGGTCCTTGGGCAGGCAGGAGCCGCCGAAGGCGAAGCCGGGCCGCAGGTAGGCGGGGCTGATGTTCAGCTTGCGGTCGGCCAGGAACACGTCGATCACCTGGTGCGAGTCCACCCCGAGCGCCTGGCACACCGCGCCCAGCTCGTTCGCGAAGCCGATCTTGAGGCCGTGGAACGCGTTGTCCGCGTACTTGATCGCCTCGGCCGTCGGGACCGGCACCCGGAACACCTCGCCGGGCAAGCCGTCGTACAGCGCCGTCACCGCGTCGCCGCTCGCCGGGTCCAGCTCACCGATGACGGTCTTGGGCGGATCGAAGAAGTCCCGCACGCTCGTGCCCTCGCGCAGGAACTCCGGGTTGACCGCCACCCCGATGTCCACCCCGGCCGTGCCGCCGACGTACTTCTCCAGGATCGGCACCAGCAGGTTCAGACAGGTGCCCGGGAGCATGGTGCTGCGGAACACGACGGTGTGCCGGCCCCCCTGCTTGGCCCCCTCCGCCAGCGCCGCGCCGATCTGCTCGGTGACCCGCTCCAAGTACGTGGTGCACAGGCTGCCGTTGGGCTCCGACGGCGTACCCACGCAGACCAGCGACACCTCGCTGCCCATGACGGCCTCGAGGACGTCGCCGGTGGCGCGTAACGCCCCGGACCGCACGACCTCGGAGACCAGCTCGCCGATCCGCTCCTCGACCACCGGGGCCTTGCCGTCGTTGACCAGGTCGACCTTCACCTGGTTCACGTCCACCCCGACGACCTCGTGACCCATGCTCGCCAGGCACGCGGCCGACACGCAGCCCACGTAGCCGAGCCCGAAAACGCTGACTCTCATGACCCGTTCCTCCCCCCCAGGCAGGCCCTCGCGGCCTGCGATCCGCACGCCGGCGGGACCGTTGAGTTTCGGTCCCCCGCGCATCAATAGGCCCCCTGCCCCTGGAGCACCGCACGCAGCGTCTTCCACAAGATCACCGTGTCCAGGGCGAGCGACCAGTCCTCCACGTACCGCAGGTCCAGCCGGACCGCCTCCTCCCACGGCAGATCGCTGCGCCCGCTGATCTGCCACAGGCCGGTGAGCCCGGGCTTGACCAGCAGCCGCCGCCGGATGTCCGGGCCGTAGGCGGCGGACTCCTCCGGCAACGGAGGCCGGGGGCCGACGAGCGACATGGAGCCGGTGAGCACGTTGAAGAGCTGCGGGAGCTCGTCGATCGAGTACCGGCGCAACACCGCTCCCACCCGGGTCACCCGCGGATCCCGGCGGAGCTTGAACAACAGCCCGGCGCCCTCGTTGCGGTGGGCCAGCCCGGCACGCGCCCCGTGGGCCCCGGCGACCATGGTGCGGAACTTGAAAATGGTGAACTCGCGGCCGTCCTTGCCGACCCTGCGCTGGCGGTAGAACACCCCGCCCCGGCTGTCCACCAGCACGAGCAGTCCGACGAGCACCATCAGCGGCGCGAACAGCACCAGCAGGACCGCCGCGCCCATCCGGTCGACGACCTCTTTGACCACCCGGCGGCCGCCGGTGAAGGTCGGCATGCTGACCCGCAGCAGCGGGATCCCGAGCACCGCGTCGACGTGCAGCCGCGGGCCGGCCACCTCCATCAGCACGGGGGCCACGACCATCTCGGCTTCGCTGCCCTCCAGGTTCCACGCCAGCCGCTGCAGCCGGTCCGGTGACCAGTGCGGGTCCGGTGTGATCGCGACGACACGGTAGCCGTCGCGGCGGACGTGGCCCGCGACGTCCGCCAGCCGGCCGACGATCGGCACTCCGTCCAGGTGGTCACCGCCCGGCCCGAGACCGTCCGTCGTGCACACCGCCTCCACCCGCCAGCCGAGGTGCGGGAACTTGCGGGTTCGGACGATCAGGTCGCGCACGGTGGCCGGGCTCCCGGCCGCGAGCACCGGTCGCAGACACCGTCCTTCCTTCCGCTGCTTGTGCAGCCAGAGGCGCAGCAGATACCGCGCGGTCATGGTGACGAGCGCGATCGCGGGGATCGCGACGAAGATCCAGAGCTTGATGTTGCGCGAGGTGAGGGCGATCCCGCCGAGCGCCAGTACGACGGTCGCCGTGAGCAGTGACCGCCCGAGCCGGCGGAATTCCTCGGCGCCCTGGCCGAGCACCGCCGGAGCCCACGACCGGCTCACCGCAAGCGCCCCCAGCACCAGCAGCTCGGTGCCGAATGCGAGAATCCCCCACTTCTCGTGCCAGTTGGCCGCGTCGCGGGCCCCGAAGAAGTTGCCGATCGCCCCCACCACGCAGGCGGTGGCCACCGTATCGCTGGTGATCACGGCACGGCGGTACCGCTGCTCCCAGTCGGTCGCGGGCTGACTGATGGCCCCGTTCGCCAGACGCCCGCGCGCCGGCGGAAACGGGCTGACTAATCCCCCTCGCCGCACAGAACCCCCCAGGTCCCCAGTGGTTCGACGTGTTCGCCCAACACTGTCCCCTCCCCCCGGGAGGCCCCCGCCCCCCGCACTGTTCCTCCCCTCGGGAGGCCCCCGCCCCCCCCGCGCCGCGCCGTTCCTCCGCGCGGGAGGCCTCCGCCCCCCGGCGGATGGCATCCCGGCTGTGCCGGAGCTATGTGAAGAACCCACCTCGAGAGTCCGGCAGCACACTCACATGTCCTGCCGGACTCTCAAGGTGCGGGGGAACCCGTCGAAACCTCGGGTGCCCCCACACCCGAAGCCCCCCCCTCGGGCCCCAAGAACTGATCACCCCCACGTCTGGCGCCGGGGACGCGACTGCTGGCTTTCCGTAGCGCCGGACCTATAGATCATTCTGGTCGCCTCGTGCACGAACAGCTGAAGCACGGTCAATCTAGACCATCAGGGCCGGTGTGTAGAGGGGATGTGTGTAATTTGTGGGCAAGCTTTGGAATCCGGGTCCTTCGCTGTCAGGCACTGAGGAGCCGCGCGGGTGGCGGGGGGTGCGGCGCCAGGCCTCGGGTGTCGCGCCATTCGCTGGGAGCCATCCCGTAGGCGGCCCGAAAAGCCCGGCTGAAATGCGCGGCGCTGATGAAACCCCATCGGTGCGCCACCGCGGCGATCGTGGAGCCATTCGCGTGGCGCGCCAGGTCGCGTCGGCACTCCTCCAGGCGACGCCGCTGGATCCACCGGCCGACGGTGGCTTCTTCGCTCTCGAACAGCTTGTGCAGATAGCGCAGGGATATGCGGTGGGCTCGGGCGATGGCCTCAGGGGTGAGATCGGGATCCTGGAGGTGGCGGTCGATGAACGCCTGGATCCGCAGCAGCAGTGCCCGGTTCCCACCGGACGTGTCCGCTTCCGATCGGCCGAGAACCTCTCCGGCCAGCCCGCCGAGCAGGTCCACGACGTTGCGCGCCATCAGCTCACCGGTGCTTGGCGAGTAGGTTCCCGCGCCGTCCACGAGAGCGGCCAGGAAGGGCGAGAGCAGACCCCCGAGGGGCGTGTCGGCGCCGAGCGGGGTGGCCGTGACATGAGCGATGCCGGACTCGCTCAGCCCCAGGACGTCTCTCGGCACGACGAGGGACTTCGTCCGGAAGGACTGGGGGAGATCCAGCCGGAAGGGGCGCGCCATGTCGTAGACGAACATGTCCCCCGGCCCGAGGACCGCTTCACGGCCGTCCTGCTCCAGCCGGGCGACTCCTCTGTCCAGCAGTGTGATGACCACGGGACCGTCTTCACCGCCCCGGGCGACGAGTCGGTGCGTTCGCAGGGCGGACAGGCGCTCGCCCTCCACGGTGACGGCCCGGAGCCGGCCGAGCGGCGCCGTACGGATCGTGCCGGAGCACACCCCGTCGGGGGCGGTGATGTGCATGGCGCCGAACGTCCGGGACAGGGCCTCACGCCAGTACGACCCTCTGTGGAGGACGGGCAGCGCAGCGGTGGTGTGGAAGCCGCCGGGGGCGCTTCCTGCCGGCCGCACAGGCTCCGGCCTCGATGTGTCCAGCACCATGATCCCTGTCCTTCAACCGATGAGCCGTCCGAATCACCGTGCCAGCGGTCCCGGAGCGGCACATCGCGTGAATCCGCTAGATGACACGGCGCTGGGCGACGACCAGCAGGACAGCGGCGGGGACGGACGCCATGACGGAGGTGGCCATGACGGCGTTCCACTGGTTCGTGTGGGCCCCGAGGTATTGATAGATGCCCAGAGTGATCGGGCGAACGGTGTCCGTGGTGGTCAGCGTCAGGGCGAAGAGGAAGTCGCTCCAGGTGAAGAGGAAGGTGAAGACGGCGGCGGTGATCAGGGCGTTCGTGCTCATCGGGAGCACCACGGAGCGGAAGACGCGCAGCCTGCCGGCGCCGTCCAGGCGCGCGGCGTCGATGATCTCCCTGGGAATGCTCCGCATGAACGAACGCATGATGATGATCGCGAAGGGGACCCCGGCGGTGGAGTCGGCGAGGACCAGTCCGGCGTAGGAGTCCAGGAGTCCCAGGTCCTGGTAGGCGCCGTAGAGAGCGTTGGCCACCGCGATGCTCGGCACCATCTGCGCGATCAGGATGCCGAAGAGCACGAGGTTGATTCCGCGGAGGGGGAAGTGTGCCAGCGCGTGGGCCGCCGGCGCGGCGAGCCCGAGGCTGAGCACCACGCTGCCGAGGCTTACGACAAGGCTGGTGACGAGGTTGCCGCCCTGATCGTGCAGTGCGGTGACATATCCGCTGAGATCCGGATGAGCGGGGAACCATCCGCCGTGCAGGGTGTTGCCCGCCGGCTGGAGGGAGGCGTTCACCGTCCAGTAGACGGGAAACAGCATCACCGCGAGCAGGATGAGCCCGATGACGGTGGACGACCGGCCACGGCCCGGCGCACGCTTCAAAGATCGCCTCTCAGACGTTACGGGCGCGCTGGACGGCGCGCAGGTAGACGAGGGCGGAAGTGAGCGAGATGACGAGGAGTACGTTGCTCAACGCGGCACCGCGCCCGAACTCGAACTGCTGGAAGGACAGTGCGTAGGCCTGCGTGGCGATGGTGTCCGTGGCGTTGGCCGGCCCTCCGCCCGTCACCACGAGGATGATGTCCAGCACCTTGAGCGTGTAGACCACGCCCAGCACCAGTACGACGCCGACCTGGGGCCGCAGCAGTGGCCAGGTGATATGGCGGAACGACGCCACCGGGCCGGCGCCGTCCAGCTCCGCCGCCTCGTACAGGTGCGCGGGGATGTTCCGCAGGCCGCTGTACAGGATCGCGGTGTTGAAGGGGATGCCGACCCAGATGTTGACGAGAATCACCGACCCGAGCGCCTGTGAGGGGCCGGTGAGCCAGGGGACGCCGGAGGATGAGAGATGGAGGCCGCGCAGGGCCGCGTTGACGACTCCCGTGTCGGGATCGAGCATCCACTTCCATGTCGTTCCGGAGACGACCAGCGGCAACAGCCACGGCAGCAGCAGGAGTGATCGCAGAAGGCCGCCGAGCGGGAAGCGGCGCTGGAAGAACAGGGCGAAGGCCAGGCCGAGTGCGAACTGCCCGACGATCGAGCCCGCGGTGAACAGGACCGTGGTCGCCACGGTTGTGGAGAACAGGTCCGACGACAGGACCTCCGAGTAGTTCCGCAGCCCCACGAACGGCGCGGAACCCGTGTAGAACGTCGTGGTCGTGTACTCCTGGAAGCTCATCACGGCGTTCCTCAGGATCGGGTATCCGAAGAACAGCAGCAGGTACGCCGCGGCGGGCGCGATGAACATCCACTGGGCCAGCCGCTCGCCGGAGCGCGACCGGGCCGCGCCCCGGTGCCCCGCCGAGGCAACGCCGTCGTCCTGCCCGGTGCCCTTCCGGAGGACCGGGGACGGGTCAGTCACCGGTCGCGAACCGCTGCGCGGCCTTGAGAGCTTCCGCCGGCGTCTGCTCGCCCGTCAGCGCGGACTGGATCGCGGTGTAGATCCCGGTCGCCGCCTTGGGCCACCTGACGCCGAGCTGGCTGGTGCGGGCCCGCGCCGCTGCCACGCTCCTGGCGAAGACGGACATCGTCGGAACCTGCTCGGCGTGCCGGGCGGCCACCGTGGTGCGGGAGGGCACGGTGAAGTGCTGCCGGGCCAGGGTGAGCATGTTGGAGGAGTTGTTCAGGCAGGCGAGGACCTGGGCGGCCTTCGCCCGCCGGGCCTCGGAAGGGCTCTGCGGCACCGTCCACACCTCACCGCCGAGCGGGGTGACCGGGGTCTGCCCCGCCCGGGGGACGGGGATGGGGGCGACCCCCCAGTGCAGGTCCTTGTCCGTGTTCAGGGCGGGGATCCGCCAGGGGCCATTGATCATCATGGCTGTCCTCCCCGCGACGAACTGATCGTGGACGTCGGCCTGTGTCCAGTTCAGCACCGACCTCGACATGGATCCGCTCTTCACCAGGTCGACCCACAGCTGGAGTGCCTGCGCGGCCTGTGGGGTGTCCAGCCGCCTCTCGTCCCCACCGTTGGACCACAGGAAGGGCAGGAACTGCCAGGTGCCCTCGAACGTGGCGTTCGCGTCGACCGCCATGCCGTAGCGCCCGGGACGGGTCAGCTTGGTGGCAGCCGTCTTCAGCTCGCCCCAGGTCCTCGGTACGGCGACACCGGCCCTGGCGAGCATGTCCTTGTTGTAGAAGAGGGCGACCGTGCTGACGTAGGGGGCCAGTCCGTACACCTTTCCCCGGTAGGTGCCCGCCGACAGGATGCCCTTGGCGTAGCCCCTGGGCTGGATGCCGTACTGGTCCAGAGGGGTCAGCGCGCCGGTCCGTGCGATCTGCTGCAGGTCGGGGTTGTCCAGCATCAGCAGGTCGGGAAGGGTCCGCGAGGACGCCTGCCGCAGGACCTTGGGGATGAGCGACGCCGCCGGAACACTCGTCTGCTCGACCTTCACGCCGGCGGCCCTGCCGCAGGCGGTGAGCATCTCGTCCCACTGGGTGTGCTCGGGTTCGTCGGTGTAGTAGTCCAGCGCGGTGATGGAGGTCACCTTGTCCGTGGCGGACCCGGCGCCGGGTCCGCCACCGCACCCGGTGGCGGCCGCCACCAGGGTGATCGTTCCGGTCAAGAGGGCGGCGATCCGCCGAACCGACGGTCTGGCCGGTGAGGTCATGCTGGTGCCTTTGTCGAGAGACGTCTGTGGCCGAAGCCAGCTCGCGCGGGGGACGGACCCCGTGGTGCCGTCAAGATGGCCGATACAGGCATCTTCCGCTCGAACGCATGGTACCGAGCCCCGGCCGGCCGGCGACATGGGCCACGGCATCCCGGATCATCGCCACCACGGCGTCGGGCTGCGACAGCACGACGGCGTGTGAACCGTCCAGCGCGTATTCGGTGGCTGCCATGCGTTGTGCCATGAAGCGCTGAGCGGTGGGATTGAGCATGCGGTCGGCGGTCGCGATGGCGTACCAGGACGGCTTGGAGGCCCATGCCGGCGGCCCCGATCTACCGGTCAGCGCGCCGCAGGCGATCGGGCGTTGCGCCACGGACAGCACCTCCTTGTCGCTGGTCGGCAGGTCGGCGGCGTACACCTGCGGGAACTGCTCCCGGCGGATGTACAGCTCGCGGTCCGGCTCGCCGGGGGTCCGCGCGGGGAGGGCGGCGGTGCAGGTCGCGTCGGCCGCCGGCGCGGGGGCGAAGCGGTTCGTGATGTCCAGGACGCACTCGCCGGCGTCGAGGCCGAACGCGGCGACATAGCACAGGGCCAGGACGTTGTCGGCGTCGGTGGCGGCGTGGGTGATGACCGCGCCACCGTAGTCGTGGCCGACCAGGACGACAGGGACCTCGATCTGCCGCACCACGCTTCTGAGGTAGGCGGCGTCCCGCGCCAGATCGCGCAGCGGGTTCGCCGGGGCGCGTACGGTCAGTCCGGCGGTGTGCAGGCGGCTGATGACCCCCGCCCACGACGAGGCATCGGTGAACGCCCCGTGCACCAGCACAACGGTCGGCGGTGCGGGGACGGAGCTGTGCATGCCGGTGACCTCCGACGGAGTGTGTGGGAGGCGCCAGCCAAGCGCCTCCAGGGGCGGTGGCGCATCGCGTGAACGTACCAACAGCTCCGCTCAGCTGTCGGGCAGGGCCATGACCAGGTTGGCGAGTTGCACCCGGGAGTTGACCGACAATTTCTGGAAGACGGACGTCAGATGAGTGTTGACCGTGTGCGGGGAGACGACGAGCAGGCCGGCGGCCGACCGGTTGGTGTGACCCGCGGCGATGAGCCGTGCGACCTTCTTCTCCGAGGCCGTGAGGGCGCCCCACCCCTGGACGGGGCGCTGCTTGGCCGCCGCCCTGCGGCCGCCGGCGCCCGACTCCTCCCGAGCGCGCTGTGCGCGTGCCGCCGCGGCGTGGGCGCCCGACTCGGCGAACGTGCTCCTGGCGTGCGCCAGGGCGGCTGCCGCCGGACGTTTCCGGCCTGCCGCCAGGAGCGCCTCTCCGAGATCGGCGTACGCGGCGGCTCGGACCAGCGGGCGGGGGCTCGCCTTCAGCAGCTCCGCCGCGTGTTCGAGCATGGCGGGATCGTTTCTCACCAGCCCGAGGGCCTGCGCCGCGATGCCCCTGGCGGTCGGCACGGCGGCGTTGCGTTCGGCGTGGGCTCCGGCCTGCGCGGCCAGGTCCTCGGCGAGTTCGTGCTCCGCGCCGCGCAGGGCCATGCGGATCGCGGAGTCGACCCAGTCGCGCAGAAGCCGCCAGCGCATGAAGGGACCCTCCTGCTGCACTTGTCGGATCCTGTCGACGGCGAGCCCGATGTCTCCGTCGGCCTCGGCATGGACCGCCTCCAGGAAGCGCACCGCGGCCGTGTTGCCCGGGTTCGGCTTGGCCACCAGCCTCTCCCGCGCCGCGACCAGGTGCTCCCGCGCCGCTTCCCGGTCGCCGCGCAGCAGGGCGATCCGGGAGCGGATCACGCGACCGTTCACCTGCTGGACGGGCACCTGCACCTCGTCCTCCAGGCGCTCCATGGTCATGAAGCCGGCGTCGGCGTCGTCGAGCCGACCGAGCCCCAGATCGTGCTGGCCCTGTGCCCACAGCATCATCGCCTGCCGCGTCGCCCCGGCGCGGTCCGCCGCCTCCGAGAGCAGCCGTTCGCCGGACTCGAAGTCGTCCACGTGCAGGTGCGCGACGATCTCTTCGGGAAGGAAGGCGGAATCGATGGCGCTCAGCGCGGCGAAGCGCTCCAGGGCGACGGCGTTCTCACCCGCGTTCTGCGCGATCTCGCCGAGCCCGGACAGGGCCAGGATGTGTGCCTCGCGGTCACCGGCCGCGGTGGCGGCACGCAGCGCGGTCTCGCCGGCCTCACGCGCCGCGACGAGATCGTCACCCCGGGACAGGGCAAGCGCGCGCAGGGCGGCCAGCCTCGCCCCGATCTCCGGGGCGGCGCCCCCCGCGGCGAGGGCGGTTTCGACCCGGCGGCGCAGTTCACCGGCGAGATCCATGTTCCACAGCGTCCCGCCGAGGGCGGCCTGCAGCCGACCGAACGCCTCCAGCGGTGGTCGGCCGGCCAGGAGCCGGTCGCCTGTCGTCAGGGCCTCGCGGTTCCGGCCGGCCCGGGTCAGGGCGAGGATCGTCTGCTCACCCACGGTGAATCTCAGGGGCAGTGCGGAGGGCACCAGGTCCAGTGCGCGCGTCATCAGGTCGGCCGCGAGGCCCGGCGTGACCGGCAGTACGTCGTCGGCCGCTCGCCGCAGCAGCGCCACGGCTTCCTCGTCTCCGGGCAGGGCTCCCCTGAGGACGTGCGGC
>NZ_MAXF01000197.1 GCF_001704635.1 Streptomyces sparsogenes | reverse complement strand
GGACCGTCTTCACCGCCCCGGGCGACGAGTCGGTGCGTTCGCAGGGCGGACAGGCGCTCGCCCTCCACGGTGACGGCCCGGAGCCGGCCGAGCGGCGCCGTACGGATCGTGCCGGAGCACACCCCGTCGGGGGCGGTGATGTGCATGGCGCCGAACGTCCGGGACAGGGCCTCACGCCAGTACGACCCTCTGTGGAGGACGGGCAGCGCAGCGGTGGTGTGGAAGCCGCCGGGGGCGCTTCCTGCCGGCCGCACAGGCTCCGGCCTCGATGTGTCCAGCACCATGATCCCTGTCCTTCAACCGATGAGCCGTCCGAATCACCGTGCCAGCGGTCCCGGAGCGGCACATCGCGTGAATCCGCTAGATGACACGGCGCTGGGCGACGACCAGCAGGACAGCGGCGGGGACGGACGCCATGACGGAGGTGGCCATGACGGCGTTCCACTGGTTCGTGTGGGCCCCGAGGTATTGATAGATGCCCAGAGTGATCGGGCGAACGGTGTCCGTGGTGGTCAGCGTCAGGGCGAAGAGGAAGTCGCTCCAGGTGAAGAGGAAGGTGAAGACGGCGGCGGTGATCAGGGCGTTCGTGCTCATCGGGAGCACCACGGAGCGGAAGACGCGCAGCCTGCCGGCGCCGTCCAGGCGCGCGGCGTCGATGATCTCCCTGGGAATGCTCCGCATGAACGAACGCATGATGATGATCGCGAAGGGGACCCCGGCGGTGGAGTCGGCGAGGACCAGTCCGGCGTAGGAGTCCAGGAGTCCCAGGTCCTGGTAGGCGCCGTAGAGAGCGTTGGCCACCGCGATGCTCGGCACCATCTGCGCGATCAGGATGCCGAAGAGCACGAGGTTGATTCCGCGGAGGGGGAAGTGTGCCAGCGCGTGGGCCGCCGGCGCGGCGAGCCCGAGGCTGAGCACCACGCTGCCGAGGCTTACGACAAGGCTGGTGACGAGGTTGCCGCCCTGATCGTGCAGTGCGGTGACATATCCGCTGAGATCCGGATGAGCGGGGAACCATCCGCCGTGCAGGGTGTTGCCCGCCGGCTGGAGGGAGGCGTTCACCGTCCAGTAGACGGGAAACAGCATCACCGCGAGCAGGATGAGCCCGATGACGGTGGACGACCGGCCACGGCCCGGCGCACGCTTCAAAGATCGCCTCTCAGACGTTACGGGCGCGCTGGACGGCGCGCAGGTAGACGAGGGCGGAAGTGAGCGAGATGACGAGGAGTACGTTGCTCAACGCGGCACCGCGCCCGAACTCGAACTGCTGGAAGGACAGTGCGTAGGCCTGCGTGGCGATGGTGTCCGTGGCGTTGGCCGGCCCTCCGCCCGTCACCACGAGGATGATGTCCAGCACCTTGAGCGTGTAGACCACGCCCAGCACCAGTACGACGCCGACCTGGGGCCGCAGCAGTGGCCAGGTGATATGGCGGAACGACGCCACCGGGCCGGCGCCGTCCAGCTCCGCCGCCTCGTACAGGTGCGCGGGGATGTTCCGCAGGCCGCTGTACAGGATCGCGGTGTTGAAGGGGATGCCGACCCAGATGTTGACGAGAATCACCGACCCGAGCGCCTGTGAGGGGCCGGTGAGCCAGGGGACGCCGGAGGATGAGAGATGGAGGCCGCGCAGGGCCGCGTTGACGACTCCCGTGTCGGGATCGAGCATCCACTTCCATGTCGTTCCGGAGACGACCAGCGGCAACAGCCACGGCAGCAGCAGGAGTGATCGCAGAAGGCCGCCGAGCGGGAAGCGGCGCTGGAAGAACAGGGCGAAGGCCAGGCCGAGTGCGAACTGCCCGACGATCGAGCCCGCGGTGAACAGGACCGTGGTCGCCACGGTTGTGGAGAACAGGTCCGACGACAGGACCTCCGAGTAGTTCCGCAGCCCCACGAACGGCGCGGAACCCGTGTAGAACGTCGTGGTCGTGTACTCCTGGAAGCTCATCACGGCGTTCCTCAGGATCGGGTATCCGAAGAACAGCAGCAGGTACGCCGCGGCGGGCGCGATGAACATCCACTGGGCCAGCCGCTCGCCGGAGCGCGACCGGGCCGCGCCCCGGTGCCCCGCCGAGGCAACGCCGTCGTCCTGCCCGGTGCCCTTCCGGAGGACCGGGGACGGGTCAGTCACCGGTCGCGAACCGCTGCGCGGCCTTGAGAGCTTCCGCCGGCGTCTGCTCGCCCGTCAGCGCGGACTGGATCGCGGTGTAGATCCCGGTCGCCGCCTTGGGCCACCTGACGCCGAGCTGGCTGGTGCGGGCCCGCGCCGCTGCCACGCTCCTGGCGAAGACGGACATCGTCGGAACCTGCTCGGCGTGCCGGGCGGCCACCGTGGTGCGGGAGGGCACGGTGAAGTGCTGCCGGGCCAGGGTGAGCATGTTGGAGGAGTTGTTCAGGCAGGCGAGGACCTGGGCGGCCTTCGCCCGCCGGGCCTCGGAAGGGCTCTGCGGCACCGTCCACACCTCACCGCCGAGCGGGGTGACCGGGGTCTGCCCCGCCCGGGGGACGGGGATGGGGGCGACCCCCCAGTGCAGGTCCTTGTCCGTGTTCAGGGCGGGGATCCGCCAGGGGCCATTGATCATCATGGCTGTCCTCCCCGCGACGAACTGATCGTGGACGTCGGCCTGTGTCCAGTTCAGCACCGACCTCGACATGGATCCGCTCTTCACCAGGTCGACCCACAGCTGGAGTGCCTGCGCGGCCTGTGGGGTGTCCAGCCGCCTCTCGTCCCCACCGTTGGACCACAGGAAGGGCAGGAACTGCCAGGTGCCCTCGAACGTGGCGTTCGCGTCGACCGCCATGCCGTAGCGCCCGGGACGGGTCAGCTTGGTGGCAGCCGTCTTCAGCTCGCCCCAGGTCCTCGGTACGGCGACACCGGCCCTGGCGAGCATGTCCTTGTTGTAGAAGAGGGCGACCGTGCTGACGTAGGGGGCCAGTCCGTACACCTTTCCCCGGTAGGTGCCCGCCGACAGGATGCCCTTGGCGTAGCCCCTGGGCTGGATGCCGTACTGGTCCAGAGGGGTCAGCGCGCCGGTCCGTGCGATCTGCTGCAGGTCGGGGTTGTCCAGCATCAGCAGGTCGGGAAGGGTCCGCGAGGACGCCTGCCGCAGGACCTTGGGGATGAGCGACGCCGCCGGAACACTCGTCTGCTCGACCTTCACGCCGGCGGCCCTGCCGCAGGCGGTGAGCATCTCGTCCCACTGGGTGTGCTCGGGTTCGTCGGTGTAGTAGTCCAGCGCGGTGATGGAGGTCACCTTGTCCGTGGCGGACCCGGCGCCGGGTCCGCCACCGCACCCGGTGGCGGCCGCCACCAGGGTGATCGTTCCGGTCAAGAGGGCGGCGATCCGCCGAACCGACGGTCTGGCCGGTGAGGTCATGCTGGTGCCTTTGTCGAGAGACGTCTGTGGCCGAAGCCAGCTCGCGCGGGGGACGGACCCCGTGGTGCCGTCAAGATGGCCGATACAGGCATCTTCCGCTCGAACGCATGGTACCGAGCCCCGGCCGGCCGGCGACATGGGCCACGGCATCCCGGATCATCGCCACCACGGCGTCGGGCTGCGACAGCACGACGGCGTGTGAACCGTCCAGCGCGTATTCGGTGGCTGCCATGCGTTGTGCCATGAAGCGCTGAGCGGTGGGATTGAGCATGCGGTCGGCGGTCGCGATGGCGTACCAGGACGGCTTGGAGGCCCATGCCGGCGGCCCCGATCTACCGGTCAGCGCGCCGCAGGCGATCGGGCGTTGCGCCACGGACAGCACCTCCTTGTCGCTGGTCGGCAGGTCGGCGGCGTACACCTGCGGGAACTGCTCCCGGCGGATGTACAGCTCGCGGTCCGGCTCGCCGGGGGTCCGCGCGGGGAGGGCGGCGGTGCAGGTCGCGTCGGCCGCCGGCGCGGGGGCGAAGCGGTTCGTGATGTCCAGGACGCACTCGCCGGCGTCGAGGCCGAACGCGGCGACATAGCACAGGGCCAGGACGTTGTCGGCGTCGGTGGCGGCGTGGGTGATGACCGCGCCACCGTAGTCGTGGCCGACCAGGACGACAGGGACCTCGATCTGCCGCACCACGCTTCTGAGGTAGGCGGCGTCCCGCGCCAGATCGCGCAGCGGGTTCGCCGGGGCGCGTACGGTCAGTCCGGCGGTGTGCAGGCGGCTGATGACCCCCGCCCACGACGAGGCATCGGTGAACGCCCCGTGCACCAGCACAACGGTCGGCGGTGCGGGGACGGAGCTGTGCATGCCGGTGACCTCCGACGGAGTGTGTGGGAGGCGCCAGCCAAGCGCCTCCAGGGGCGGTGGCGCATCGCGTGAACGTACCAACAGCTCCGCTCAGCTGTCGGGCAGGGCCATGACCAGGTTGGCGAGTTGCACCCGGGAGTTGACCGACAATTTCTGGAAGACGGACGTCAGATGAGTGTTGACCGTGTGCGGGGAGACGACGAGCAGGCCGGCGGCCGACCGGTTGGTGTGACCCGCGGCGATGAGCCGTGCGACCTTCTTCTCCGAGGCCGTGAGGGCGCCCCACCCCTGGACGGGGCGCTGCTTGGCCGCCGCCCTGCGGCCGCCGGCGCCCGACTCCTCCCGAGCGCGCTGTGCGCGTGCCGCCGCGGCGTGGGCGCCCGACTCGGCGAACGTGCTCCTGGCGTGCGCCAGGGCGGCTGCCGCCGGACGTTTCCGGCCTGCCGCCAGGAGCGCCTCTCCGAGATCGGCGTACGCGGCGGCTCGGACCAGCGGGCGGGGGCTCGCCTTCAGCAGCTCCGCCGCGTGTTCGAGCATGGCGGGATCGTTTCTCACCAGCCCGAGGGCCTGCGCCGCGATGCCCCTGGCGGTCGGCACGGCGGCGTTGCGTTCGGCGTGGGCTCCGGCCTGCGCGGCCAGGTCCTCGGCGAGTTCGTGCTCCGCGCCGCGCAGGGCCATGCGGATCGCGGAGTCGACCCAGTCGCGCAGAAGCCGCCAGCGCATGAAGGGACCCTCCTGCTGCACTTGTCGGATCCTGTCGACGGCGAGCCCGATGTCTCCGTCGGCCTCGGCATGGACCGCCTCCAGGAAGCGCACCGCGGCCGTGTTGCCCGGGTTCGGCTTGGCCACCAGCCTCTCCCGCGCCGCGACCAGGTGCTCCCGCGCCGCTTCCCGGTCGCCGCGCAGCAGGGCGATCCGGGAGCGGATCACGCGACCGTTCACCTGCTGGACGGGCACCTGCACCTCGTCCTCCAGGCGCTCCATGGTCATGAAGCCGGCGTCGGCGTCGTCGAGCCGACCGAGCCCCAGATCGTGCTGGCCCTGTGCCCACAGCATCATCGCCTGCCGCGTCGCCCCGGCGCGGTCCGCCGCCTCCGAGAGCAGCCGTTCGCCGGACTCGAAGTCGTCCACGTGCAGGTGCGCGACGATCTCTTCGGGAAGGAAGGCGGAATCGATGGCGCTCAGCGCGGCGAAGCGCTCCAGGGCGACGGCGTTCTCACCCGCGTTCTGCGCGATCTCGCCGAGCCCGGACAGGGCCAGGATGTGTGCCTCGCGGTCACCGGCCGCGGTGGCGGCACGCAGCGCGGTCTCGCCGGCCTCACGCGCCGCGACGAGATCGTCACCCCGGGACAGGGCAAGCGCGCGCAGGGCGGCCAGCCTCGCCCCGATCTCCGGGGCGGCGCCCCCCGCGGCGAGGGCGGTTTCGACCCGGCGGCGCAGTTCACCGGCGAGATCCATGTTCCACAGCGTCCCGCCGAGGGCGGCCTGCAGCCGACCGAACGCCTCCAGCGGTGGTCGGCCGGCCAGGAGCCGGTCGCCTGTCGTCAGGGCCTCGCGGTTCCGGCCGGCCCGGGTCAGGGCGAGGATCGTCTGCTCACCCACGGTGAATCTCAGGGGCAGTGCGGAGGGCACCAGGTCCAGTGCGCGCGTCATCAGGTCGGCCGCGAGGCCCGGCGTGACCGGCAGTACGTCGTCGGCCGCTCGCCGCAGCAGCGCCACGGCTTCCTCGTCTCCGGGCAGGGCTCCCCTGAGGACGTGCGGCACCGCGTCGATCGGCTGGTGGCCCGCGGAGACCAGGTGGTGGGCGGCCTCACGGTGAAGGGCCTTCCGGGCCGAGGGCGGGATGTCGACATAGACCGCCTGGCGCAGCAGGTCATGCCGGAAAACCAGATGATCGCCGTCGTCGTCCAGGAGTCCCGCGCGCACGGCTTCCTCGAGCGCCGCGATCAATGCGGCGGTCGGCCGCCCGCAGAGCGCGGCGGCGTCGTGGAAACCGAAACTGCGCCCCAGCACCGCTCCCATCTGGAGGAAGCGCAGGGTGTCGGGCCGCAGGGAGCTGAGTCTGCCACGCACACCCACCACGAGCCCGGGGGGCATGAGCCCGTCCGAGGCCTCGGCGGTCCGCAGTCCCGCGAGCATCTCGGCCGCCAGAAACGGGTTCCCGCCTGCCCCGTCGAGCAGGTCCCGCACGTTCCCGTCAACCGCTGCCCCGAGGGTGTCCCCGGCCAGTTGATCGATGGCCGCCCCGGACAGTGGCCCCAAGGGCACGGTGACCGCCGGGAGGTTGCCGACGGCGGCCGCGACCACCTCTTCCGCCGGCCCCGCGGGCTCCCGTCGCGCGGTCAGCACCCACAGGACCGGCGAGGTCCGCAGGCGCGTCGGAAGCTGCTTCAGGGCGAACCGGCTCAGCGGATCGGCCCACTGCGCGTCGTCCAGGCCGATCAGCACCGGCACGCTGCCCGCTCGGGCTTCGATCGCCTCCGCCAGGCGCTCCACCAGCCAGATGCGCTGATCGTGAGTACGGGAGAGATCGGCGAAGGCATCGCCGGACAGCAGCGGCTGATCGCCGTGCAGGAGGCAGGCCGCCAGCGACGAGAGCGGCACGATGTGATGAAGCTCATCGGCCTTGCCGACGCCGACCGAGAACCCCGCCGCCCTGGCCCCGGAGGCGGCCTCGGCGAGCAGCGTGGTCTTACCGATGCCCGGCTCCCCCTGCAGCAGGACCAACCCGCCGCTACCGGTGCGGGCCACCGAGGCGATCAGCGCCTCGAGCTCTTCCAGCTCGGCCTCCCGGCCGCGCAGACCTCTACGGGTCAGCGATCCGCCCGCCCCCGCCACTCATGTGCCTTCCTGTCCGTACTTCCCGGCGAGGCCGGTCTCAGCCCACCACCGGCCGGGACTCCGCCCTTCGGCGCCACCTGCCGGTGCCGAAGGGCATCGTCGCCGACCCGGGCGTGTGCGGCTGCCGCTGTCGGTGTGGGACTGGAAGGGCGACGGAACGCCTGCGATGGGATGATTGGTAGCTTAGCGTCTCGTATCCCACTCGCTGTCGGCCGGCCCTCAGGGTGTCGTCAGGACTCCCGCACCCGGCGTCGTCTCCAGGCGGGCGCGGGCGGCGGCGCCCACCGGTACGGCATCGGCGCCGAGCCGGGCACGGACCAGGCGGACCGGGTGACCGCTGACCGGGGGCTCCTCGGCGAGCTGGGCCCGTATGACGGGCTCGAGGAGGTGCCAGGCACGGCTGACGCCGCCACCGATCACCACGGTGGTGATGTCCACCAGGCCGGCCGTCATGACCACCGCCCGCGCGAGCCCGGCGCCGGCGGCGCGGTACACCTCCAGGGCGTCCTGGTCGCCGCGCGTGGCCGCGTCGGCGACCTCTCGCGCGGTGAGCCGGCGGCCGGTGCGGTCGGCGAACCGGGCCCCGATGGAACGGCCGGAGGCCAGGGTCTCCAGGTGGCCACGCCCCCCGCAGGTACAGGGCAGGTCGCCGAACCCGGGGATGTGTCCGATCTCACCGGCCGCGCCCTGCGGGCCGGCGAAGAGCCGGCCGCCCGCCCAGAGCGCGCCGCCCACACCCGTGCCCAGCGCGATGCCCAGGACATCGGGCTCGCCCCGTACCGCGCCGCCCGACACCTCCCCGCGCAGGAACGCGTTGACGTCGTTGTCGAGGAACGCGGGCACGCCCAGGGCGTCCTCCACGGCGGCGGTGACCGGGAAGCCCGACCAGCCGCTGAAGGAGTCGCTGGCCACCAGGATGCGGCCCACCGTGGTGTCCACCACCCCGGCCGCGCCGACCCCGACGCCGACCAGCCGGCCGGGCGTACGCCGCAACAGCGGTGTCAGGACACCGAGCGCGGCGTCGATCATGGCCTGCCCGCCGGAGGCCGCCGGAGTGGCCGTTCCGGCCCGGTCGAGCACCGTGAGGTCGTCGTCGCACACCACCACCTGGGTCGTGGTCCCGCCGATGTCCACGCCGGCGAACAAGGGGCGGTCGCTCACGCCTCGGCCCCCGTACGTCCGGCCGCCAAGGTGGCCAGGCGTTCGGCCCTGCGTCCGCGCTGGACCACCGGGTCGGGCACCGGCACGGCGGCCAGCAGCCGCCGGGTGTAGTCCGTCTCCGGGTGCAGCAGCGTCTCCCCGGTGAGGCCCTGCTCCTCGATCCGCCCGGCCCGCATGACGGCGACCCGGCGGGCGAACTGCTGGACGACCGCGAGGTCGTGGGAGACGAACAGACAGGCGAAGCCCAGCTCGTCCTGCAGCTCCGTGATCACCTTCAGCACGGACTCCTGCACGCTCACGTCGAGCGCGCTGGTGGGCTCGTCGGCGACCAGCAGCCGGGGCTCGAGCACCAGCGCGCGGGCCAGGGACACCCGCTGGCGCTGACCGCCGGACAGCTCGCCGGGGGCGCGCCGGACGATGTCGCGGGGCAGCCGGACCCGGTCGAGCACCGCCTCGACCCTGCCGCGCCGCTCCTGGGCGGACAGCCCACGGCGATGTACCCGCAGGGGCTCGGCGACGCACTCGCCGACCGTCATCCTGGCGTCGAGCGCGGCGACCGGGTCCTGGAGGACCACGCCGATGCCGGATCGCAGCGCCCGGCGGGCACGGGAGCGGGTACGGGCCAGGTCGGCGCCGAACAGCGACACGGTGCCGGACGTCGGCGGGATCAGGCCGAGCGCGACCCGCGCCGCGGTGGACTTGCCGGAGCCCGACTCGCCCACCAGGCCCAGGGTCTCGCCGGGGCGGACGACGAGCGAGACACCGTCCAGGGCGTGCACCGCGCGCTTTCCGCGGCCGAACACCACCGAGATGTCGCGGAGTTCGACGACCGGCGCGGTGGCGTCGCCGCCGCCGGACCCGTCGTCCGGGCGGGGATCGCCGGCCGGCGCGCGCCCGTCGGGCTCCGCGACCGACAGCCGGGGCACGGCGGCCAGCAGCCGCCGGGTGTAGTCGTGGGACGGGCGCAGCAGTACGTCCTCGACCGTGCCGGTCTCCACGATCCGGCCCTGGTACATCACGGCGACCCGGTCCGCGAAGTCGGCGACCACACCCATGTTGTGGGTGACGAGCAGGACGCCGGTGCGGGTCTCGGCGGCGAGCCTGCGCAGCAGGTCGAGGATCTCGGCCTGCACGGTGACGTCCAGCGCGGTGGTCGGCTCGTCGGCGATCAGCAGGGCCGGATCGTTCGCGATGGCCATGGCGATGACCACCCGCTGGCGCTGGCCCCCGGAGAGCTGGAAGGGGTAGGCGGCCGCGCGCTTCTCCGGCTCGGGGATGCCGACCCTGCGCAGCAGGTCGACGGCGCGAGCGGCGGCGTCCTTGGCGGAGACGTCGCCGTGGTTGCGGATCACCTCGGCGATCTGCTTGCCGATCCGGGTGAGCGGGTCGAGCGCGGTGGCTGGCTCCTGGAACACCATGGAGACGGTCCGGCCCCGCAGCGCGGCGAGCCCCGCCTCGTCGGCGCCGACGATGTCGGTGCCGTCGATCACGGCCCGGCCCGTGGCCCGGGCGTTTCCGGCCAGCAGCCCCATCGCGGCCAGCGCGACGGTGGACTTCCCGGAGCCCGACTCGCCGACCAGGGCGAGGGTCTCACCGGGACGCACCTGAAGGGACACCCCCCGTACGGCGGGGACCTTTGAGGACTCGGTGGTGAAGACGACATCGAGGTCGTCGAGTTCGAGAATCGGCTCGGCCGCCGGGGCGGCGGAGGCCTGGGTGGCGGTCATCCGCGTCCCCTCACGTCGAAAGCGTCACGGAGCCCGTCCCCGATCGCGTTGAACGCCCACACCACCAGGATGATGGCCAGGCCGGGCGGCAGGATGAGCCACCAGTAGCCGGAGTAGGCGGCGGTGAGTCCCGCGGAGAGCATGCCGCCCCAGTCGGTGGCCGGTGGCTGCACGCCCAGGCCCAGGTAGGAGACGTAGGCGACGAGGAGGATGGCGTCGGCGATCTGGAAGGTCGTGGCGACGATGATGGTCGACACGGAGTTGGGCAGGATGTGCCGCAGGATCGCGCGGGCGTGGGTTCCCCCGATGGCCCGCAGGGTCAGTACGTAGTCGCGGTTCTTCAGGGTCAGCGTCTCGGCCCGGATGAGCCGGGACGGCACCAGCCATGACACCAGTCCGAGGATGAGGATCAGGCCGGGCAGGCCGGGGGTGGTGATGGCGGAGACCACCAGCAGGATGAAGAGGGCGGGGATGGCGATGCCCGCGTCCACGATCCGCATCATCACCGCGTCGATCCAGCCGCCGGCATAGCCCGCGACCGCGCCCCACAGCGTGCCGATGACGGTGGCCAGGGCGCCCGCGGCGAGACCGACGATCAGCGACACCTTGCCGCCGTACATCAGCCGGCCCAGCTCGTCGTGGCCGACGGCGTCGGTGCCGAGCCAGTGTGTGCCGCTCGGGGCGAGGTTGACCTGGTCGAGGGCGGTGTGGGTCTGGTCCGTGGAGTACACCAGCGGGCCCACGAAGCAGAACAGGACGAAGAACAGCACGACGCCGAGCCCGGCGACGGCGAGCCGGTTGCGCAGGAAGCGCCGCACGGCGAGCCGGGTGCCGGAGGTCTCACGGGGGGTGTCCGCGGTGCCGGGCGCCTTGGCCGGCTGGATGACGGCGCTCATGCCCGGCCTGCCTTCACTCGGGGATCGATGATCCGCTGGACGATGTCGGCGAGCAGCGTGCCGACCACGGTGGCGACGGCGATGACCAGCACACAGCCCAGCAGGACCGGGTAGTCGGAGGCCTGCGCGGCGGACCAGAACAACAACCCCATGCCGGGGTAGTTGAAGAGCTGCTCCACCACCAGGGCACCGCCGAAGAGCACCGGCAGGTAGTAGCCGAGCATGGAGATCACCGGGGTCAGGGAGTTACGGAACACGTGCCGCCGCAGGATGGCGCCGTAGCGGGAACCCCCGGCCCGCGCCGTCCTGACGTAGTCCTCGGAGAGATTCTCCAGGGTGGCGGCGCGCATGTAGCGGCTGAACACCGCCACCATGGAGGCGGCGCCGGTGGCCACCGGCAGTACCAGGGCCTGCGGCTCGGAGAACACCTGGGCGAGCGACTGGCCCTGCGGCGCCTGGGACGGGAACCACGGCAGCACCTGGCTGAACACCAGAACCAGGATCAGCCCCAGGAAGTACACCGGCGTGGAGTAGGCGATGAGGCTCAGCGTGGTGATGACGTAGTCCGCCGGCCTGTTGCGGCGCACCGCCTGCCACATACCCAGCGGGATCGCCAGGAGCAGGCCGATGACCAACGACAGGACGGTCAGCACCAGGGTCTTCGGCAGCCGCTCCCCGATGAGCCGGGAGACCGGGGCGTTCAGGGTGTACGAGGTGCCGAGGTCACCGTGCAGCAACTGGTTGAGGTAGTGGAGGTATTGCACGGGCAGGGACTGGTCGAGGCCCTGTTCGTGGTTGAAGCGGGCGATCTGCTGCGCCGTGGCCTGCGGGCCGAGGATGCCGCGGGCGGGCCCCCCGGGCAGGGCGTGCAGCAGACCGAAGACCACGATCGTCACGATCACGATCACCGCGACGGCCTGGAGGACCCGTCTGATCAGGTACGAAGGAGTGCTCATGTGTTTTCCGGTCGCTTCGGCTCAGGAATGCGCTGGGTCACCGGCCGGGCTCAGTTGTCCGTCCACTTCCACATGGCGGGGTGGAAGTTGGCGAGCGAGTCCTGCGCGAAGCCGCCCAGCCCGTTCTTGACCACGGAGACCTGGTAGTCGGGCTCCGGCAGCCAGATCACCGGCAGGTCCTTGGCCAGCGCGGCGCTGTACTTCTGGACGGCGGCGGTCGAGTCGGAGGTGGTGGTCTGCGTGATCAGCTTGTCCACCTCAGGGTTGGAGTAGCTGCCGAAGTTGGAACCGCCGCCGGTCTGGAAGAGCGAGTCACCACTCGGGTACGCCGGGAAGTACCAGCTGCCCGCGGTGCCGAAGAAGGATAGCTGCCACTTGCAACCCGGGTCGGCGGACTTGCACTGACCGGTCTGCGAGAGCACCGAGTTGACCGGGGCGGTCTTGATGGAGAACTTGATGCCGGTCTTCGAGAAGGAGGACTGCAGCGCGCTCATCATGTTGTCGGTCACGGTCGAACCGGACTGGGACAGCACGTGCATCTCGAACTTGGTGCCCTTGGCGACGCCCGAGCCGCACTGGTCGGCGCCGCTGCCCGCGTCGGTGCACACCATGGTGCCGTTCCGCTCGGTCCAGCCGTGCGAGGTCAGCAGCTTCCTCGCCTTGGCGGTGTCGAACGGGTAGGGGTTGTTCTTCTGCTCCGGAGAGACGAAGTCGGAGGCCTGTCCCTGGGGGATCGGGCCGTAGGTGGGGACCGCGGTGCCGTTGAACACCACCTTCGCCAGGCTGGTCTGGTCGACCGACATCTGGATCGCCTGCCGGGCGTAGAGCTGCTTGAAGACGGCGCCCATGGCGGGGTTGTTGAAGTTGTAGGGCATGTAGGTGATCGCCCAGCCCGCCCACGGCTTGATCGTGTAGCCCCGCGACTTGAAGGAGGCCTCCTGGCTGAGGTCGGTGGCGTTGATGTAGCCGTAGTCGACCGTGCCCGCCCGCAGCGCGTTCGCCTCGGCGTCGGTCGTGGTGAAGGGCAGGAGGTTGACGTGTTTGATGTTGGCCTTGCCGCCGCCGTCGTACTTGGCGTTGGCGGTCAGTTCGACCCTGCCCGCGGTGGAGAAGGACTTGAGGGTGTACGGACCGCTGACGACCTTCCACAGCGGGTCGCTGGCGTAACCGGAGATGTTCTTTGCGGCGTTGTTGAGGTATTTCCAGACCTGCTTGGCGCCAGCCTTGGTGCGATCCAGGTCGGAGACGGCACCGGAGTCGCTGGTCTTGTCCCAGACGTGCTGCGGCATCGGGCGGATCATGCTCAGCTCGTTGGCGAGCATCCACTGCTGGTTGTACGCCTTGTCGAACGCGATGGTGAAGTGGGTGTCGTCGACGATCTTCAGCGAGGTCCAGTTGTCCGGTGCCTTGCCCGGGCTGTAGCTTGCCCAGTCGGCCTTGTTGGCCTTGACCAGGTTGAACCAGAACTCGACGTCGCGCGAGGTGACCGGCTTGCCGTCGCTCCAGTGCCGGTTGCCGAGCGTGATCGTGACGCTCTTGCTGTCCTTGGCGAAGTCCGCCGCGGTGGCGAGGGAGTTCTTCTTGTTCCAGCCGACCTCGCCGGTGGAGCCGTCGTAGGCGATCAGCGGCTCCCAGAGGGACTGGGATATGGAGGAGTTGTTGGTGTTGAGGTGCGAGGCCGTGCCGACCGGGAGGATCCAGTTCGGCGTGAAGTTGGCCGGGAGCGCGTAGTTGATGGTGTCGGTCTTGTGTCCGCCGGAGGACGAGGTACCGCCTCCGGAACAGCCGGTGAGCAGTGCGCCGGACAGGACGGCGGCACCCGCGACGAGGGCCCAGCGGCGGCCGGTCGCCGAATGAGCAAGGAACATGACTCTCCTCGGAGTGAAAGGACCCGTGATGTGCCCCATGGGGGCCGGCGCCGCGGGGATCGGCGCTGCGACGACAGTCAACGTGCCACACGCCGATCAAACAAACAAGAATTAGTAAAAAGTAAGTTTCTGCGAGCTGAGCAGAAGTCTCCACAACCTGATCCGGGCAGCGAAATCGGCGCCTTTGGCCCGGTTTGCCACGCTACCGGCCAAGGTGATGTTGTCCGGGAAGCGGTTCACGTACGCGTTCTGCGGGCGTACTGTCTTCGTCACACCCACCGTTGCGGAAGTTACTTCGTACATGACTGAAATAAGTGCGCGGAACCGTCAGTCGGCGAAGGGGAGTTCCTCCCTCGCCGCCCGCGTCCTGGAACTCGTGGCCTCGGGCCAGGCCTCGTCACGCGCCGAACTCGCCGGCCTGCTCGGTGCCGCCCCCTCGACCATCTCCCTGACCGTGGCGCAACTGGTCGAGCGCGGGCTGATCGCCGAGGAAGGCACCCAGTCGTCCACCGGCGGGCGCCCCCGCAAGGTCCTCCGGCTCGGCGGCACCGACGAGTTCGCCGTCGCCGCCGACCTCGGCGGCCGGCACGCCCGGATCGGTGTGGCACTGCCCGGCGGCCGGCTCGAAAAGGTCTCCACCGTTCCGTTCGTCATCGCCGACGGCCCCGAGCAGGCCCTGCCACGGCTCGCCGAAACCCTGGAGGCCCTGGCCGAGGAGCGCGGACGCGACCGGCTGTGCGGTGTCGGCCTGTCCCTCCCGGGCCCCGTGGACACCCGATCCGGGGCCGCCATGCTGCCGTCGCGGATGCCGGGGTGGAACCGCTTCCCGGTCGCCACCTGGCTGGAGGAACGCTTCGGCGTCCCGACCGCGGTCGACAACGACGCCAACTGCATGGCGATGGGTGAGCACACCGTCCGGCCCGCCGAACACCGACAGTCGATCATGGTGAAGATCGGCTCGGCGATCGGCGCCGGCGTCATCGTCGACGGCCGCCTCTACCGGGGCGCCACCGGCGCCGCCGGCGACATCACCCACATCCGGATCGACGGCGCCGCCGACATCCCCTGCTCCTGTGGCAAGACCGGCTGCCTGGAGACCGTGGCCTCCGGCGCCGCCCTGGTACGCATCCTGCGCGAGCGCGGCGCCGACGTCAGCAGCATCGAGGACGTCGTGGGCCTCGCCGCCGACGCCGACCCCGAGGCCACCCGTGCGGTCCGCCGAGCCGGAGAACACCTCGGCCAGGTGCTCGCCGCCAACGTCAACTTCTTCAACCCGGACGCCGTCTACCTCGGCGGCATCCTCTCCACCCTGGAACCCTTCGTCGCCGCCGTCCGCAGCCAGCTCTACGACAGCTGCCACCCGCTGGTCACCGAGCACCTCACGATCGAGCGGGCCAGCCTCGGCGTCGACGCCGGAGTCGTCGGGGCCGGACAGTTCGCCCTGCAGCGCGCCATGGCGCACGCCCTGCGCAACGCGGGCGGCACCGGGCTCGGTGACGAGCGCCCCGGCACCGCCGCATCCCGCACCCCCTGACGCACCCCAACCCGCACGAGGAGCCATGTCGGAATCCCGCACCGCCGCCCGCCCGGTCATCGCCATCGCCGGGCTCGGCATCGAGTCGTCCACCTTCTCCCCGGCCCGCACCGAGGCCCCCGCGTTCCACCCCTCGCGCGGCGCCGACGTACTCGACCGCTACCCCTTCCTCGCACCCGGCGAGGAACTGCGCGAGGCCGCCGACTGGCACGGCGCCCTGGTGGGCAAGTCGCTGCCCGGCGGCATGGTCACCGCCGCCGCCTGGTCCGCGCTCACCGGCGAACTCATCGACCGCCTCGCCGCGCTGCCCCGGCTCGACGGCCTCTGGTACGACATCCACGGCGCGATGACCGTCGAGGGCGTCGAGGACGCCGAGGCCGTCCTGCTGGAACGCATCCGGGCCACCGTCGGCCCCGACGTGATCGTCTCCACCTCGATGGACCTGCACGGCAACGTCTCGCGCGAACTCGCCCACCGCAGCGACCTCATCACCTGCTACCGGATGGCCCCGCACGAGGACCACATGGAGACCAAGGAGCGCGCCGTGCGCAACCTGGTCGACCTGCTCGCCTCCGGCGCCCCCCGACCGGTGAAGGCATGGGTGCCGGTCCCGGTGCTGCTGGCCGGAGAGCAGACCTCCACCCGCATCGAGCCCGCCAGGAGCGTGTACGCGGCGGTCGAGGAGGTCGAGGCCACGGCCGGGGTGACCGACGCGGCGATATGGGTCGGCTACGCCTGGGCCGACGAACCACGCAACCGCGCGGCCGTCGTCGTCACCGGCCCCGACCGGAGCGCCGTGTCCTCAGGCGCCGAACGCCTCGCCCGCGGCTTCTGGGAGGCCCGTCACGACTTCGACTTCGTCGCCCCGACCGGCACCTTCGACGACCTCCTCGACGAGGCCCTGGCCTCCCGGCACCGGCCGTACTTCATCAGCGACACCGGTGACAACCCCACCGCGGGCGGCGCCGGCGACGTCACCTGGGGGCTGACCAGGCTGCTGGAGCGCCCGGAGTTCCAGAAGGACGACGGCCCGACCGTCCTGTACGCCTCGGTGCCCGGCCCCGCCGCCGTCGACACCGCGGTCGCCGCCGGCGTGGGAGCCACCGTCACCGTCACCGCGGGCGCCGAGGTGGACGACCGGCACGCCGGCCCCGTCACCCTCACCGGCGTGGTGCACGCGATCCGGCACGGCGACCGCGACGCCGAGACCGAGGTCGTGGTCCGCGTCGGCAGCGTGTACGCGATCCTGACCCGGCGGCGCAAGCCCTACCACCACGAACACGACTTCTCCGACCTGGACCTGGACCCCCGCTCCGCCGACGTGGTCATCGTGAAGATCGGCTACCTGGAGCCGGAGCTGTTCGACATGGCCGCGGCATGGAAGATGGCCCTCACCCCGGGCGGGGTCGACCAGGACCTGGCGCGACTCGGTCACCACCGCATCCGCCGGCCCATGTTCCCCTTCGACCGCGACATGGCCGACCCGGACCTGACCGCCCGGATCATCCCGGCCTCCGACCAGCCGCTCACCGGGGACGACGAGTGAGGGGCGGCCCCGGAACGCCGGACACCGCCCTCGAGATCGCGGTCACCTCCCCCGCGGGCGCTCGTGCCGCCCGCGACCACGGTGCCGACCGGGTCGAACTGTGCACCGGGCTCGAACTGGGCGGCCTGACCCCGTCGGCGGCCTCGGTGGAGGCGGTGGCAGCGGTCGGGTCCCCGGTGCACGCCCTGGTGCGGTGCCGCCCCGGTGACTTCGTGTACGACGCCGAGGAGATCGCGCTGATGGTCGCCGAGGTAGGCTCGGTCGTCGCCTCGGGCGCCTCCGGGGTGGTGGTCGGCGCGCTGACCGCCGAAGGCCTCCTGGACACCGACGCCCTCACCCGCCTGACCGACGCCGCCCATGACGCGGCCTCGCACCACGAGCGCTCCGTGGAGGTCACCCTCCACCGCGCGATCGACCAGTCCGCCGACCCGGTCGCCACCGCGGCGCTGCTCCCCTCGCTCGGCATCACCAGGGTCCTCACCTCCGGCGGCGCGGCCACCGCGGCCGACGGGGCGACCACGCTCGCCGCGATGGTCGCCGCGGCTCCCGGTGTGCAAGTCATGGCAGGCGGCGGCGTGCGCACTCCCGACATCCCCGCCCTGGTGGCCGCGGGGGTCGCCGCCGTGCACCTCTCCGCCAAGACCCGGGCCGAGCCCAGGCGCGGCGGTGCCTGGATACCACTCGGAGCCGCGGGAGCCTCCGCCCTCCAGGACACCCACTTCGTCACCGACCCGCACGTGGTGGCCGAGGCCCGCCAGGCCCTGGACGCCACACGGACCACCGGCCGCCCCGACCATCGGCGCACGCCGCCCGGCCCCGGCCGGACAGGCTGACCGCCGGCCGCCCCGACCATCGGCGCGCCCCGCCCGGCCCCGGCCGGTCAGGCCGACCCGGCCTCGCCGCGCGGCGCGATGTGGAAGTCGAAGGCGACGGTGCCCGGGTCCAGCGCCGTCGCCCCGCCGTCGACCGTGAGCACCGCGCCGTTGACGAAGGACGCCGCCGGAGAGAGCAACCAGCCGATCGCCTCGGCGACCTCACGCGGTTCGCCGGGCCGGCCCATCGGCAGGAGCCGGGTCGCCTCCTCGTAGGCGGCGTCCACACCACCGTCCCCCAGCCCCGCCTCCTGCGCGAAACGCGCCATGCGCCGGTCGGCCATCTCCGTCCTCACCCAGCTGGGACACACCACGTTGGCACGCACCCCCTCCCGGCCGTGGTCCACCGCCACGGAACGGCACAGCTGCACCAGGGCGGCCTTCGACGCGGCATACGGGGCACCGCCGGGCCCGCTGAGCAGGGCCGAGACCGAGGCGACGGCGACCACCGCTCCCCGCGCCCGCCGCAGATGCGGGATCGCCGCGCGCAGGAGCAGCAGCGGACCGGTGACGTTGGTGCGCATCACCTCGTCCCACTCCGCCAGCGACAGATCACCGACCGTGCCGCCACGCCCGATGCCCGCGTTGAGGACCAGACCGTCGACGCGCCCATACGCGGCGAGCGCCGCGCCGACCAGACCCTCGGCGGCCTCGGGGTCACCCACATCCGACGGATACGCCAGCACGCCCGTCTCCCCCTCCAAGCGCCGCAGCGGCTCGACCCGGCGCCCGGACACGACCACCTGATGCCCCTGTTCGCGCAGCAGCCGGGCGGTGGCCGCGCCGATACCGGAACCGGCGCCGGTCACGATGACAACTCGCTCGTCCGTCACAGTGTTTCAGCCTTCTCTTCCGAGATCACAAACGCAGCGATCGTAGAGGTCAGGGACGCTGGGCCGAATTCAGCCGTTCGACCTGCTTGTTGACAAGGCCGAGGGGGAACCTGGCCGGCATCCCCACGTTCGTATCCGTGAAACTGGCTGTGACGTTGTCCGTCCGCACGAAAACATGGTGTTCGTCCCGGACTCCCTCTCCGTCCGGCAGCGGGATGACCACATGGAAACCGAGGGCCTCGTCCCCAACGTCCGGGCCCTTGTCCATGGTGATCCTGGCCTTGTACTTCCCCGCCACACTGACCCCCGAAAAGGACCTGCAGTCCGCAAGGGATGCCTGGAGCTGTCCAAAAGCCTTTTGCGCCTTCGTGCCCTCGTAAGAAGCCAGGGTGGAATCGCCCCCGAAGATGTTCTCCCTCCAGTTGTAGATCTGGAACACAACGGCGGACGCGTCCTCGGCCGCAAGTATGGTGAGGACTCTTTGGCAGGAGGCATCCGAGACCGGCGGCAACGTCTTCCGTCGCTCTTCCGGAGAAGGTTCCTGCACTGGCACGTCGTAAGCCTGTGGCACCTCACTGTCCTTCAAGGCGAGTGCCTTCAGCTGCTTGGCGGTCAACGGAGGTCTTGACGTTCTCGACGGTGCCTCCGTGCCCGCAGACGACGATGGGCTGCTCACCGTTTGGTGGGTCGAGCAAGCAGAGACGATGAACATTCCGGCGATCACCACAGCACTTGCTGACATCCGTCGCACGAGTGCAGCCACAGGTGCCTCCTCTGAGTCGTCCGTACGAGTCAGACAGACGCTAGCCGCAACCGCCGACGGTAGGTGCGCGATCTCCCTGCGCACCCTTCGTTCACGTCAGGTCGCCCCCGGTCGGCGCGGGAACGGCGGAGGGCGTCCGGTGCGGGGTGCGGGCGTCGAGCCTCAGGCGGAGGCGGCGGGGGTGGTAGACGGTGGCCAGCGGGACCGGGCGGATGTCCATGCCGGGTTCGCAGGTGACCCGCCAGCGGCCGAGGATGGTGGCGAGTCCCAGGGTGGCCTCGGTGCGTGCGTAGAGGTCGCCGATGCACTTGCGGGCACCCGTGCCGAACGGTACGTAGGCGTGGCGGGCGGCCGGGGCGATGCGGTCCGGGAGCCAGCGGTCGGGGTCGAACTTCTTGGGGTGGTCGAAGGCGTCCTCGTACTGGGAGACCGCGGCGGGGCTGAAGACGACGGTGGAGCCGGTGGGCAGGCGGCGGCCCGCGAGTTCGGTGGGGGAGGAGGTGAGGCGGGTGAACAGCCAGGCCGGCGGGCGGAGTCGGAGCGTCTCGGAGATGATCCGGTCGGTCAGGGAGAGGTTCGGCAGGTCGTCCCACCGCGGGGCGCGGCCGCCGAGGACGGTGTCGATCTCGTCGTAGAGCGCGGCCTCGATCTCCGGGTGCTGGGAGAGGAGGTAGAAGACCCAGGTGAGGGTGCCCGCGACGGTCTCGGTGCCGGCCGCCATGACGGTGATGACCTGGTCGTGGATCTCCTTGTCGCCGAGCCGGCCGCCGTCGTCGTCGCGGGAGGCGAGCAGGGCGGCGAGCAGGTCGTCGTGCTCGGTGTCGGAGCCGCGGTAGTCGTCGATGAGCCGCTGGGTGGTCCGGTGGAGGAAGGCCAGGTTGCTCCGGTAGCGGCGCTGGGACGGCAGGGGCAGCCGGCGGATCGAGGCCGGAAGGAACATCTGCCGGAACAGGCCGTTGAGCACGACGTCGAAGGAACGTTCCACCTTCGCCGCCAGCTCGGGGCTGACGGGTGTGGAGTACAGGGTGCGGCCGACCGTGCGCAGGGCCATGCCGTACATCTCCTGGAAGGCGTCGACGACCATGCCGTCCTGCCAGCGCGACGCCGTGGCCTCGATCTCGGCGTGCATGGCCTCGGCGTACCGCTTGAGCTGGCCGCGGGTGAACGCCGACTGCATCAGCCGGCGCTGGCGGCGGTGGTCGGCGAACGGGCAGGTGACCAGGCCGTTGCCGGCGATGTCACGGGCGCGGTCGTAGAAGACGCCGCCCTTGTCGAAGATGCGGTCGTTGGTCAGGACGTGCCGCAGCAGTTCGGGGTGGGTCGGGACATAGGCCCTGGTGGGGCCGATCTTGATCTCGACCAGGTCGCCGTGGGCCGACAGCGAGGTCATGAAGTTCACGGGGTGACGCATCATCTGGAGGGCGTGTCCCACGACGGGGAGCGCCCCGGGCGCCGCTCCCGCCGAGAAGGTGGTCTGCTCGGTCATTCGATCCTCAACTTCCCGTCGTGTGTGTGCTGCTAGTGGGCGGTGCTGCCGAGCTCCTCCAGGTAGCCCTGGACCCCGGCGGCGACCGCGAACTCGGCGTCGTAGCGGCCCGAGGTGCGGTGCCAGTCGTAGGAACCGCGGATCACGGTGCGCACGGCGTCGTTGCGGTAGCGCTCCAGGGCCTCGCGCTCGGCCTCGTCGAGCCGGTAGATGTCGCCGACCTGCGGCAGGCACGACTCCAGCAGGAGGTACTGCTCCAGGCGGGCGCGCACCTCGCTCTGGATGTGGGCGACGCTGCGGTCGTCGGACCAGCCGTGCTCCCGGCGCAGGATCATGACCATGTTGTTCTGCTCGCCGCGGGCCTCTTCCTTCTCCAGCGAGGCGATGTCGTTGAGCAGCAGATTGACGTCGACGGCGATCTGGAGCATCGCGGAGAGCACAGCGCTGTCGAAGACCCGGTGCGGCACCTCGAAGCGGCCCGCGCGCTCGGCGAGGTCGACCGTCGGCTGCACCCCGATGGTCTGCCGGCGCACGGCCAGGTACTCGGCCGCGGAGTTGTACGGCGTGTCCCAGAAGCGGCTCTCCGCCTCGTCGACGTAGCCGTCGAAGTACCTGCGCCAGTGCCGGGCGCTGCGCGCGCACCAGGCGGGTGTCATGCCCTCGCTGGTGCGCCGCCAGATGTCGGCGAAGCCGTGGGCGATGGGGGGCGCGGTGTCGGGGAGGGGGCCGTCCAGCGCAGCCGCGACCGCGTCGGTGAGCTGCTTGGTCTCCTCTGGGTTCTCGCCGCGCGGCCCGTCGAAGAGGTCGTCGAAGAGGAAGAACCACGACATCAGGTCGACGCCCAGGTCCAGGTCGGCGCCGGTGGCGTGCGGGTAGAAGCGGGAGGCCAGGTCGGCGTAGCCGCCACGCAGATGACGCTTCGCCGCCGCCTCGGACTTGATCAGCCCGAGCGACCGCGGCCAGATCAGCTGCTCGGCGTCGGCACGCGCGTGATCCGGGCTCTGCCGGCCCGGCAGGGGTATGTGGAAGTCGACGTCCTGGGGCATGGGGAATCCTCGGGAGTGGGTTGCGGAGGCGCAGCGGGCATGGTGGTGCCCTGGTGGGGGCGCTGCGCTGAGCGGAGTCAGAAGTCAGAAGGCGGCAGGCAGGAGGCAGGAGGCAGGAGGAGGCAGGACTCAGGAGTCGGGGGTCGGGGGTCGGGGGTCGGGGACGGGGTCGGAAGGGGGCTTACGGGTACGGGGGCCGGCTCGGTCTCAGACCTCGCGGTCGACGACGAACCGCCCGAGCGCGAGGAGTTCGTCCCGCGCGCCGGCGTCCAACTCGACACCGCGCAGCGCGTCCTCGGCCAGCGCCAACCGCCGGGCGGCCTCGGCCAGCGCCCAGTCCCGGCCGCCGGCGCCCTCGATCAGACCGGCCACGCGCCGCAGTTCCGCCTCGCCGGGTTCGCCGAGTTCGCCGGGTTCACCAGGTTTCCCGGCTCCGCCGGGTCCGCCCGGGGCCGCGAGCCAGGCGGCCAGCTCGTCGCTGAGCGGGCCTTCCTGGTTCAGCGCGTAGCTCACCGGCAGGGACTTCTTGCGGGAGCGCAGATCCGAGTGGACCGGCTTGCCGGTGACGGCCGGGTCGCCCCAGATGCCGAGAACGTCGTCGACGAGCTGGAAGGCGAGGCCGACCTGGTCGCCGTAGAGCGCCAGCGCGTCCACCGTCGCCTCCGGTGCCCCGGCGAGGACGGCGCCGATCGCGGCGCTCGCCGACAGCAGCGCGCCGGTCTTGCCGGCGGCCATGTCGACGCACTCCTCGACCGTGACGTGCGAGCGCTGTTCGAAGGCCAGGTCCTGGACCTGGCCGCGGATCAGGTGCCGGGTGGTGCGGGCCAGCAGCCGGGCGGCGGGTGCCGCCGTCGGCAGCCCGGTGTCCAGCAGCACCTCCTGGGCGAGCGCCAGCATCGCGTCACCGGTCAGGATGGCGCTGGAGGAACCCCACAGCTTCCACACCGTGCGCCGGTGGCGGCGCTCCTCGTCGCCGTCCATCAGATCGTCGTGCACCAGGGAGAAGTTGTGCACCAGCTCCACGGCGACGGCGCCGGGCAGGGCGACCTCCGGCGGCGCTCCGACCGCCTCGGCCGACAGCAGCGCGAGCGCCGGCCGTACGGCCTTGCCGGCGTCGGCGCTGGTCGGCGCGCCGCCGGCGGTGATCCACCCGAAGTGGTAGGCCGCCTGGTGACGTGAGCGGTGGTCGAGCCGGTCGACGGCGGCGCGCAGCGCCGGGGTGATCGTGACCCGGCCGTGGCCGAGGCAGGCGGGAGCCGTGCTCATGCCCCTCCCTCCCGCTCAGTCGTGGCGCGCTCCAACGCGCGGGCTTCCCTCGTCACTGCTCGCTCCTCCGTCGCTGCGCGGCTCCTCAGTCCAGCCCGCGCAGCGCGCCAAGACACGCGCCCCTCCTCCCGCTCAGTCTTGGCGCGCTCCAACGCGCGGGCTTCCCTCGTCACTGCTCGCTCCTCCGTCGCTGCGCGGCTC
>NZ_MAXF01000196.1 GCF_001704635.1 Streptomyces sparsogenes | reverse complement strand
CGGCTCCTCTCCTCAGTCCAGCCCGCGCAGCGCGCCAAGACACGCGCCCCTCCTCCCGCTCAGTCTTGGCGCGCTCCAACGCGCGGGCTTCCCTCGTCACTGCTCGCTCCTCCGTCGCTGCGCGGCTCCTCAGTCCAGCCCGCGCAGCGCGCCAAGACACGCGCGCCTCCTCCCGCTCAGTCTTGGCGCGCTCCAACGCGCGGGCTTCCCTCGTCACTGCTCGCTCCTCCGTCGCTGCGCGGCTCCTCAGTCCAGCCCGCGCAGCGCGCCAAGACACGCTCATGCGGCGACCTCCGCGCGCCAGGGGGCGGTCGGGTCGTCGAAGATGCTGACGACCTGGCGCATGATGCGCCGTTCGGCCGGGTCGAAGGCCTGCTTGGCGTGGATGGTGCCGAGCTGGTCCCACACGACGATGTCCCCGGGCTGCCAGGTGTGGGCGTAGGTGTACTGCGGCTTGCCCGCGTGCGACAGCAGTTCGTCGAGCAGCTTGCGGCTGTCGTCGGGGGCGAGGTCCACGATCCGCTTGGTGTTCAGGGTGCTGACGTAGACCGACTGCCGGCCGGTGCGCGGATTGCGGGCGATCAGCGGGTGGACGGTGGAGGTGCCGTCCTCGGGCTGGATCCGTTCGGTGGTCTCGCCCAGGGACACCTCGCCCTGGAGCTCCTCCTCGATGGTCTCCTCGTACCCGGTGCGCAGGGCGTGGCGGACCCGGTAGGAGTGCAGACGCCGGCGCTCTTCGGGCGACAGCGACTCGTACAGGGCGTACATGTCGGTGAAGAGGGTCTCCCCGCCGCCGGAGTACGGAACTTCGATGGCCTCCAGGAAGCCGACCTGGGAGACGCGGGGGCGGAAGGAGTAGTCGGTGTGCCAGCCCATCCACTCGGCGTCGCCGACGCCGATCTTGCGGCCGTCCTCCACCAGGTTGGAGACGATCAGGATCTCGTTGTGGTCGGGGTGGGCGCCGCTGGTCAGGCCGGTCTTCGGGATGTGCCCGAAGCGGCGGCCGAAGGCCAGGAACTCCTGGTAGGAGGGGGTCTCGTGGCCGCGGAAGACGAGTACGAGATGTGCGTCGAGGGCCGCCCAGATCTCCTCCAGCTGGGCCTGGTCCATGGCGCCGGTGACTTGGGCGCCGTGCACGACGGCGCCGAGAGCGGCGCCGGGGATCGGCGTTACGTCCATGGGCGTTGCCGCCTTTCGCGAAGGGGTGGGGTGGTCAGCGCAGTTCGAGCCCGGCGAGGTCGCCCGCCTCGCGCCACCTCCTGAGGATGTTCACGAACTCCACCGAGCCGCCGCCGTAGCTGGAGTTGCGCAGGGGCAGCCCGCTCGGGTCGCCCTCGTTGTTGTAGAGGCCGGGTGTGCAGTTCTCCAGGAAGTCGAGGTCGTTGGCGGCGAGCCGGAGGATCTCCTCGACCCATTCCTTCTCGCCGGCCTCGGAGGCCTCCACGACCCGGTGGCCGCGCTCCTCGACACACTTGACGATGTGCGCGAGGTGCCGGGTCTGCTCACCCAGCATGTAGGGGATGTTGACGTGCCGACCGGCCTGGATCTTGGACAGGATGAAGCAGTTGGGGAAGCCGTTCACCTGGAGTCCGTGCAGGGTGTGCGCCCCGTCCGCCCACTTCTCCGACAGCTTCACGCCGTCGCGGCCGACGATGTCGTAGCCGGCGCGGTCGGTGTACGGGACGGAGAACTCGTGCTCGTAGCCGGTGGCGAAGATCAGGCAGTCGACCGGGTACTCCCGGCCGTTCGCGACCACCCCGGCCGGGGTGAGCCGCTCCACGCCCCGCCCCTGGGTGTCGACCAGGGTCACATTGGGCCGGTTGAAGGTCTGGAGGTAGCTGTCGTGGAAGCAGGGCCGCTTGCAGTACACGCGGTAGTACGGCTTGAGGGCGGCGGCGGTCGCGGGGTCGGTGACGACGCTGTCGATACGGGCGCGCAATTTCTCCATCTTGAGGAAGTCCGCCCGCTCGGCCGCCAGCGCCCGCTCCTTCGGGTCGCCCCCGGTGTCGCCGGTGGGCAGGATCGCGGCGGCCAGCTTGGCCGTGGTCTGGGTCCAGCGGTCCTGGACCAGGTCCTCGTCCTGCGGGATTCCGGAGGTCAGCGCGTGGAAGTTCTCCATCCGGCGCTGCTGCCAGCCCGGTTCGAGACTGGCCGCCCAGTCGGGCGGGGTGGGCCGGTTGCCGCGGACGTCGACCGTGGGCGGGGTGCGCTGGAAGACGACGAGGTGCTCGGCCCACTCGGCGAGGTGCGGGGCGAGCTGGACGGTGGTCGAGCCGGTGCCGATGACGCCGACCCTCTTGTCCCTCAGCTTGGTCAGCCCGCCGGTGCTGTCGCCGCCGGTGTAGTCGAAGTCCCAGCGGCTGGAGTGGAAGGAGTGTCCGGCGAACGTCTCCAGGCCGGGCAGCCGGGGGAGTTTGGGGCGGTGCATCAGACCGATCGACATGGCCACGTACCGGGCCCGGATCAGATCCCCGCGGTCGGTGCTCACCAGCCACGTCCCGGCGGCCTCGTCCCAGCGCAGCTCGGTGACGGCGGTCTGGAAGAGGGCGTCGCGGTAGAGGTCGTACGTGTGGGCGATCCGCTGGAGGTGGGCGAAGATCTCCGGCCCGGTGGCGTACTTCTCGGTGGGTATCGTTCCGGTCTCTTCGAGCAGCGGCATGTAGATGTAGCTCTCGACGTCGCACCGGACGCCGGGGAAGCGGTTCCAGTACCAGGTGCCGCCGACGTCGCCGGCCTCGTCGATCAGCCGGATGCGCTCCAGGCCGGTCTCCTTGCGCAGATGGGCGCCGGTCAGCAGGCCGCCGATGCCGGCGCCGACGACGGCGACGTCCACCTCGTCGGTGAGCGGCTCGCGCTCCCGCCGCTCGGTGTAGGGGTCCCGCGCGTAACGGCTGAAGTCACCGCGCGCGAACTGGTAGGTCCGACCGACGCCGCGCTTGTCGCGTTCCCGCCGGTACTTCTCCCTCACCGCTTCCAGGTCGATGGTCAGTGGTTCCTCGCCACGGTCGTCGCTTGCGGAGCGGGCCACAACTCCTCCTCGGGGGACGGGGGCGGAAGGGAAACATGACGCCATACGTCGTCGAACTGATCGCGCAGCCGCAGCGGGGCGTCCGCGTTGCTGAAGAGATAGAAGCGATCGGAGCCGAGGGCCTCCCATACGAGTCCGGCGACGTCCTCGGCGCTCACCGTGGTGTCGCCGCCCGCGCCGCGCGGGGCCGTCAGCCCCGCGACCATGGGCGTGTCGACCCGGCCGGGGCACAGCACCGACACCCGCACCCCGGTGCCGCGCAGATCGGCGCGCAGACTGCGGGCGACCGCGAGGTCGGCGTGTTTGGAGGCGGCGTAGGCGGCGCTGCCGGCGCCGACGACGAAGGCGGACATGGAGGCGGTGTGGATCAGATGGGCGGGCCGGCCGCGCTCCAGCAGCCGGGGGACGAAGGCGCGGGCCACCAGAACGTGCGCCCAGTGGTTCACCTCGAAGACCTGCCGCATCCGCTCCAGCGGCACCTCCCACAGGGGCTGTCCCACGGGGCCGAGGACCCCGGCGTTGTTGCACACCACGTCGACGTCGCCGAGCAGCTCGAACGCCGTGTCCGCGAGCCGTCCGACGGCGTCCGGGTCGGTCAGGTCGGCGGTCACCGCGGTGACCTCGGCGCCCTGTGCGGTGAGTTCGGCGGCCCGGCGGTGCAGCGCGTCGCCTTCGATGTCCGCCATGACCACGCCGGCGCCGGCCCGTGCGAAGCGGGCGCTGAGGGCGAGGCCGATGCCGCCGGCCGCGCCGGTCACCACGGCTGTCCTTGTCCGTAACTGCACTTGGCTGTCTCCGCTTCTGCGCGCGGGTACGCCGAAGGACGGCGCGCCGTCGCCGACGAGAAGGTCTGGATCAGGTCGCGCCGTACGGGGGCGCGGGTGTCAGCTGGGGTCGGGGAGCTTCAGACTGATCACGAGAACGGTCACCGAGAAACACGCCAGCAGGGCGAGAACGAGCACGGCCGCCGACACCGTCGACAGCCAGCTCTCCATGGAGAGGTAGAAGGTACCGCCGACGGTCGTGCCCAGCGCGGTCGCCATCTGCTGGCTGGTCACCAGCACACCGCTGCCCATGCCGGCCTGCGCGGGGGGTACGTCGGCGAGGATCGTCCGGAACAGCGTCGGGCCGATCAGCGCGGCGCCCGCGCCGAAGAAGCCGATCCCGACGAGCACCAGCACCAGGGAGGGATGCGGCCAGCCCAGCCGGATCACCAGCGCCAGCAGCAGCAGGCCCGCGCCCTGGACGAGGGCGCCCAGGGTGATGATCCGGGCGCCCAGGGCCGCCGCGATCCTCGGGGTGAACAGCGTCACCGCGAAGAACGCCGCGGCGAACGGCGTCAGCACCCCGCCGGAGGCGAGCCCGCCGAAGCCGAAGTGACCCTGCGCGATCAGCGCGTAGACGAACAGGAAGGCGCCGAAACCGGCCGAGAACGGCACCAGCGCCGCCAGCCCTCTGCGCATCCCCGGATGGGACAGCACCGACGGGGACAGCAGCGGTGAGCCGCCCCGCGCCTCCAGCCCGCGCTCGGCCCGCACCAGCGCCACCGCCCCCACCGCGGCGACCGCGAGCAGCGACCACAGCCACAGCGGCCAGCCCAGGTCGGGGCCCGCCACCACCACGGCCAGGACACAGACCATGGTGACGCCGAACAGCGCGGTGCCCACCGGGTCGAAGCCCGGCTTCGCGTCGGCCCTGGTCGCGGGGACGCGCCGGACGGCCAGCAGCGCGGCCACGCCGATCGGCACATTGATCGCGAAGACCGACCGCCAGCCGATCCCGGCGATGTCCAGCGAGACCAGCAGCCCGCCCATGATCTGCCCGATGACCATGCCGAGGGCCGCGGTCGCGCCGTACATGCCGATCGCACGGGCGCGCGCCTGGCCCGCGGTGGCCGCCTGGATCGTCGCCAGCACCTGCGGTACGAGCATGGCGGCGCCGGCGCCCTGCAACAGCCGGGCGGCGACGAGGAACTCGATGGTCGGGGCGAGTCCGCACAGTGCCGAGGTGACGGTGAACGCCGCGAGCCCGTACGCGTACAGGCGCCGTCTGCCGAAGGCGTCGCCCAGCCGCCCGCCCAGCACCAGGCCGAGGGCGTAGGTGAGGCCGTAGCCGGACACCACCAGCTCCAGTGCGGCGGGGCCGCCCCGGAGGTCGTCACTGATCGAGTTCAGTGCCACATTGACGATGGAGGCGTCCACGATGGACAGGGCGTATCCGGTGAGCACCACCACCAGGGCGATGCCACTGAGCCCCGCGGCGGCCGGTTCCGTGCCGGCCGAGGGCTCCGGGGTCGCGTTGGGCCCCTTCAGAGGGGGGAGGCCCTCGCGTTTCGTCATGCGCTCCTACCCTGGCGTTTGTGGGGGGACGGTCGGTGCGGGTGCGGAGGCACCACCGTCACTCGGTCGTGGTGGGGGTGCCGGTGATCTTCGACATTATTCCCTTGGAGGGGTCCTTCGCGGACTCCGGCCAGGGGGTCAGGGCGTTGAACCCACGGTGCGAGGAGGCGGGCTGGACGCGGGTGTCCATCGACATCCGCATGCCGGCCGGGTCCACCGAGACGTTCGGGATGGACTTGTGGCACATGAAGGCGTGGAAGAGGATCACGTCTCCCGGCTCCATGGGGGAGAACAGCAGTTGCTCGTCCGCGCCGAACTCCTCCGCCGGGATACCGCGCACGGGGTGGCCGAAGCGGCGGAAGTTCTCCGTGACGACGTGCTCGCGCGGGCCCTTCTTGTGGCTGCCGTCGGCGAGGGCCACGCCGCCTATGCCGCGGGACGTCGGGAGCAGCGGCACCCAGGCGGTGCGGAAGTCCTTGTTCGGGCCGATGTAGAAGCCGTCCTGGTGCAGCGGCGTCAGGAAGCTCGGCTCCGGGCGACCCGCGGCGGAGGGGTAGTAGCGGATCGTCGTCGACTTGAAGACGAAGACGGGCCCGCCGAAGACCTTCTCCCAGACCTTGTGGGTCGAGGGGTGGTTCCACAGGTCGTCGTACTTGACGTAGTCGTGCATCGCCACCTCGTCGACCGCCTCGAAGGACTCGATGGTGAGGGTGTCGAGCGTGGTGCCGGGGGCGGCGTGGCCGAGTGCGATCAGGCCTTCGAGCATCTGCTCGGCGGCGGTCCGCACGAGTTCGCGGTCCAGGGCGCCGCGCAGATAGAGGTAGCCGTGCTCGTCGTAGAACCGGTCGAGGGCCTCGCGGTCGTCGAGAAGAGGCGTGCAGTCGACGTAGTCGCTGAACGTGTCCGTCATGGTTCCTGGTCCTCCTGACGTCTGTGCGTGGGGGAAGGAGCGGCGATGGTCAGAAGGTGACGGGGATTTCGTCGAACCCGCCGGTGATCCGGTGCTCCTGCCAGCGCAGCGACTCCTCGGGTACCGCGAGCCGCAGGTCGGGCAGCCTGCGGAACAGCCGCTCGAACACCGCGGTCAGTTCGATCCTGGCCAGCGTGCGGCCGATGCAGTGCCGGACGCCGTGTCCGAACGCCAGGTGGGACTTGGGCTTGTGCCGGGCCAGGTCGAACAGGTCGCCGTCGGGGAACGCCCGGCCGTCGTAGTTGGCCGCGCCGATGGCCAGCATCACCGCGTCTCCGGTCCGGATCTTCGTCTCGCCGACGGTGATGTCGCTGTGCGCGTAACGGGGGATTATCGCGTTGGATCCCTTGCCGCCGACGCCCAGGCGCAGGATCTCCTCGACCGCGGCCGGCGCGAGTTCGGGTTTCTCGGCCAGCAGGGCGCGCTGGGCCGGATTGCGCAGCAGCAACAGGGTGCCCAGATCGATGCGCACAATGGTGGTCTCGTAGCCGAACAACAGCACGGCGTTGCCCAAGTGGGCGATCTCCGCGTCGGACAGTGCGCCGTCTTTATGGGCGATCAGCTCGGACAGGAGGTCGTCGCCGGGCTCGATTCGCTTGCGCGCCACCAGTTCCGTTATGTAGTCGACAACCTGCTGAAAGGTGTTGGCCGAGTGCTGGTTGTCGCTCTGGTCGAATGTTCCTCTCGCCCACTGTCCGAACCGCTCCCGGTCGGCCAACGGCACGCCGAGCAGATCGCAGATCACCATGGTCGGCAAGGGAAACGACAGCGCGCGGTGCAGGTCGATCGGCGGAGTGCCGGCGGCCATCTGGTCGAGCAGCTCGTCCACATGCTGCTCGATCCGGGTCTTCATGAGGCGCATCCGGCGCGTGGAGAACCGGGGCACGAGCAGCGTGCGCATCCGCGCATGCCTGGCGGCCTCGGTGTCGTGGTCGTCCCCGAACATCAGCGCGACCATGAAACGCCTGGCCGCGCTCTTGGCCGACTGCTCCGGGTGGGGATTGCTGAGCCCGAGTCGACGGTCGGCGAGCAGCGTTCTCACCTCGTCGTAGCGGGTGACCAGCCAGGCATCCTCACCGGCGGTCTGCACCCTGGTGATCGGCCCCTCCCGCTGCAGTGCGAGCATCTCGGGAGCGATGCCGAGCACGGACGGGTTATCGAACGGTAACCTCGGGAGTTCGTCCATGTGGTCATGATCATATGTTCAGGGTTTTTATGTCAATAAGTTTGAGTCGGAAATTCGGCGATCGAATCAACGGAGGTTGACTGTTACGGTCGGCACATGTGCGATCGATGTTTGGGGAAATGCCGGTGCCGTTTCCTTGACATCGGTGAGAAATGACAGGACATCGGCTCCGGGGGGATCGCGCGGTGACCTCCTTGCTTAAGAGGTTGTTTTCCTCTGTGTTTCATCCCGGAATTGCTGTTGAATGCCCGCTCGTCCAATGTTGGAGAATTGTGCCGGGCCGCCGCGGGCACGCCGCGGCGGCAGCCGCCCGTCCGGCGGGCGGCTGCCTTCCCGGCGAGTCAGCGAGCCGACGAGTCGGCGAGTCGGCGAGGGGAGGTCGCGGAAGAGTCAGAGCGAGGCCCCGACCAGCTTGGCGAGGTCGAGGAGGCGGTTGGAGTAACCCCACTCGTTGTCGTACCAGCCGACGACCTTGACCTGCCCTTCGGAGACGCGGGTGAGCCCGGCGTCGAACACGCAGGAGGCCGGGTCATTGACGATGTCGCTGCTGACGATGGGCGCCTCGGTGTACGCGAGGAGGCCCTTGTAGGCACCGGTCGCGGCTGCCTGGTACGCCTCCTTCACCTCCTGGACACTGGTACGGCGGCTGGGGGTGACCGTCAGGTCGGTGATGGAGCCGGTGGGCACGGGCACCCGCAGGGCGAAGGCGTCCAGGCGCCCGTCCAGCTCCGGCAGCACCAGGCCGATGGCCTTGGCTGCGCCGCTGGAGGTCGGCACGATATTGAGGCCCGCGGCGCGGGCGCGGCGCAGATCCTTGTGCGGCGCGTCCAGAAGGTTCTGGTCCTGGGTGTAGGCGTGGACGGTGGTCATCATGCCGGACTCGATGCCCACGGCGTCGTGCAGCACCTTCGCCAGCACCGCGAGGCAGTTGGTGGTGCACGAGGCGTTGGAGATGATCGTGTGGCGCTCCGGGTCGTAGGTGCCCTCGTTCACCCCGAGCACGATCGTAACGTCCTCGCCGCTGGCCGGAGCGGCGATGATGACCTTCTTCGCACCACCCTCGACGTGTGCGCGCGCTTTGGCCGCGTTGGTGAAGATGCCGGTGGACTCGATCACCACATCCACCCCGAGGTCGCCCCAGGGCAGGGCGCCGGGGTCGCGCTCGGCAAGGACCTTGATCGTCTTGTCGCCGACCCGGATCGCACCGGGCTCGGCGGTGATCTCGGCAGGGAACCGGCCCAGCACCGAGTCGTAGGCGAGCAGGTGGGCCATCGTGGTGACGTCACCGAGGTCGTTGACGGCGACGATCTCGAGGTCCGTACCCCGTGCGGCCGCCGCGCGGAAGACGTTGCGGCCGATCCGCCCGAATCCGTTGATGCCGACACGCGTGGTCATAGATGCATTCCTCACTCTGCGCTACTGACGTGGGTGGACGCGCCATTGCGCCATGGAGGTCTGGTGCAGCCCGCGCACTGCCGCGAGGCGCTGACCACCGATGCATCAACGAGCTTATATAAGTGCGCGATACTTTTCCAGGGTGACTCCTCCTCAGACGAACAGCTCCCGGGACCACGTGGATGTGGGCGCCCTGATCACCACGATCGAGAACTTCAACCGCTTCTACATTCGCCTGCCCGCGCTGCGGAAGCTGTCGTTCACGACTCTGTCCGTGCTGGACACCCTGACCTCCCGCGGCCCGACACGGCTCACCGAGCTCGCCAGGACCGAGCAGATCAGCCAGCCGGGAATCACCCAGCTGGTCACGCGCCTCGAGCAGGACGGGCTCGTGGAACGCCGCCCCGACCCGACGGACGGCCGCGCCACCCTCGTCCACATCACCGAGGCCGGCCGAGAGGTCGGCACGTCCCGTCTCGAAGACCGGACCCGCCGTCTGCTTCCGCTCGTCGCCCGGTTGACGCCCGAGGAACAGCAGGCGATCACCGCGGCGCTGCCCGCACTCTCACGCCTCGCGGAACTCGGCCACCGAGCCCGGCCGTAGCCCGATCGTGCGAGTGCGGGCAGGGTCCACCGGCCTCACAGCCGGGATCTCGGCACATCGACCTCGACATCGATGCGCGCCTGTCGATGCCGAGGTCACGTCACGCGACGGCGGTTCCCTCGAGCTCGACCATCTGGCCAGGGATCGCCAGCCGTGTCACTCCGAGCATCGTGGTGGTCGGTGCCACCCCGGCCGCGCCCAGCCGCGACGCCACCACGCCGTAGTGCGGGAACAGCAGATCGACATCGGTGGTGTAGACGTTGAGCCGCCGGCGGGACAGCCGCCGTCGTTGATCACGAGCCTTCCAACAAAACACGACATCCTCGGTCACGTATTCGATAAGGTCCGCGTATGCGCGCCGATCGGCTGGTCTCGCTGGTGCTGCTGCTGCGTCAGCGCGGTCGGCTGACCGCGGACACACTGGCCCGCGAGCTGGAGGTGTCCACCCGTACCGTGCTGCGTGACATCGAGGCGCTGTCCGCGGCCGGCGTCCCGGTCTACGCCGAACGCGGCCGACACGGCGGGTTCTCCTTGTTGCCCGGTTTCCGGACCGAGCTCACCGGACTGAACCACGACGAGGCCCTCGCCCTGCTGACCGCCGGATCCGGGCGCGGCGACCAGGTGTTCGGCCTCGGTTCGGCGCTCGCGTCGGCCATGCGCAAGGTGGTCGACGCCCTGCCGGACAGCCATCGGGTCACCGTGAGCGACGTGTCCCAGCGATTCCTCGTCGAGCCGGAGACCGACCTGCTCTCCCGCCGGCCGGTCACTGAGAAGGTGCCCGACACGACAATGATCGAGATCCGGCGCGCGGTGCTCACCGGACACAAACTGGGCATCCACTACGCGGCCACGGACCGGACACCACAGTGGCGCACGGTGGACCCGATCGGCCTGGTCACCGTACGCGACCGGGGCTACCTGCTGGCCACGAGATCCGGCGCGGACCGCACCTACCGGCTGTCGCGGGTGTTGGCCGCCGAGGAACTCCCCGAACCGGCACAGCGACCCGACCGGGCCGATCTGGACCGGGTCTGGCGGGAGCGCTGCGCGCGGTTCCTGTCCGGCGACCATATGGCCGTGCTGGTGCGGGTGAGACCGGAGCGGCGGGAGGACCTGCTGAGCACCGCGGTGGCCGTCCGCGCCGAGGAACCCGGCGCGGACGGCTGGCTGCGGCTGGAGGTGACGTTCCAGGACCTGCGACACGCCGAGTGGGCGCTGTGGCAGCTCGGCACGGACGCGGAGGCCCTGACCCCGCGGTCGTTGCGCACCTCCCTGCGCGACCGCGCCGCCGCGATGGCCGGGCGCTACCGGGACCCGCCCTGAGGGTTGGCTTCAGCCACGCAGGACGTCGCGGGAGCGAAGCCGGTCAGTGCACGCGTAGCACGCACTCGCTCGGGAACAGGGTGGCGCCCGGCGGCAGTTCATCCGGATGCCGTCCCCTTACCCGCAGGCACGCCTCACGGGATCCCTCCGCAGGCGGGTATTCGAGGGCGACCCCGGCCGGCACGGCGAGTTCACCGGCGCGGTGCAGTTCCGCCGCCTGCACACCGTCCGGGAGACAGCCTGCCAGGACCCCGAAGGCCGCCGTGTCACCGCTGTCGGCGACGCATTCCCGGATCTCGAAGCGCCAGTGCTCGGCCGCGTCGGCAAGCAGCGTCTTGCCCCTCTTGCCCAGCCCGGTGAGGAGAACCGCGCGGGCTCGCAGGTGGTCGGCGATGGCGCAGCAGATCGGGACCGCCGGGCCGTCGGGTGTGTTCACCCGCGTGTACCCGGCGTGGGGATACGACGACAGGGCCTCGTCGAGCAGCCCCAGCGCGGTGTCCCTCGCCGCCGGGTGACCCTGCTGGGCGATGTCCAGGAGCAGGGGCGCCGCGACCGCGGCCGCCGGGAACACCGCTCCACTGTGGCCGTGGACGATTCCGCCGCCGGCGAGCAGCGACCCGGCCTCGGCCGCCTGTACGAGGTTCGCCGCCTCCGCCAGGGCGCGCAGCCCACGGGCGGCACGAGCCGGTTCGTACCAGCGGGGATGGCCCGGTACGGCAGCCCAGTTCACGCCGTCGATCGCATCCAACACGACAGCATCCTCGCACCCGGCCGCAACCCGCATGCCGGGACACCTGCCTGACGGGAACACCTGCGTGACGCAGGCCACCTGTCCCTCCTCGGAACTCAACCGGCCGCCACCCCGACTCCTGTACCGGTACGGCTCGATCCCCCGGAAGCCGTACGACGCGATCGGGAGATACGACAGATGCCGCAGACTCGGCGACCCGCTTCCCGTCCGGCAGCTGCGCTGCTGCGCGCAGCCCTGCCGCCGCCCGCCCTGTGCGGTTTCCTGCTCCTGCTGGCGCTGGTGTTCGCGGCGTCTTACGCCGTCGGAGCGGGCGTGGGCCCCGTCGCGCCCGGTATGCACGGGCCCGGCAGGACCGGAGGCGGCTCGCCGGGCGGCCACGACGGCGGCGGCATGGACATGGGCGGCATGGATGATCCGGGCGCGCCTCGCGGAAGCGAGGGCTGATGGCCACCGAACCGGCGTCCGTGGAGGTCGTGACCGACCTCGCCGTGGGCGGCATGACGTGCGCGGCCTGCGTGAAACGCGTCGAGAGGAAGCTCGCTAAGCTGGACGGGGTCACCGCGAGCGTCAATCTGGCCACCGGCCGGGCCCGGGTGCACCACCCCTCGACGACAAGCCCGGACCAGCTCATCGCGGCGGTGGAGCAGGCCGGTTACCCGGCAGCGCTCCCGGAGCCGGCGCGGCGCGCGGCGCGCGAGGACGGCGACGAGCCGGACGACACCCGGCGGGACCGCGACCGGCTGGTGATCACGGCACTGCTGGCGGTGCCGGTGCTGGTCCTGTCGATGGTGCCCGCGTGGCAGTTCCGCAACTGGCAGTGGCTGTGCTTCGTCCTCGCCACGCCCGTCGTCGGCTGGAGTGCCTGGCCCTTCCACCAGCGGGCGGCGCGCGGGCTGCGGCACTCGGCGGCGACCATGGACACCCTGGTCTCCCTCGGCGTGATCGCCTCCTTCGCCTGGTCCTCCTACGCCCTCTTCCTCGGCGGCGCCGGCGATCCCGGCATGCGCATGCCGCTGCGCCTCATGCCCACCGCCCCGGACGGCGTGGCCCATGTGTACCTGGAGGCCGCGGCCGGCGTACCGCTGTTCGTCCTGGCGGGTCGGTTCCTGGAGGCACGCGCCCGGCGGGGAACCGGTGCGGCGCTGCGCTCACTGGCCCGGCTGGCCGCCAAGGAGGTGTCCGTACGCGACGGCTCGGGGGAACGTCTCGTCCCGGTCGGGGAACTGGCGCCGGGACACGTGTTCGTCGTGCGCCCCGGCGAGCGGGTGGCCACCGACGGCACCGTCACGGAGGGGAGTTCGGCTGTGGACCTCTCCCTGGTCACCGGCGAGAGTGAACCGGTCGAGGTCGGCCCCGGATCGGCCGTGATCGGTGGCGCCGTCAACGCCGGCGGTCTGCTCCTGGTCCGCGCCACCGCGGTCGGCGCCGACACCCAGTTGGCCCGTATCACCCGTCTGGTGACCGAGGCGCAGGCAGGCAAGGCCCGGGCCCAGCGCCTCGCGGACAAGGTCGCCGGGGTCTTCGTACCGGTGGTGCTCACCCTGGCCGTCACGGTGCTCGGGTTCTGGCTGGGCGCGGGAGCCGACCCGCAGGCCGCGGTCACCGCGTGCGTGGCCGTCCTGGTCGTGGCCTGCCCCTGTGCGCTCGGGCTCGCCACCCCCACCGCGCTGATGGCGGCGACCGGCCGCGGCGCCCAACTGGGTGTCCTGGTCAGCGGAGCGCGGGCGCTGGAGGGACTCCAGCACATCGACGTCGTCGTGCTCGACAAGACCGGCACCCTCACCTCGGGACACATGAGTGTCGCCCGGGTCACCGCGGTACCGGGCGGCCTCGGCGAGAAGGAGGCGATCCGGCTGGCCGGCGCGGTCGAGCAGGGCTCGGAACACCCGCTGGGCCGCGCCGTCACCGCGTACGCCCGGCGAAGGGCCACCCCGGACACGCTTCCGGCGGTGACCGGCTTCGCGGCGCTGCCGGGCCGGGGCGTGCGCGGGCACGTGGAGGGGCGGCTGGTGGAGGTGCTGGCCCCGGACGACACGCTTCCGGCCCCCCTGGCCCACGCCGTGCCGCGCGCCGGGAAGGCCGCCCGCACGCCGGTCGTGGTCCGCGTCGAGGGCACGGTGGAGGCCCTGGTCGAGGTCGGGGACGTGCTGCGGCCGGGCAGCTACCGGGCCGTGGACCGGCTCACACGCCTCGGCGTACGGCCGGTGCTGGCCACCGGCGACCTCGAGGCACCCGCCCGGGCGATCGCCGCGGACCTGCGTATCGACGAAGTGCACGCGCGCTGCACCCCCGAGGACAAGGCCGACCTCGTACGGCGGCTGCGGGAGGAGGGCCACCGGGTGGCGGTCGTCGGCGACGGCGTCAACGACGCGGCGGCCCTGGCCGGCGCGGACCTCGGCATCGCCATGAGCACGGGCACGGACGTGGCCATCGGCGCCGCCGACGTGACCCTCGTACGCGGCGACATCGAAGCCCTCGCCGACGCCGTCCGCCTCTCCCGCCGCACCCTGGCCACCATCCGGGCCAATCTGCTGTGGGCGTTCGGCTACAACGTCGTGACCGTGCCCCTGGCCATGGTCGGCCTGCTCAATCCGATGCTCGCCGCCGCCGCGATGTCCGTCAGCTCCCTGCTCGTCGTCGGCAACAGCCTGCGGCTGCGCGCCTGGCGGCCATCCCCGACTCCGCCACAGAGGCCCGCCCGATGACATCCCACGCCTGGATCCCCACTCGCCGCCGCATCGCGGACACCGCGTCGGCCGCCCTCGCCCCGGTCTGCGCCTGCGTCCTGTCCCTGGGCGGACTCGCGGTCTGGACCGTCACGGGCAACGCGGGCAGTCCCGCGGACATCGCCGTCACCGACGCACGGCTGTACCTCCCCGGCCGGGGCGTCCCGGAGACGGCCGCGTTCTTCAGGATCAGCAACACCGGCGGGAGCGCGGACCGCCTGCTCGCGGTGACCTCCTCGCGGATCAGGGAGGGCATCTCGCTCAGCCGGCACAAGATGACGGCCGGCGGAGCGGGCTACCGGCAGATCACGGACTCCCTGGCGGTCCCGGCGGGGGACACCCTCGACATGACCCCGTTCAGCAGCGACGTGACCGTCCCGGCCGACGCGGACTGGCGGACCGGGGACCTCGTGCCCTTCACTCTTCGCTTCGAACACAGCGGGCGGGTCGAGGCCCTCGCGGTGGTGGTGCGCCCGGGTACGGAGTGAGGCGCTGCCACCGGAAGTCAAACACCAACCTCCGCCTCCGTGCAATAAGTTGCCGAAAGTTACCTACTCACCTTGCGTAACTGCGGCTTCGGGCTTCCTTCTGTGTGAAGGGTTGACCTCTGGTAAGCGGCGCCGTACGGTCTCGACCGCAAATTGTTGCAGCAAGAACCAATAACGGCCTTCTCCGACAGGGCGCGTGGTCGATCGAGGCTGACCTCTGGCACCCCCCCACTTCCACACTGGAGCAATCATGGCCATCAAGACCGTGGCCGCTGCACTCGCCGCCCTGGCGGGAGCCGCTGTGGCCGTCACGGCACCGACGCCGGCGCAGGCGAGCGCGCCCGGCGGCAAGGACGTCACCGCGGTGATGTTCGAATGGAACTTCGCCTCCGTCGCGAAGGCCTGCACGGACGAGCTGGGCCCCGACGGGTACGGGTACGTCCAGGTGTCCCCGCCCAACGAGCACATCCAGGGCACGTCCTGGTGGACCGCCTACCAGCCCGTCAGTTACCGGATCGGCACCAAGCTGGGCGACCGCTCGGCCTTCAAGAGCATGGTGGACACCTGTCACGCGGCGGGTGTCAAAGTGGTGGCGGACACCGTGATCAACCACATGGCGAACGCCTCCGGCACGGGCACCGCCGGCTCGTCCTTCAGCAAGTACGACTACCCCGGCACATACTCCGCCGGCGACATGGACGACTGCACGAGCAGCATCAGCAACTACGCGGACCGCTGGAACGTCCAGCACTGCGAGATGGGCGGCCTGCCCGACCTCGACACCGGCGAGGAGTACGTCCGCAAGACCATCGCCGGCTACCTGAACGACCTGCTCTCCCTCGGGGTCGACGGCTTCCGCGTCGACGCGGCCAAGCACATCCCCGAGGACGACCTCGCCAACATCAAGTCCCGGCTCACCGACCCCGGCGTCTACTGGAAGCAGGAGACGATCGGCGCCTCCGGGGAGGCGGTCCAGCCGCCCGAGTTCTACAACACGGGCGACGTGCAGGAGTTCCACTACGCCTACGACCTCAAGCGGGTCTTCACCAGTGAGAAGCTCGCGGAGCTGAGGAACTTCGGAGAAGCGTGGGGGTACGTCCGCTCCGACAAGGCGTCGGTGTTCGTCGACAACCACGACACCGAGCGCAACGGCGGCAGTCTCACCTACAAGAACGGCGCCGACTACACGCTTGCCCACGTCTTCATGCTGGCCTGGCCCTACGGCTCGCCCGACGTGCACTCAGGCTACGAGTTCAGCGACAAGGACGCCGGCGGCCCGAACAACGGCCAGGTGAACGCCTGTTACTCCGACGGCTGGAAGTGCCAGCACGCCTGGCGGGAGATCGCCGGCATGGTCAAGTTCCGCAACACGGCCGCCGGCACCGCGGTGACCAACTGGTGGGACAACGGCGGCAACCAGATCGCCTTCGGCCGCGGTGACAAGGCGTACGTCGTCATCAACCACGAGGGCGCCACGCTGACCCGCACCTTCCAGACCTCCCTGCCCGCCGGCGACTACTGCGACGTGCAGAGCGGCAAGGGTGTCAAGGTCGACTCCAACGGACGGTTCACCGCGACCCTGGGTGCCGACTCGGCCCTCGCCCTGCACGTGGGGGCGAAGAGCTGCGACACCTCCAGCCCCGACCCGGCGACCACCGGGGCCTCGTTCAACGTCAACGCCAACACCCAGTGGGGCGAGAACATCTACGTCGTCGGCGGCACCTCCGCCCTCGGCGGCTGGAACACCTCCAAGGCCCTCGAACTGGACCCGGCGGGCTACCCCGTCTGGAAGCTCGATGTGTCCCTGCCCGCGGGCACCTCGTTCGAGTACAAGTACATCCGCAAGGACGCCCGCTCCAACGTCACCTGGGAGGGCGGTTCCAATCGCACGGCCACCGTCCCGTCCAGCGGCGCGGTCACGCTGAACGACACCTGGCGCGGCTGACCGCCGGCGGGGGCGGCGATCGACGACAAGGACGGCCCGGCCCGTCGCACCGGTGCCGGGCGGTTCCGCGCCCGGGGCACGGCGGTGCCCCCCCCGGGCGGCGACCTGGCGGGGTCAGTCCCGGCGCGTGGTCGTCTGCTGCGCGTCGGGTGCGGCCGTCGTGGATCCCCGCACCACCAGCTCCGGCATGAAGACGAACTCGGTGTGGGGGGCGGGCGTGCCGCCGATCTCCTCGAGCACCGCCCGCACCGCGGCCTGGCCCATGGCCTGCACCGGCTGCCGGATGGTGGTCAGTGGGGGATCGGTGAACGCGATGAGCGGGGAGTCGTCGAAGCCGACCACCGACACGTCCTGGGGTACCCGCAGGCCGGCCTGGCGGGCGGCCCGGATCGCGCCGAGCGCCATCATGTCGCTGGCGCACACGATCGCCGTGCACTCCTGGGCGAGCAGCGTCGCCGCCGCGGCTTGTCCGCCCTCCATCGTGTAGAGGGAGTGCTGGATCAGCTCCTCGCTCTTCTCGGGGGCGAGGCCGAGCCGCTCGTGCATCCCCGTCCGGAAACCCTCGATCTTGCGCTGCACCGGCACGAACCGGCGCGGCCCGACCGCGAGTCCGATCCTGGTGTGGCCGAGCGAGGCCAGATGTGTCACGGCCAACTGCGTGGCGGCACGGTCGTCGGTCGAGACGAACGGTGCCTTGATCCTGGGCGAGAAGCCGTTGATGAGCACGAACGGCATTCCCTGGAGGCGCAGCTGGTCGTAGCGGTGGGTGTCCGCCGTCGTGTCGGCGTGCAGACCGGAGACATAGATGATGCCCGATACGTTCCGGTCCACCAGCATCTCGGTGAGTTCGTCCTCGGTGGAGCCGCCGGGCATCTGGGTGGCCAGGACGGGGGTGTAGCCCTGGCGGGTCAGGGCCTGCCCGATGACCTGGGCAAGCGCGGGGAAGATGGGGTTGTCCAGCTCGGGGGTGATCAGGCCGACCAGGCCCGCGCTACGGGTCCTCAGCCGCACGGGACGCTCGTACCCGAGCACGTCCAGGGCGGCCAGGACGGATTCGCGGGTGCCGGTGGCCACGCCGGGCTTGCCGTTGAGCACGCGGCTGACTGTGGCTTCACTGACCCCCGCCTGGGCTGCTATGTCGGCGAGCCGCGCGGTCATGGGAAAGGACTGTACCGGCTACGGGCTGAGGATGCCCACCAGCGCCGGGGGAGGCACCCGGAGCACTCCGCGTGAAAGCTGTTGCAGTGGTATGTGGCGGCTCCTGCCTGGTCCGAGACGGCCACCGGATTCTTGCAGAAATATCGCGCAAGGTCTTTCGAGCGTCTTTCAATCCTGTTACGTTCCTGCCAACCCGGCGCCGCGAGGGAGCGGCCAGGACGAGGTGAAGGAGTTGACATGCGGCGTGGCATAGCGGCCACCGCGCTGGTCGCGGCCCTGACCATGACAGCTGCGGCATGCGGTGGGGACAGCGACGGCGGAAACAACGGCTCCAAGAGCGGCAAGGGGCTCTCTGGCACCGTCACCTTCTGGGACACCTCCAACGAGGCGGAGAAGGCCACCTACAAGGCGCTCGCCGAGGGCTTCGAGAAGGAGCACCCGAACGTCAAGGTCAACTACGTCAACGTCCCGTTCGGCGAAGCGAACGCCAAGTTCAAGAACGCCGCGGGCGGCAACGCCGGCGCCCCCGACGTGATGCGCACCGAGGTCGCCTGGGTCGCCGACTTCGCGAACCTCGGCTACCTGGCCCCGCTGGACGGCACGCCCGCGCTCGACAAGGCGGACGACTACCTGCCGACCGCGGCCGGAAGCACCAGGTTCAACGGCAAGACGTACGCGGTCCCGCAGGTGACGGACACCCTCGCGCTCTTCTACAACAAGAAGATGCTCAAGGACGCCGGGGCGAAGGTCCCGACCTCCCTGGACGAACTCAAGGACGCCTCCGCGAAGATCAGGAAGAAGTCCGGCAAGACCGGCTTCTACCTGCGCGGCGACGACCCGTACTGGTTCCTGCCCTACCTGTACGGCGAGGGCGGCGACCTGGTCGACGCGAAGAACAAGACGATCAAGGTCGACGACCAGCCCGGCGTCAAGGCGTACGCGGCCATGAAGGACCTGCTCGACTCCAAGGCGGCCATCACCGACGCCTCGGACGGCTGGAACAACATGGAGAACGCCTTCAAGTCCGGCAAGGTCGCCATGATGATCAACGGCCCGTGGGCGATCGAGGACGTCTCCTCGGGTGCTCAGTTCAAGGACAAGGAGAACCTCGGCGTCGCCCCGGTCCCGGCCGGCAGCGTCAGGCAGGCCTCCCCGCAGGGTGGCTGGGACCTCTCCGTCTACGCGGGCTCCAAGAACCTCGACGCCTCCTACGAGTTCGTCAAGTACATGAGCTCGGCGAAGGTCCAGCAGGAGACGACCGAGAAGATCAGCCTGCTGCCCACCCGCAAGTCGGTCTACGACGTCCCGGCCGTCGCGGACAACGAGATGGTGAAGTTCTTCAAGCCCGCCGTCGACAAGGCCGTCCAGCGGCCGTGGATCGCCCAGGGCAACGCCCTCTTCGAGCCGATCCGGCTGCAGATGGCCAAGGTGCTCTCCGGTGACACCAGCCCGGAGAACGCCGCCGAGGCCACGGGTGACGCCTTCCGCAAGCTCCTCAAGGACTACAAGTAGGCACGGGAAGGACGGACCGCCCCATGGCTGTCGACACCAGCCGGCCGGCGGCGAAGGCCGCGGGCGCCATGAGCGCCCGCGGCCGCGGCCGCGGCGGCGAGAGGAACCCGGGACGGATACGCAGGGCACTGGGCACCCACTGGTACGCCTGGAGCATGGTCGCCCCCGTGGTGATCGTGATCGGCGTCATCATCGGCTACCCCCTGGCCCGCGGCGCCTATCTGTCGTTCACGGACGCCAATGAGGCCAACGTCGAACGGAACATCGGCGTCAACCACATCCCCGCCACCTACAAGTTCGTGGGCCTGGACAACTACAAGGCGATCCTCACCGACAGCGTCTTCTGGGACCGGCTCGGCTGGACCGTGGTGTGGACCGTGACCTGCGTGGCGCTCTCGTTCACGCTCGGTCTCGCCCTGGCGAACATGCTCAACCGCAAGATCAAGGGCCGCGCCATCTACCGCACGGCGCTGGTCCTGCCGTGGGCGGTGCCCGCCTTTGTCTCCGTCTTCACCTGGCGGCTGCTGTTCAACGAGCGCAGCGGCCTGTTCAACAAGCTGCTCGAGGGCGGTGGCTTCGACGGGATCTCCTGGCTGAACGACCCGACGTGGGCCAAGGTGTCCGTCATCGCGGTCAACGTCTGGCTCGGAGTCCCCTTCATGCTGGTCGCCACGCTCGGCGGGCTCCAGTCCATTCCGGCGGAGCTGTACGAGGCGGCGGAGATGGACGGCGCCGGGCCCTGGCAGCGGTTCCGCAACATCACCCTGCCGGGGCTGAGGTCGGTGTCCAGCACGGTGGTGCTGCTCAGCGCCATCTGGACGTTCAACATGTTCCCGGTGATCTTCCTGCTCACCCGGGGCGGCCCCGGGGACGCGACCGAGATCCTGGTGACGTACGCCTACCGGCTCTCCTTCGTCATCAGCCCCCGCGACTACGCGAGTTCGGCAGCCTGGGGCGTGGTGATCCTGCTCCTCCTGGCGCTCTTCGCGGTGGGCTACCGCCGTGCCCTTCGCAAGCAGGGAGACTCCTGGTGAGCACAACGACCGCGGACACCCGCAAGACCGCCGACAGCCGCAGGACGGCCGACACCCGCAGGACCGCCAAGGCCCCGCGCCGGCGCGGGGAGCGCAGCAGGCTCGCCTCCGTCGCCCTGCATGTGTCGCTGATCATCGCCTCCGTCATCGCGGTGTTCCCGCCCCTGTGGCTGCTGATCACCTCCTTCAAGCCGAAGACCGACGCGTTCGACACCTCGCTCGTCAAGGACTTCACCCTCGGCAACTACAGCCATGTCATCAACGACACCGACTTTCCCTCCTGGCTGCAGAACTCGCTGGTCGTCGTGGGCCTGTCCACCGTCATCGGCGTCTTCATCTCCGCGACCACCGGATACGCGGTCAGCCGGTTCAGGTTCCCCGGGATGCGGCCGCTGATGTGGCTGCTGCTGCTCACCCAGATGTTCCCCGTCGCGGTCCTCATCGTGCCGCTGTACAACCTCCTGGCGAAGCTGGGCCTGCTCAACCAGCCCGTCGGCCTGGTCGTCACCTATCTCACGGTGGCCGTGCCGTTCTGCGCCTGGATGATGAAGGGCTACTTCGACGGCATCCCCGTCGAGATCGACGAGGCCGGACGGGTCGACGGCCTCAACCCCTTCGGCACCTTCTGGCGCCTGATCCTGCCGCTGGCCAAGCCGGGCCTCGCGGTGACCGCGTTCTACACCTTCATCACCGGCTGGGCGGAAGTGGCCTACGCCTCCGCCTTCATGACCGGCGAGGAGAACCTGACGCTCTCCGGGGGGCTGCAGACCTTCGTCAACCAGTACACGAGCGACTGGGGCTCGCTGACCGCCGCCGCCGTCATCATCGCCGCCCCCGCAGCGGTGGTCTTCGGGCTGGTCCAGCGTCACCTGGTGTCCGGTCTGACCGCCGGGGCCACCAAGTCATGACCCACCGAGCCGCGTCGGCCGGTCCTGATCCGTTCCGTTCCCCCCTCATCACCTTCAGGGAAGATATGACTCAGCACCTCGCTGAACCCACCGCAGGCACGGAAGCCGCCGTTCCGGAGGAAAGGCCGGGCTGGTGGCGAGAAGCGGTGATCTATCAGGTCTACCCCCGGAGCTTCGCCGACGGAAACGGCGACGGCATGGGCGATCTGGCGGGCATCCGCTCCCGGCTGCCGTACCTGCGTGAGCTGGGCGTGGACGCCGTGTGGCTCAGTCCCTTCTACGCCTCGCCGCAGGCCGACGCCGGGTACGACGTCGCCGACTACCGCGCCATCGACCCGATGTTCGGCACCCTGCACGACGCCGACGGCCTGATCCGCGACGCCCACCGACTGGGCCTGCGCGTCATCGTCGACATCGTGCCCAACCACTGCTCCGACCAGCACGACTGGTTCCAGCGGGCGCTCACCGAGGGCCCCGGCTCACCGCTGCGCGATCGCTTCCACTTCCGGCCCGGCAAGGGGGAGCGCGGGCAGCTCCCGCCGAACGACTGGGAGTCCATCTTCGGCGGGCCCGCCTGGACCCGCACCGAAAACCCGGACGGCACCCCCGGCGACTGGTACCTGCATCTGTTCGCGCCCGAGCAGCCCGACTTCAACTGGGACCACCCGGCGGTCGCCGACGAGTTCCGCTCCATCCTGCGCTTCTGGCTCGACATGGGTGTCGACGGGTTCCGCATCGACGTCGCCCACGGCCTCGTCAAGGCCGCGGGCCTGCCCGACATGGGCCACGCCGAACAGCTCCGGCTGCTCGGCAACCAGGCCCTGCCGTTCTTCGACCAGGACGGTGTGCACGAGATCTACCGCTCGTGGCGCAAGGTCCTGGACGAATACCCCGGGGAACGCGTCGGCGTCGCCGAGGCGTGGACCCCCACCGCGGAGCGCACCGCGCTCTACCTGCGCCCCGACGAGCTGCACCAGGCGTTCAACTTCCACTACCTGAACACCGGCTGGGACGCCGGCGCGCTGCGCGCGGCCATCGACGGGTCGCTGGACGCGATGCGCCCGGTCGGCGCGCCGACCACCTGGGTGCTGTCCAACCACGACGTCGTACGGCACACCACCCGGTTCGCCGAGCAGGGCCCCGACCAGGGCCTGCGCCGTGCCCGCGCCGCCGCGCTGCTCATGCTGGCGCTGCCCGGATCCGCGTACGTCTACCAGGGCGAGGAGCTCGGCCTCCCCGAGGTCACCGACCTGCCCGACGAGGTGCGTCAGGACCCGTCCTTCTTCCGGGAGAACGGCCAGGACGGGCTGCGCGACGGCTGTCGGGTGCCGATCCCGTGGACCGCCGACGGCACCTCGTTCGGGTTCGGGGACGGCGGCAGCTGGCTCCCGCAGCCCCCGGACTGGGGCGCGCTCAGCGTCGAGGCCCAGACCGGCGACCCGGACTCGACCCTCGAGCTGTACCGCCGCGCACTGGCCGTGCGCCGTGAGCACCCGGCCCTCGGCGCCGGCTCGGAGGTCGCCTGGCTCGACGACGTCCCCGAAGGCGTACTCGCCTTCCGGCGCACCTCGGCCACCAGGGGCTTCGTGTGCACCGTCAACGCCACGGGCGAGCCCGTGCGGATCCCGGCCCCCGGGCGGGTGCTGCTGTCGAGCGCCCCGGCCACCGTGAACGGAGGCGAGGTCGAGCTGCCCGCGGACGGCGCGGTCTGGTGGGAGGCGTGAAGCCGCTGACGCCGCGGGGTGCCGAAGGCGGCACCCCGCGGCTCCTGGACATCGCGACGCAGGCAGGCGTCAGCGAGGCCACCGCGAGCCGCGTCCTCAACGGCAAACCAGGGGTGGCGGCCGCCACCCGGCAGAAGGTGCTCGCCGCACTCGACGTCCTCGGGTACGAACGCCCGGTGCGGCTGCGCCAGCGCAGCGCCGGGCTGATCGGGTTGATCATCCCTGAGCTCACGAATCCGATCTTCCCGGCGTTCGCGCAGGTCATCGAGCAGGTGCTCGCCGGGTACGGCTATACGCCCGTGCTGTGCACGCAGATGCCGGGTGGCTCGACCGAGGACGAACTGGTCGAGCAGTTGGAGGAGCGGGGTGTCAACGGCATCGTGTTCCTGTCCGGCCTGCACGCGGACACCACGGCGGACACCGTCCGTTACGCGCGGCTCGCCGAGCGGAAGGTGCCGTTCGTCCTCATCAACGGCTTCAACGAGCAGATCAACGCGCCCTTCGTGTCGCCCGACGACCGCTCCGCCGCGCGGATGGCCGTACGCCACCTGGTCGACCTGGGGCACGAGCGCATCGGCCTGGCCATCGGCCCGACCCGGTTCGTGCCCTCCCGGCGCAAGGCGGAGGGCTTCGTCGCGGCCCTGCACACCATGCTCGGGGTAGGCCGTCCCGAGGCCGAGAAGCTCATCCAGCGCACTCTGTTCACCGTCGAGGGCGGGCACGCCGCCGGCGGCGCCCTGGTGGAGGCGGGCTGCACCGGCATCGTCTGCGGCAGTGACCCGATGGCACTCGGCGTCATCAGAGCGGTGCGGGAACGCGGCCTCGACGTGCCGCGGGACATCTCGGTGATCGGTTTCGACGACTCGCCCCTCATCCCGTTCACCGATCCGCCGTTGACCACGGTGCGCCAGCCCGTGCAGGCGATGGCGACCGCCGCGGTGGGAGCGCTCCTGGAAGAGATCGGCGGAACCCCGGTGCAGCGCACCGAGTTCGTGTTCCAGCCGGAACTCGTCGTGCGGGACTCCACCGCGCAGGTGGCGCGGCGCCACGACGGCGGCGCGTAGTCCGACCCTGCTCGAGGCTTCGGGGCCTGCACATCGAGGTGGGCCTGGCCGGGAACCTCGCCCGAGCGGCAGAGTTACTGGCCACGGGCGTTCCAGTAGACGGTGTAGTTGTGGCCATGCGCCTCGTGGAACGGGCCCAGGTTGACGGCGGAGCCATTGGCGGTGGCCGTGAAGGCGAGCGAGCTGCCGCTGGTCCGTGTGATCGAGGACGTGTTCAGCGTCGGGAGGGAGCTGAGCGAGGCGTTGCCGTAGTTGCCGGACAGCACCACCGGTCCGTAGGTGACCGCGGCGACGCCCGCGTTGTCGTTGGCCGCCCGCATGACGATCCGCATGGGCAGGCGGACGGTGACCGTGTCGCCGGAGGTCCAGGAACGGGTCAAGGTGGCGTAGCCGCCGGGCGTCGTGGTGATGTTCTGCTGAACGCCGTTGACGCTGATGGTGGCCCTGGCGGTCCAGCCCGGGACACGGATGCGCATCGGCCAGCTGCCGCTGACGTTGCCGGTGACCTGGAGGGTCGTGGTGTCACCGACCGGGTACGACGTGGTCTGGGTGACCGTGATCCCCCGCTGCGACCAGGTGAGCACCGAGGGCACGAACAGGTTCACGGTCAGCGTGGTGTCGCTGTGGAAGTAGACGGAGTCCATCAGCTTGGTGTGCATTTCCAAGCCGGTGCCCTGGCAGCACCAGAAGCTGTCGTAGTCGGTGCTCCAGGTGCCACCGCCCCACGCCGGACCCACGCCACGTCGGCCCCCCGGGTTGAGCGGGGTGAAGTAGGTGACGTGGCCGTGGGCGTCCGCCGGGTTCTGCTGGCCGATCATCTGGTTCAGCCACGCCCGTTCGTAGTAGTCGAAGAGGGCGGCGCGGGTGGGGTCCAGCGTGAACAGCTCGCGGGTGAGCGTGAGCATGTTGTACGTGTTGCAGCTTTCGCACGTGTCGCGGTACAGGTAGGCGGCGATCGCGTTCGGGGGGCGGAAGTGCTCCGCCTGGCTGTTGCCGCCGATGATGTAGGTGTGCGCGTTGACGCAGATGTTCCAGGCGTTGGCGGCGATGTCCCGGTAGCGGGTGGCGCCGGTGGCCTTGTACTCCCGGACGGCGCCGATCCACTTGGGCACCTGCGTGTTGGCGTGCAGTCCGTTCAGCCGGTCCTGGTTGGAGGCCAGCGGGTCGAACACCGCGCCGTGGTCGAACCGCTGAGCGGTGGCAAGCCATCGCGAGTCGCCGGTCTGCTGGTAGATGTCGGACAGCACGGCGTTCATACCACCGAACTCCGTCCGCAACACCGACTGCATCTGCTGGCCGCTCAGCCGACCGGTCCGCCGGTCGACCCACCCCGCCAGGTTCAGCAGCACGTCACGGGCTTGGGCACTGCCCATGAGGCGCCATACGTCCAGCAGGCCGGCCAGGATCTTGTGGATGACGTAGTACGGCACGTTGCCGTTGGACAGGGTTCCCGCCTCGAGAGCGGTGAAGTCGGACTCGGGGAAGCCGGCCAGATACCCGTTGCCGAACCCGGCTGCGCGGTGTTGGCCTGGCACTTGGCCAACTCCGCCACCATATAGGCGGCCTTGTCCCGGCAGCTCGTGTCGCCCGTCACGGCATACACCTGCGCCCACGCGGTGAGGAAGTGTCCCTGCACATGGGAGCGGAAGGGGAAGGACGGCCCGTCCCAGCCACCGTTGGTGGCGGCACCGCGGGTGGACAACCGGTGGTTGGCCCGGAAGTTGTACAGCAATCGGTCGGTGTCGACGAACCGCAGGTAGTTCTGCGTGCGGTTCTGGTTGTCCAGCCATCGGCTCGCGGTCAATCGGACCTGCGTGAGTTCGAAAGGCTGGGCGGACGTTCCGATGTCGGCGCGGGCAGGGCCGCTCACCGCTCGGGCCGGGGAGGATCCGACGACTGATTCGGCGGCGGAGGCCACGGCCGTGGCCCCGGCCGCCCGCAGCAGCCGGCGGCGACTGACGGAGGAGGACAAGGTGCACCCTTTCCATGATGACCGCTCAGGGCGTGGCGAGCTCGAACCGGGTGACCCGGACCGAGCCGCCGAGCGCCTGGGTGGCGTAGTTGAAGATGGCGTACCGGTAACCCATGAAGAACCGCCAGTCGTTGCCCATGGTGAACGCCGGGCCCAGGCGGGTGAAGTTGGTGCCGTCGGTGCTGTAGGAAAAGGTGGCGGACCGGGGCGCGCCGGGGCGGATGTCGGCGTTGGCGCGCAGCCATATACGGCCGCCGGAGACATTCGCGCCCGCGGCCTCGGTGCCGGTGCCGGTGGTGTTCCAGTTGCCGTCCATGGTCAGCCCGTTCACCATGACCACCCTGGTCGCGCCGCCGTCGCGCTTGAGGCCGATCCACGCGGAGGAGTCGCGCAGCAGGGCGAGCCCGGCCCGGTCGCCGTCGCGCATCGTGGAGTGGTCGAGCTGGACGGTGGCGGTGGAGGTGGGCCCCTGGATCCGGTGGGTGAGGGTGTTGCGGGCCCAGTACAGGTCGTTGGTGACCGTCGCGGTGCGCAGGGTCAGGCCGTTGTCGACGGACCACTTGCTGTTGTCGGGATTGTGGTTCCACTCCCACTTCGGCTTGAGGGTGGTGCCGTCGAAGGTGTCGACGCCGGTCATGGGGGCGACCTGGCGGGTCGGGAGGGGGCTGGGGTAGGAGGCGCCCCAGGCGCCGTTCACCAGCTGGAGGACGGGCCAGCCGTCCGAGGTCCAGGTGATCGGGGCCAGGACCGGGATCCGGCCGCCGGGATAGGAGTCGACGAAGGCCATGTAGTGCCAGGTGCCGTTCTGGGTCTGCACCAGCCCGCCCTGGTGCGGCACGCCCCCGCCGGAGACCGGGCCGCGCAGGTTGAGCAGGACCTCGCGCATCGTGTAGGGGCCGAAGGGTCCGCTGGTGGACTTCAGGATGTACTGACCGTTGGCCGGGCGGGTGAGGAAGATGTAGTAGTTCCCGTTGATCTTGTAGAAGCGTGATCCCTCAAGGGTGCCGACGCTCGACGGGGTATTGAACACCTGCTGCGCGCGGACCTGGGTGCGCCCGTCGGCGGAGAGCTGGGCCACGCTGATCGTGGTGTTCCCGTAGGACACATACATCGTGTCGTCGTCATCGATGAGCAACCCCGCGTCGTAATAGGCGTTGTTGATCGTCGTGAGCCTGCTCCAGGGCCCTTCCACGGAGGGGGCGGTGTAGATGTACGACTTGGCGAACTCGATGCAGCCGAGCCAGTAGAACGTCCTGTTTCTCGGGCGGTAGGCGAGCGACGAGGCCCAGATCCCCTTCACGTAGCCGCGTGCCCCGCTCAGGTCGTACTTGGACCCGAAGTCCAGGACCGGCACCGAGTGTCCGGCGAACTCCCAGTTGACCAGGTCGTACGAGCGCAGGATGGGCGCCCCCGGCGAGTAGTGCATCGTCGAGGCCGAGTAGTAGTACGTGTCACCGACGCGGATGATGTCGATGTCCGCGAAGTCCTGCCAGAGCACGGGATTCGCGTACTGTGCGGCGGCGGAAGGGGCCGTCGCCGCGCCGCCGGCGGGGGACGCGGCGGCAGGGTAGCCGGCGGCCACGGGCACCGCCGCCCCCGCGATCAGACCGGTGGCCGTGGCCAGGGCTTTGCGGCGACTGTGTTCGTGATGGAGCCAGGACATGTCGGATCGCTCTCCTTTGCCGTAGGCGGAAGCGCCCCAGGGGTGACGACGTGCCGGCGCGGTGGCGGGTCCCCATCTCCGTGCGGATCCTGAATCATTGTTCGCAATACCGAACAACAATCGGGAGGTCGGACAAGTTTGGATGATAGGCGGCCCCCGCGAGGCGTCAACACCCCGTGCGCCCATCACTCCCGCGATGCCGGGCTTCAGGCCGGTGCCGCTGATCGCCGCCATCCCTCTTCCGCCTCGGGCGATGTGAGAATGCAGGCGTGGAACTGCGTCAGGCATGTCATGAGGCCGGCATCGGTGTGGTCGCCGCCGGCGAACATATCGGTCCGCCTCGGCTGCACAGGGCAGTACCGGCTCTGTCCGCTCGGCTGGTCGTCAGCCTGGGCGCGCCCATGGAGGTCCGATACGACGGACACGTCCGCCACACGCGGGCGGTCGTCGCCGGGCTGATGCGACCGGGGACCGCCACCCCGTCCCTCACCCTTCGGCCGGATCAGCCGACGGTGTACGTGGAGCTGTCCCCGCCGGCCATGCACCGTCTCACCGAAGTGCCGCTCGGCGAGGTGGATGCCGGGGGTGTCGACGCGGATGACCTCCTGCCCTGGGTGAGCCGGGTGTGCGAGGAGCTGGCGAGTCAGCCGGCCGGGCGACGAGAGTGGCTCATGCGTGTTCGTCTGCTTGAACGCCTGGAGCGAGCCGGCCGGACCACGATGTCCCCCGACGCCCTCGAACCGCTGAAGATCATCGCGGCAAGCGGCGGGCGGGTGTCCGTTGAGGAGTTGGCTCGACACGCGCACCTGAGCCCGCGCCAGCTGCGCCATGTGATGCGGCGCTCGCTCGGTGTCGGGCCGAAATTCGCCTCACGCGTCGCGCGTCTGGCCACCGCTGTGCGGCGGGCCGGCGCCGGGGCCGACTCCTGGGCTCGGATCGCGGCCGAGAGCGGCTACCACGATCAGAGCCACCTCGTGCGTGACTTCAACGACCTCATGCAGACGACCCCGTCCGGATGGTTGACGGAGGAACGCCGAAATCTACAAGGCCGGCGCCGCCCCTCCCTGTGATCATCACGCCATGACCAATGAACTTCACCCCAAGTTGCTCGTGTCCGACGCCGAGGCGGCCATCGAGTTCTACACCGAGGCCCTGGACGCGACGCTCACCCTCCGGGTGGCGGACGAACAGGGCGTGGTGAACCACGCCGAGATCGCTGTGGGAGCGGCGACTCTCGCCTTGGCACAGAGCGTCGCGGAGTGGGGGTGGCACGACCCCGAGTCGCTGGGCGGCTCGCCCGTCCTCATCACGGTGAACGTGCCCGATCCGGACGCGACCGCAGACCGCATGGTGCGGCTGGGAGCCGAGCTGGTGATCCCCGTCGAGAACCGCCCGTACGGCAAGCGGCAGGGCAGGGTCAAGGACCCCTTCGGGCACCTGTGGGTGATCAGCGGTGATCTCCGCTAGGGAGGTCGGGAACGCGGCCGCGGCGATTCTCGATCGGAGCGCCTCGGCCTCGGTGCGCAGGATCCCATCGACTGCTGTCTCCCGTCCCGGGCTCGACCGTCGTCGACGTCGGCCGCGGTGCCGGACGCGCCGTCGCCGAGCTGGTCAAAAGTCCTTGGCCGGCCGCCGTCGAGCTGCGACGATGCCCCTGATTCCCCAGCGGAGGATCCGGAGCCCTGGGGGCCGCCGTGGCGGAGGTGGGAGGAGATCGATCCCGAGGAGGCGGCGGCCCGTGGCATCTACGCGCCGGTGTACGCCCTGTCCGACGGCGCGCCCGGCGCGGTCGTCATGGCTCCTGGAGATACCCGCGGCACCGTGCTGATCCCGGAGAAGCACGGCGGCCACTGCTGCGGCCTCGACGGGGCGGACGGCCCCAACATGGCCTGCGAGGCGTGTGGCCTGCCCGTGGCGAGCCGGATCGACGACTGCTCGCTGTGGCAGGCGGTGTGGCTTGCCCCGAACACCGTGCGGCGCCTTCCCGTCGACCACGCCGACGCCGACGCCCATGCCGTACCCCTGTCCTGGGCGGAGTTGACGGCGGAGAGGAAGGGCACGCCCCCGTTCGAGCCGATCGCCGGGTGGGGAGCGCGGCGGGGGGCGCACCACTGGTGGTCATGGAGCCCGCAGTGGGAGGCGGCCGCGGGCCGGGCGCTCGCACATCTGCTGGTGGCCTCGGAGGGGCGGCCGGTGACTGTCCCGGACGGCCTGGCCGCGGAGGTGTTCCAACGCGCCCTCGACGCCCTGCTGCCCGCGGGGCCGCCGGCGCGGCGCGCCGTGCCGGCGGGGCCGGGGCGGCCCGCCCCCGACGCGGACGCCGGCATCCTCCTCGTGCCGGTCCATCCGCAGACGGGGGAGACCTGGGCACCGGCCGGCCCGGCCGCCTCGGCCTACCCGGTGCCGCTGCCGTTCGGGGTGTGGCTGTGGTTGGCCTTCCCCGACCCGTACCCGCCCGTTCCCGCGTCGGGCGGCATGCCCGAAGGCGTCCTTCGCGACGACCCGCCCCTGCAGCGCCTCTTCCACCCATTCCGGGCCGACCCGGGAACGTTCCACCACACCCTGGCCCGGTTGCCGGCCGTCCGCAGCCCATGGCTGCGCGAGATCCTCGACCACCTGACGCAGGACCTGCGCGCGCGCCTCTTCTAGTGCCGTGACATGGGCCGGTGCTGCGGCGTCGACGGCGGACGCGGGTGGTGGCGGCAGGTTCCGTACTCTGGCGGCATGCGTATGCGCCCCACGTTGAGCTGGACCCCCGCCGAGGACCTTCCGCCGGGCAGCACGGATCCGGGACCGGTCGTCGATGCGCTGAGCACCGGCGGTGTGCTGGTGCTCAGCGGGGCGGGCATCTCCACGGAGTCGGGCATCCCCGACTACCGGGGCGCGGGCGGGAGCCTGAGCCGGCACACCCCGATGACCTACCAGGACTTCACGGCCGACGCACAGGCCCGGCGCCGGTACTGGGCTCGCAGCCACCTCGGCTGGCGGACCTTCGGCCGCGCCCGCCCCAACGCCGGGCACCGGGCCGTGGCCGCGTTCGGGCGGCACGGCCTGCTCTCGGGTGTGATCACCCAGAACGTCGACGGCCTGCACCAGGCCGCCGGCAGCGAGGGGGTCGTGGAACTCCACGGAAGCCTGGACCGGGTCGTCTGCCTTTCCTGCGGCGCCTTCAGCCCGCGCCGCGAACTCGCCCGGCGGCTGGAGGAGGCCAATGCGGGCTTCGAGCCGGTGGCCGCCGGAATCAACCCGGACGGTGACGCCGACCTCACCGACGAGCAGGTCGGGGATTTCCACGTGGTGCCCTGTACGGTCTGCGGCGGCATCCTCAAACCGGACGTGGTGTTCTTCGGCGAAGCCGTTCCGCCGCGGCGGGTCGAGCACTGCCGCGAGCTGGTCCGCGAGGCGACCTCACTGTTGGTCCTCGGCTCCTCGCTGACCGTGATGTCCGGACTCCGGTTCGTCCGCCAGGCTGCTCGGGCCGGGAAGCCGGTGCTGATCGTCAATCTGGACCCGACCCGGGGCGACCCGCACGCCGTCACCCGGGTCGCCCTCCCGCTGGGAACGGCCCTCACCGCCGTGGCCGACCGGCTGGGCATCCCCGGTGCCACATAGGAGTGACGCATGGCGGCCTTGCCCTCGCCGAGGCGCAGGCGGCTGGGCGGACTCCGGGGTCATGGGGTCAGGACGCGGAGTCGCGCGAGCTGTCGCCGGACCCGGCGGGGCCGCGCCCGGAGCGGCGCGGCCCCGGCGCGTTGAGCCCGTAGTGGGCGCCGATCATCCGCAGCGTGAAGCAGGCGACGGCCGCCCCCAGCGCGGCGGGCACACCGTAGACGCCGGTGCGTGCGCACGCGACTGTGATCCCCGCCCCCAGCAGCGCGGGGATCGCGTACAGGTCCGCGTACAGCACCGTCGGCAGGCGCGACACGAGCACATCGCGCAGTGTGCCGCCGCCGACGCCGGTCACCACGCCGAGCAGCACCGCCTGGGGCGCGCCGATGTGGTACTCCAGCGCTGTGGTGGCGCCGGTGACCGCGAACAGACTGAGGCCGGCCGCGTCGAACACCGTGATCAGTGTCGTGTAGCGCTCCAGGTGCCGCCAGATCAGGAACGTGACCATGCCGCCGGCCACCGCGACCGCCAGGTACCGCCAGTCGCTGAACGTCGCCGGGGGCAGCGCGCCGGCGAGCACGTCGCGGAGCACGCCGCCGCCCAGGGCGGTCACCATGGCGAGCGCGAGCACGCCGACGATGTCCAGACGTGCCACCCGTGTCGCCGTGAGCGCGCCGTTCAACGCGAACGCGAAGGTGCCCAGCAGGTCGAGCACCAGGTGCAACAGTCCGTAGCCATGCATCGGCGACCCCTCACACATCCCGGCAACCGCTGGTCCTGAAGCCCCCGGCACTGTCTCACCAGGTCACGGCGCGCGCACCGCGTTGACCCGAACGGCCGACACGCGATGCGCGACCTGTCACCCCGCTGGCACCCTGGACCCCGGCGGGACCAAGGGTGAGCGAGTGACATCCGGTGGGGGCGCAGGCGGAGGGCAACGCGGTGACAACAGGTGCCTGTGACACGGAACAGGGCGCGGTGGTGCTGATCGCCGGACGAAGCTGGGACGGACTGGCGGACCGGCCCTCCGGGCACACCGAGGTGGCGGTGCGCGACGGTCGGATCGCCGAGGTCGGACCGAGTGTCGACCGCGCCGACGCCGAGGTGGTCGAACTCGGCGGTCGCATGCTGCTGCCGGGACTGATCGACTGCCACATCCACACCACCGTCGACCCGGGCCGGCTCCTGCGGGCCTTCGTGTCCGACGGGTCCGCGGCGATCGCGCTGCGCGCCTTGCCGGTGTTGCGCGACCTGCTCGACCGTGGCTTCACCACGGTCCGCGACCTGGCCACCTTCGCCGCCGAGCCGGTCACGCTGTCCCTGCGCGACGCCATCGCCCGTGGGCACGTCGTGGGGCCACGGATGGTCGTCGCGCCGTACCTGATCTCCGCGCGGGGCGCGCACGGCGACGCCTCGACCTTGCTCGCGTCCCACTTCGACCGTGAGATCGGCGCGCTGGCGGACGGTGCGGACGAGATCACGCGCAGGGTGCGCGAGAACATCAGGGCCGGCGCCGACTGGATCAAGTTCGGCGCCACCGGCGGCTTCGCCACCCCGGCCGACGATCCCACCCAGACCACCTACACGCAGGAGGAGATGAACGCGCTGGTCGCCACGGCCCGCGGCCTGGGCATCCCCTGCACCCCGCATGCCTACGGCGACGAGGGCGTCTCGCGCGCCGTCACTGCCGGTGTCCGCTCGGTCGAGCACGGCAACCTCGCTTCGGCGTCGACCCTGGCCCGGATGGAGGAACGGGGTGTGTTCCTCGTGCCGACCCAGTTCATGGTCCTCGACGCGCTCGACCACCTCGACGACGACAGCTACTGGGAGGGCAAGGATCCGGCGGAACGGGTGAAGTTCACCCGCTACGCCGACCAGCTCCGTCACTCCGCGCACAACGTGGCCGCGAGCAACGTGCGCATCGCGTTCGGCACCGACGCCGGCATGTTTCCGCACGCCGACAACTGGCGTGAGTTTCCGGCGATGGTCACGTCCGGTATCGCCCCCGTACGGGCCCTGCGCGCCGCCACGAGCGTCGCCGCCGACCTGCTCGGCCGGCCCGACCTCGGGCGCCTCCGGCCCGGGGCGACCGCCGACCTGGTCGCACTGCCTGCCGACCCCTTCGAGGACATCACGGCCATCGGGGGCATCGACTTCGTCATGCGGGACGGCGCCGTGCACCGCACGCCCGCACCTGTCGTCGCCAGGTGAGAGTCAGGCAGGGGGGGCTTGGTTTGACGCGCCTTTACCCAGCTGTGGCTGCTCACCGCCGCACTCGTCATCCTGCCGGCAGCCGGAGCGCTGACCGCCCTGCCCGCGGCCGTTTGACAGAACATCATTTCTTGGCAAGTGGGCACTTGCCCACTAGAGTGAACGCATGCCCACTCTACGGCGAGAGCAACCAGAACCGGCGCGACTGCATCAGGCTCGACAGATGGCCGAGTCCTTCGGCATGGACGCGCAACGCTACGACCAGGCCCGACCGGCCTACCCCGGGGACTTGGTGGCGCGTATCGTCGCCGGCGGCCCGGGGCTCGACGTCCTCGACGTCGGCTGCGGCACGGGCATCGCGGCCCGGCAGTTCCAGGCCGCCGGTTGCACCGTGCTCGGTGTTGAGCCGGACGCGCGGATGGCCGACTTCGCGCGGGCCCGTGGCCTCCAGGTCGAGGTGGCGACCTTCGAGGCATGGGAGCCGGCCGGCCGGGTGTTCGACGCATTGATCGCCGCCCAGTCATGGCACTGGGTGGACCCGGTCGCCGGCGCCGCGAAGGCGGCCCAGGTGCTGCGGCCGAACGGGCGTCTGGCGATCTTCGGGCATGTATTCGAGCCGCCCGCCGAGGTGGCCGAGCCGTTCGCGGCCGCCTACCGTCGGGTGGCGCCCGACTCGCCGCTCGGCAATCAGCCGGCGCGGCGTCCGCTGGAGATGTACCAGGCAGGGTACGCGCAGATCGCCGACAAGATCCGCGAAAACGGGCGTTTCGGCGACCCGGAGCAGTGGCGATTCGACTGGGAGCGGTCCTACACGCGCGACCAATGGCTGGATCTTCTCCCCACGACCGGTGGCCTCACCCGACTCCGCCCCGAGCAACTGGCCGAGATTCTGGGCGCGGTCGGCCGTGCCATCGACGCTCTGGGTGGCCGCTTCACGATGCGCTACACCACTCTGGCGACCACCGCCGTCCGCGCCGACACCCCTTGATCGGCTGATCCCGTGGCCCGGTCGCGGTGCGAGGTGCGAACGGGGCCACGGGTGTCCTGGATCAGTAGCCGTAGATCATCTTGTAGGCGACCTCGGGGAGGAACTGCCCGGCCGAGGAGCCGGCTCCGACGCCACAGTTGCCGTCGGACTCGCCCGGGGCCTTGATCCACAAGAGCATCTCGGCGCCTCCGCCCAGCCGGGTGGGGGTGCCGATGCGGCGGCCCGCGGGGTTGCACCACTGGCCGTTGGAGCCGTTGCCGTTGCGGCTGGTGTCCACGACGAACGGTTTGGTGTAGCCGTAGCGGGCGGCCAGTTCACTGTTGACGGCGTTGCCGTAGGCGGTGTTCTCGGCGGTGGTGAAGTAGTTGGACACGTTGAGCGAGAAGCCGTGGGCCTGTCGGAGGCCGGCTTCGTGGAGGCGCTTGGCCATGGTCGCCGCGTTCGCCCAGCCCGGGTTGCCGGCGTCGAGGTAGACCCAGGTGTTGGGGGCCTGGCGGTTGAACTGGTCGAGGGCGCCGGTGAGCATGGCCTCGCGCTCGTCGATCTGGGCCTGGGTCATGCAACCGTAGTCCCCCAGGGAGTCCGGTTCGAGGATGACGACGGCCGGGCGGTTGGCTATCCCGCCGGCGAACTGGGCGATCCAGGTGGCGTAGGCGGACGGCGAGGCGGCTCCGCCCGCGGAGTGCCCGCCGCAGTAGTCGCGGTTGTAGATGTTGTAGGCGACGAGGATGGGCAGTTTGTCCTTGGAGTCCGCGGCGCCGGCGTACGCACCGGTGGCGGTGCCGATGGTGCCGCTCCAGGAGCCGAACCAGCGGGCCATCGGGGTGTTGGCGAGGGAGGCGTTGATCGCGGGCGCCCGGCCGTCGCCCGGGTTGGCGGCGACCCACCTCTTCGCGCTGGAGTCGGGGTCCACGTAGAACCCGTTGGTCATGGTGGTCGGATCGGCCGCGTGGGCGGACGGGGCGATCGCGAGCGCCAGCGGCAGAGCGAAGAGGGCTGCCAACAGGGCGTGGAGTCTGCGGCGCATGACTGTACCTCGGTTTCCTGACAGGGATGCGTCGCGCTCTCTTCCCGAGCGTGCGACGCGCTGAGGAAGTGCGGTGGTACGACGTCCCCTGCCGGCGGCCCTCCGGCAGGGGACGACACGTCCGAAGGTCGGCGGCGAGCATTGGGAGCGCTCCCATTGGGAGCGGTTCCAACAGCACCGAGAACCTTTGGGGTGTGGTCGGTATCGTGTTGCGGGCTGGTAGAACTGTCAAGAGCCCACGTACAACCCGTTCTTCACATGGCGAGGACAACGCCCTAGAGTCCGGGGGAAACTGGAAGCGCTCCCAGTTCTCCGGGTCCCTGACGAGCGGGAAGGCTCATGGCTCATGGCAAAAGACGCGCCGCGTCGGCAGCCGACACTCGACGAGGTGACGGAGCTCGCCGGTGTCTCCCGCTCCGTGGCCTCCCGCGCCCTCAACAACGCACCGCACGTCAGCCGTGCGAAACGCGAGGCGGTCGAGCGGGCCGCCCGGCAACTCGGTTACGTACCCAATCCGACCGCCCGCGCTCTGGCCACCCGCCAGACAGGAGCGGCCGCCCTGGTCGTCTCGGGAGAGGATCCGTCGATCTTCGCGGATCCGTTCTTCGCCCAGGTGATCGTGGGCGCCTCGGCCGCCCTGGAGGAGGCCGACCTCCATCTGATGCTGTGCCTGGCCGCCTCCGACCGGGGCCGGAAGCGGGTCGGGGAACTCCTTCGCTCCAAGGGCGCCGACGGCGCCATGCTGATGGCGCTGCGTGTGGACGATCCGTTGACCCGTATGGCCGAGGAGGCGGTGATGCCCGTCGTGTTCGGCGGACGCCCGGTCGGTTCGACTCCCCGGTGGTACGTGGACGTCGACAACGTCGGTGGAGCGCGCGAGGCGACCGAGTATCTGGTCTCGCGCGGCCGGACTCGCGTGGCCGCGATCTGCGGGCGTCTGGACACCGAGGCCGGGCGCGCCCGGTACCGCGGCTACCGGGACGCGATGCTGGCCGCCGGCCTCGAACCGTTCCCGCCGCGGGAGGGGGACTTCACGGAGCCCAGCGGAGCCGCCGCCATGGCCGCACTGCTGGCCGACCACCCCGACCTGGACGGGGTGTTCGCCGCCAACGACAACATGGGGGCGGGAGCGCTGCGCACGTTGCGCGGGGCGGGCCGACCGGTCCCCGACGATGTCGCCGTGGTCGGCTTCGACGACCTCGCCGTCGCCCGGATCGCCGATCCGCCGCTCACCACCGTCCATCAGCCCATAGCGGCTCTGGGACGGGAGATGGCGCGCATGCTCGTCGCGCTCATCAACGGCCAGGACCCCACCCCGCTGATCCTGCCCACCCGCCTGGTCACCCGACTCAGCGCCTGACGGCGTGCCGCTGTGCCCTCGGCTCAGGGCAGCAGCCGTTGCTCCTTCGCCACCGCCACCGCGCCGGCTCTGCCGTCGACGCCGAGCTTGTCGTAGATCCGGCCCAGGTGGGTCTTCACCGTGGCCTGGCTGATGAAGAGCGCGCGGGCGATCTCGCGGTTGCCGAGGCCCTGGGCGAGCTGACCGAGGATGTCCAGTTCGCGGGAGGTCAGCGCGGGCCGGGCGGCACCGCGCAGGTGATTCATGACGCGGCTGGCGACGGGCGGCGAGAGGGTGGCGCGGCCCTGGGCGGCGGAGCGGATCGCCGCGAAGAGCTCCTCGGGGCGTTCGGCCTTCAGCAGGTATCCGGTGGCGCCTGCGGCGATGGCGCGGGTGATGTCCGCGTCCGTGTCGTAGGTGGTGAGCACCAGCACATGGACGCCGGTGGCCCGGATCCGCCGGGTGGCCTCCACCCCGTCGATGCCGGGGCCGAGCTGGAGATCCATCAGCACCACGTCCGGCCGGAGCTTCGCGGCCATGGCCACCGCCTCCTCGCCGCTGCCGGCCTCTCCCACCACCTCGATGTCGGGCTCGCTGCCGAGCAGGGCGAGCAGTCCGGCACGCACCACGGCGTGGTCGTCGCAGAGCAGGATGCGCACACGGGCTTCGGTCATGGCTGAGGTTCCAGAGGCATCGCGGCGGACAGGACGGTGCCCTCGCCGGGCGCCGACTCGATGGTCAGGGTGCCGCCGAGCTGCCGTGCCCGGGCGTGCATCGCGGGCAGCCCGTGCCCCCGTGCCCTCGCCGCCGGGGCGCCCGCGGGCGGGGCGTGGAAGCCGCTGCCGTCGTCCGCCACATCCAGGACCACCTGGTCGCCGAGGTGGGTGAGGGTGAGCGTGGCCGTCGTGGCACCGGCGTGCTCGCGGACGTTGGCCAGTGCGCCCTGGGCGAAGCAGCGCGGAG
>NZ_MAXF01000195.1 GCF_001704635.1 Streptomyces sparsogenes | reverse complement strand
CCCTCGCCGGGCGCCGACTCGATGGTCAGGGTGCCGCCGAGCTGCCGTGCCCGGGCGTGCATCGCGGGCAGCCCGTGCCCCCGTGCCCTCGCCGCCGGGGCGCCCGCGGGCGGGGCGTGGAAGCCGCTGCCGTCGTCCGCCACATCCAGGACCACCTGGTCGCCGAGGTGGGTGAGGGTGAGCGTGGCCGTCGTGGCACCGGCGTGCTCGCGGACGTTGGCCAGTGCGCCCTGGGCGATGCGCAGCAGCGCGGAGGCGACCCGGTCGGGCAGCGGGAGCGCCGGCGTTCCCTCGACATGACAGCGGACCACCAGGTCCACCGACTCCTGCGACGCGCGGGCGGCCAGGGCGCGCAGGGCCTCCTCCAGGCTCTCGCCGTCGGCGAGGTCGGCGGGGGTCAGATCGTGCACGAACCGGCGGGCCTCGGCCAGGTTCCGCTCGGTGATCGAGGCGGCGGTGCGTACGTGACGGTGGGCGGCCTCGGGGTTCGCCGCCCACACCCGGTCGGCCGCCTGGAGCAGCATCTGCTGGCTGGACAGGCCCTGGGCGAGGGTGTCGTGGATCTCCATCGACAGGCGCTGACGTTCGGCGAGGGTGCCCTCGCGGCGCTCGGTGGCGGCCAGTTCGCGCCGCGTGCGGATGAGGTCGTCGATCAACTGCCGCTGCCGGTCGGCCTGGCGCCGCATATGGACGAAGACGGCGGCCGCGATCGCCGCGACAGCGGGCGGCGCCACGACCAGGTTCGGATCGAAGCCACCGGACGCCAGCTTGAGCTGCGCGGCCACCACGAAGGCGGTGAGCACCGCGACGAGGGCGAGCGCCGCGCGCGGGGGCAGGGTGCGCAGCCCGGTGAAGAACAGCGGCACCGCGCACCAGGCGGAGCTCGGCGCGAGCACGACCAGGACCATCCAGGCCGCCACCACCGAGGCCAGCCAGGCGAGGCGGCCGGGCGTGGGACGGGCGAGCGGGGCCGAGCCGAGCACATACAGCAGGGCGAGCACGGCGGACAGCACGATGATCCACGGGGTGTCGGGATGGCCGGGGTGGCGCAGCAGGAACCGGGCCACCGAGGCGCCGAGCAGGAGGAAGAACGCGGCGTGCATGACGAGTCCGAGCCGACGCTCCCGGGCGGCCGTGGTCTCGTCACGGGCGGAGCCGAGCGGGCCGGGCACCGCCCGCGCGGGCGCTCCGGTCGCCCCTGCCGTTGCGGTTCCGTGCCGCATTCCACCCTCCTTACCCGCGCCTACGCACCCATCCTGACCTGGTGGGACCATCCTCGCATCAACCGTTCGGACGACAGCGGCGTCGGCCGTCATGGCGGCCGAAGGCAGCCGGTGGGGCGAGGCCCGGGCCCTTGTTCCGGCCGGAGGATCACACCATGACTCACCACACCATGACTCACACCAAGAAGCGCCTCGCCGCCACCGCCGCCGCCACCGCCCTCGTCGTGGGAGCCGTCGGCGTCATCTCCGCGCAGGCCGCCTCCCCGGCGGCCGGGACCACGTCCTCGGGCGGGGCCACGGCCGGGACCGACCCCGCCGACCGGAACCTGACCCGGTCCACGCATCTGACGGTCGCCGCCGCCACCAAGGCCGCGCAGGCCGGCCTCGACGCCGCTGCCGAGGAGGGCCAGAAGGTGTCCGTCGCCGTCGTCGACCGCAACGGCAACACCCTCGTCACCCTCCGCGGGGACGGCGCGGGCCCGCAGTCCTACGTGTCCGCCGAGCGGAAGGCCTTCACCGCCGTCTCCTGGAACGCACCGACCTCCTCGCTGGCCGGCCGCCTCTCCCAGGCCCCGAACCTGAAGGACATTCCCGGCACCCTGTTCCTGCCGGGCGGTGTCCCGGTCCAGTCGAAGGGCGCCCCCATCGCGGGCATCGGCGTGGCCGGCGCACCCAGCGGCGACCTCGACGAGAAGTTCGCCCGGGCCGGGCTCGCCGCGCTGAAGCAGTAGCCGGCCACCACCCCGCGTGGTTCCTCGCACAGCAGCGCCCGGGGCCGTCGGGAATGACGGGCCCGGGCGCTGTGATCACCTCATCGCACCTCCTGGGCGTACGGCGCGACGGTGATCCGGTCGATCAGCGGTGCGTGGCGGGAGCGGAGCAGCACCCCGGGGAAGGTGTCCGAGGCGTAGGTGGTGCCGTCGAAGTTCGGCAGTTCCTCGGAGCGGAAGGCGATGGTGTTCTGTCCCTTCTCGAGGTGGACCGGGACGGTCAGCTCCCAGAAGTTGTTCCGATGGAAGCTGTGGGGGAAGGTCACCCGCCGCGGCTCGCCGCCGCCCACGGTGATGTCGGCGTGGCGGACGAGTGGGTCCGGGTTGTAGTGGGTGGCTTCGGACTGCTCGGGGTTGGAGTAGCGGATGCGCAGCGCGTTCAGGCCGGCCCGGTCGGCGTGCACGGTGAAGGTGGCGGTGTTGCCGTTGCCGGGGTCGCCGCCGATGCCGGTGATCGCCGTGCCGTCGGTTGCCAGGGAGAGCGGGGTGAGCGTGGCGGAGCCGGTGAGCCTGGCGTCCTGGGCCTCGTAGGTGCGTGCCGTGAGCGTGCCCTCGGTGGGGGTGACCGTGAGGCGGTCGACGAGGGTGGTGGACGGGCCTCCGGTCAGTGTCACCTTGTTGATGCCGCCGGAGAGGGAGACCGCGACGCGGTGCCTGCTCCTGGACAGGCGCAGGACGTCGTGGCCGTTGACGGAGAGCCGGGCGCCCGCGCCGCCGAGGGTGTCGACGGTGAGGGTGGCCTCGCGGTCGGCGGGGGAGTAGACCCAGAAGGTGGCGGTCCCGTGGTTCGGGAGCTGGAGCGCGCCCGAGCCGGTGGCGGGGGTTCCGGCGTGTTCGGGCAGCTCGTAGACGGGCCGTGCGCCGCCGGCCGGCCAGGCCAGTTCGCCTTCGTACACCTGGGTGGCGGCGGAGGGCCCGGGGAGGGAGAGGGCGAGGCGGTCGACGATGGCGTCGCCCTGGGTGGCGCGCTTGCCGTCGAGGCTCTTCGCGGCGAGCGTCAGGGTGTGTTTGCCCTGGGTGAGGCGGACCTTGGTGTCGGTGTGGTCCCACACCACCCACTTGTAGCCGAGCGGCAGGTGCAGCTCCCGCTCGCTGTCCGCCTTGCCGTCCACGCGCAGGAAGACGTTGGTGGGGCCCTGCTCCTTCACCTTGTCGAAGGTGTTGAGGGAGTTGGCGAAGACGCTCAGGTCGTAGGTGCCGTCCTCCGGCACGTCCACGGTGAAGTCGAGCGTGACGTCCGAGCCGGTGCGCAGACCGCCCACGTCGTAGCCGCCGGAGGTGTAGAACTTCGACACGTCGCGCGGCGAGCCCTCCGGGCCGTTCTTCGAGTAGCCGGACCCGGTGTGGGCGGCGTCCTCCGCCTCGTACGAGGCCTGCCAGCGCACGGGCTCGGCCTGGGTGCCCCTCGCCTTCCCGGCCGGGCTGAGGACGATCTCGTACGCCGAGGACTCCTTCAGCTTCGGCAGCCCGCCGTCGCCGAAGTCGACGACGACCTTGCCGTCGTCACCGACCTTCAGGTTCGTCTCGGCGAGCAGCTGGGGGCCCGACGAGTCGCCGACCTGTCCGCTCCACTCGATCTCCCGCACCCAGGCGTGCACCCGGTTCCCGAACAGCTTCTCGGGGACATCGGCGAAGGTGATGTGGCCCTTGCCGGTGGACCCGCCGAAGAGCAGCCTGGCCTGCCGCTTCTGCTCGTCCACGGTGGCGACGCCCTGCATGGTGTAGTTCTCGCCCGGGAACGGCGGGGTCACCTTCACCGTGTGCCCGCTCATCGAGGCGTAGGAGTGCAGCAGCCACCACTGGCCGTTGGCGCGGTTCGACTGCACGGCGGAGTCGGAGAGGTTGCCGTCGATGTTCCAGTACGCGATGTCGGCGTCCACCTTGGACTCCTCGATCGCGGACACCCACTGGATCATCTGGCCGGGGACGGAGGTGTGGTAGTTGAACGCGTACTCGTTGATGTTGACCGGGAGCCGGGTACCCTCCTTGGCAGTGCCCTTGAACAGCTCCTTCTCCCACGCCCGGTACGTGGCGACGCTCTGGCGGACGGCCTCCGGGTGGCTCAGCTCATGCCAGGTGATGACGTCGGGGAGGGTGCCGGCGGCAAGGGTGTGGGTGAGGAAGCCCTTCACCTGGTCGTACAGGACGCTGGTGTTGGGGCCGGCGACGCGGGCGCCGGGCATCTTGTCCTTGATGAGCTTGTAGACGCCGTCCCAGGCGGCGAAGTAGTCGTCCGGGTCGCTCAGCCAGCTGACCCTGTTGTAGCTCCACTGTCCGGTGCCGAACATGTTGCCCTCGGGCTCGTTGAACGGCACGAAGACGATGTTGTCCTGGTACTGCTTCGGCAGGTGGAGGACCTGGTCGACCTGGGTCGCGATCTTCTCCTTGTAGAGCTTCAGCTTCTCCTCGGGGGTGTCGCCCGGCCACTCGTAGGGGAAACCGCGGTGGATGTCGGTCATGTAGATGTACACGTCCCCGTCGGTGGAGTCGGCCAGCGGCCCCACCACCTCCAGGGCGTCGGCGCCGGGGTGCTGCGGGCCGTCCTGTGCCTTCGTGGAGACCGTGCGCAGGCCCATGCCCTCGATGAGGTTGTTGGTGGGGACGTCCGGTCCGTACACGCCGTAGAGGGTGCCGGAGGCGCCGCCGTGGAACGCGCCGGTGTCCGAGCCGAGGTCGACGGTCAGCTGCCCCTCGCGGACCACGGTGACGGCCGCCCGCACCGCGCGCCCGGCGGCCGTTCCCGCCACGGTGAACGTCCCGGGCCGGGCGTAGCTGTCGGGCGCCACGGCGTCCCAGGTGACCGGCGTGTCCCGGTCGTATCCGTCGGAGTAGGAGGAGCGGACGGCGGCGGGGAGGGACGGGGCGGTCCCGGTCGCCGTGCGGACCTCGAACGACGTCTTGGAGAGCTGCTGGAGGGTCGGCACCTCCCCGGCCATGCCGGCCACCTGCTCGGGGGTGAGCGCCGAGTGCCATACGGTGAAGTCGTCGATCGCGCCCTCGAGCAGCGGATCCGGGTGGAAGGACTTGCCGATGTAGCCGGCGGCCGTGGCCGAACCGTCCAGCAGGTCCCGGGCCTTGATGCCGGTCGGGGCGGAGGAGACCGCCACGCCGTCGAGGTAGGTGGTGAGCCGGCCGGCGGTGGTGTCGAGGGTGACGGTGATGGTCCGCCACTGGTTCGCGGGGAGCGGCGCGTAGCCGCGGAGCTGCGTCTCCGCGCCCCCTCCGGCGGTGGTCACGGACGTCTGAAGCAGCCCGTTGCCGTTGGCCGGGGTGGCGAAGAGGTATGTGGTCGTGTTGGTGCCCAGATCGAAGATCCGCTGCCACGGCGACGTGTCGCCGCCCCACTTCACCCGGGCGGAGACCGTCAAGCTCTCGGCGGTGCCGACGACTTCGCGGGGCAGGCGGACATACGCGCCGGTGGAGGTGGGTGCCCCGCCGGGCAGGGCGAGCGCCTTGCCCCCGTCCGTGCCGGTGACGGACCGGGCGGTGGAACCGTTGACGAGGGTCGCCGTCAGGCCGTTGCCGGAACTGTCGGTGATGGAGCCGGAGTCGAGGTCGTCCTGGTCGAAGGTGTAGCGGGCGGCGGGCCGGGGGGTGTCGGCCGCCTGTGCGGGGGCGGCCGGTGCGGCCAGCAGGCCCGCGCCGAGGGCCAGCGCCACGGCGGCCGGTGCCCGGCGCCGGGCTGATCTGTCAGCGGATGGCATGGATGGCGTCCTCAATCCTTGAGTGGGCGATTTCGGTCGGCCGACCTCGGTCGGCTGCTCGTCCAGGGGGAGGTCCGGCTGGGGAGTGTGAGGGCGGTGCCGGCCGAATCGTTTGTGCCGGAGGGATCGCTTTGTCGAACCGGTTCGGGAAGCTAGCACCGGGAAACCCGGTCAGCAATCCCTGTGACGCATCGATGATTGCCAGGTTTTCACTGGGCCGTGAAAGGGATGTCCGGGGTATTGACAGGCCTTCGGGCGGTTCCTACCGTCGCTTCACGCGAACCGGTTCGACAGCCGGGACGCCCCCTTCTCCCGCACCACGCCCCCACGGCCGACGGGCGCTCCTCCTGGGAAGCGTCGAACCGGCTCGAGCAAGGAGTTGCCGTGAACATCGGTGAGATCGCCCGGCGGGCCGGTGTCTCGCGGAGCACCGTGTCCTACGCGCTGAGCGGGAAGCGCCCGGTGTCCAAGGACACGCGCCGGAAGATCCAGCAGGTCGTCGACGAGCTGGGCTACCGGCCCAGCGCCAGTGCCCGCGCCCTGGCCAACGGGCGGACCAGCACCCTCGGCCTGGTCTTCCCGCCGGCCGGGAACCACTACACGGGGATGCAGCTGGACTTCATCGGGAGTGTGGTGGAGGCCGCCGCGGCCTACGACTACGACGTGCTGCTGTCGCCGAGCGGCATGGACAGCGACCGGTCGTTCCAGCGGCTGCTGGGGGAGCGGCGGGTCGACGGGGCGATCCTGATGGAGATCAGACTGGAGGACGACCGGGTGGACCACCTGGCCGCCCTGGACTTCCCCTCCGTCACCATCGGCCGGACCGCCCGCCCCGAGGGCGGTCGGTGGGTCGCCCTGGACCACACCGCGCTGGTGCAGGCCTGCGTCCACCACCTGGCGGATCTCGGCCACCGCCGGGTCGCCTTCGTCAACCGCCCCGAGCAGCTGCTGCGGGCCGGGTACGAGTCCGCGCACCGCGGCCTGGACGGTTTCACCAAGGCGGCGGCCGAGCGCGGGCTGACCGTCCGGACGTACTGCTGCGGGGACGACGCCGCCTCGGGCCAGAGCTGCGTACAGCGCATCCTGCACGACGATCCCGCCACCACGGCCCTGGTCACGCTGAACGAGGCCGCGCTGGGCGGTCTCTACCGAGGGCTCGCCCAGGCCGGCCGTCATGTGCCGCGCGACTTCTCCGTCACCGGAGTGGTGGCCGGCCGCTGGGCGGAGACGGTGACCCCGCAGCTCACCGCGGCCGACGTACCGGCGGCCGACATGGGCCGGCTCGCCGTCGAGCTGCTGGTGGAGCGGCTCGACCATCCCGACGCGCCGCCCCGGCACCATCTCCTCACGCCGCCCATCTCCCTGCGGGCCAGCACCGGGCCTTCGGGAGCCACGCCCGAGGCGGACACCCGCCCCGGCACGACCCCCTGACCGCACCCCACGATCACTTCCTCCCGTTCACTTCCTCACGTTCACCGGACGCCGAACCGCTCCGCCGCGCCCGTTCGTCATGCCCGCGCACCCCGCACCACCCCCAGCCCTCGGCACCCGCATCCCGAAAACGAAGGAACCGGCCATGAACAGCTCCTCCGGACGGCGTCGCCTCACCGCCGCAGCCCTCACCGCCCTGGCCGTCGCGACCACCGCCACCGCCTGCGGCTCGGGAGGCGGCGGGACGAAAGCGGCGGACAGCGGCACGTACACCATCTGGGACCCGTACCCCCAGTTCGACAAGGGCTCGGCATGGGTGAAGCTGCTGGACGAGTGCGGCGGCGAGGCCGGGGTGAAGATCAAGCGCACCGGCTTCGACACCAGCGACCTGGCGAACAAGGCGCTGCTGGCCGCGCAGCAGGGCAACTCCCCGGACATCCTCATCGTCGACAACCCGGTGGTGTCGACCCTGGCCGAAGCGGGCGTCCTCACCACCACCGGCGACAACAAGCTGGACACCTCGAAGGTGAACCCCAATCTGCTCGCGGCCGGCCAGTCCGGCGGCAAGACCTACGGCACCCCGATCGGCGCCAACACCCTCGCCCTCTACTACAACAAGAAGGTCCTGAAGGAGGCCGGGGTCGACATCGCCTCCGTCAAGGACTGGAAGTCGCTGACGGCGGCGCTGGAGAAGGTCAAGAAGGCGGGCAAGAAGGGCATCACCTTCTCGGCGATCGGCACCGAGGAAGGCAGCTTCCAGTTCCTGCCCTGGCTCTGGGGCTCGGGCGCGAAGCTGACCGAGCTCGACTCCGACCGGGCCGCTTCCGCGCTGTCCCTGTGGAAGGACTGGCTGGCCAAGGGCTAGGCCCCGAACTCGGTGCTCAACAACACCCAGACCACCAGCTGGCAGGAGTTCGCCACCGGCGACTACGCGTTCGGCGAGAACGGCACCTGGCAGCTCGCCAAGGCCAAGGAGGCGGGGTTCGACTACGGCGTGCTGCCCATCCCCGGCGCCGGGGGAGGCAAGGCGTCGGCCCCGACGGGCGGCGAGTTCGTCACCGTCCCGGTCCAGGACCCGACCGACCGCTACGCCACCACCCGGAAGCTCGTGACCTGCCTGACCAGCACCCGGAACCTGTACGACACGGACACCACCCTCTCGTACGTCGCCCCCACCTCCGAGGTCCAGGACAAGCAGGTGGCGGACAACCCCGAGCTGGGGCCGTGGGTGGACGCCGTCAAGGCCGCCCGGGGCCGCACCAGCGACGACCTGGGCACCAAATACCCGAAGATCTCGGAGCAGCTATGGAAGGCCGTGCAGTCCGCCCTGAGCGGCTCGAAGTCCCCGAAGGACGCGCTGAGCGCCGCCCAGTCCGCCGTCAAGTGACGCACACCAGGGCCTTTTGATGAGTCACGCGACACACGTGCCGCATCGCCGGACCGTCTCCGACCCCCGGGCGGCCCCCGCCGCACCGCCCCGGGCACGGCGCCGCCCCGGCTCCCAGCAGTGGGCCGCCTGGGCCTTCCTCACCCCCGTCACCCTCTATCTCGCCCTCTTCTACGCCTATCCGCTGTACCGCAACCTCGATCTGAGCCTGCGGAACTACACCGTCCGCTCCTTTGTCCGGGGCGACGCGCCCTTCACCGGCCTGGCCAACTACCGCACCGTCCTCGACGACCCGACCTTCGCCCCCGCCCTGGTCCACACCGTGGTGTTCACCGCCGTGTGCCTGTTCTTCCAGTACGCCATCGGCCTGGCCCTCGCGGTCTTCTTCAACCAGCACTTCCGGCTCTCCGCCACCCTGCGCGCCCTGTTCCTGGTGCCCTGGCTGCTGCCGCTGATCGTGTCGGCCTCCACCTGGTCATGGATGCTCAACAGCGACTCCGGTGTCGTGAACTCCGCCCTGCACGCCGTCGGCATCGACCCGGTGAACTGGCTGACCTCACCGTCCTGGTCGCTGACCTCGGTGATCATCGCGAACATCTGGATCGGCGTCCCGTTCAACCTGGTCGTGCTCTACAGCGGGCTGCAGTCCATCCCCGCCGGCCTGTACGAGGCCGCCGCCCTCGACGGGGCGGGCGCCTGGCGCCGGTTCTGGAGCATCACCTTCCCGCTGCTGCGCCCGGTGTCCGCCATCACCCTGCTGCTGGGCCTGGTCTACACGCTCAAGGTGTTCGACATCATCTGGATCATGACCAGGGGAGGCCCCGCCGACTCGTCCACCACCTTCGCCACCTGGTCCTACCAGCTCGGCTTCGGCAACCTGCTGCCCGCCTTCGGCCCGGGGGCGGCCGTCGGCAACCTGCTCGTGGTGGCCGCCCTGGTCTTCGGCCTGGTCTATGTCCGGGCGCAGAGAAAGCAGGCGTTGACATGATGCGAAGCCGCGAGCGCACCTGGGGAAAGACGACGATCGGCCTCCTGCTGACCGCGATCATGCTCTTCCCGGTCTACTGGATGGTGAACGTGTCCTTCACCCGCGACCAGGACATGCGCAAGAGCCCACCGGACCTGTTCCCCTTCCACGGCACACTGACCGGCTACCGCACGGTCCTCGACGAGCAACTGCCCTACCTCGGCACCAGCCTCGTCATCGGTCTGGGCACCGTCGTGCTGACCGTGGCCCTGTCCGCGCCCGCCGGTTACGCGCTGGCCAAGCTGCGCCCGCGCGGCGGCGGGGTGCTCAGCTTCCTGCTCCTGGCCGCCCAGATGATCCCCGGCATCATCATGGCGATGGGCTTCTACGCCATCTACCTCCAGCTCGGCCTGCTCCAGTCCGTGCCCGGCCTGGTCGTCGCCGACTCCACCCTGGCCGTCCCCTTCGCGGTGCTCATCTTCACCGCCTTCATGTCCGGCATCCCCGGCGAACTGCTCCAGGCCGCGAAGACCGACGGCGCCGGACCCCTGCGCACCTTCTGGTCGGTCGTCCTGCCGATGAGCCGCAACGCGGTCGTCACGGTGTCCCTGTTCGCCTTCCTGTGGTCCTGGTCCGACTTCGTCTTCGCCAGCACCCTCGCGGGCGGCGGCGCGCACAAGCCGATCACCCTCGGCATCTACCACTACATCGGCAACAACAACCAGGAGTGGAACGCCATCATGGCCACCGCCGTCGTGGCCTCGCTGCCCGCCGCGGTCATCCTCGTGCTCGCCCAGCGGTACGTCGCCGCCGGCGTGACCGCGGGCGCCGTGAAGGACTGACCTCCCGGTACGCCGCCGCACCCGGCCGGCACGCCGCCGGCCCGCCACCGCTGAAGAAACGAGTGACGCCCATGACCGCCGCCCCGTCCGGCCCGGCCTTCTCGGTCCACGATATTCCGTTCAGTACGCAAGGAGCCTGGTTCGGCATCTCGCCCGTGGTGGCGCAGAAGACCTATGCCGACGACCTCCACCTGGTGTCGCACCAGAACGGTCTGCACGCCGTCCTGCGGTTCGTCCCTTTCGACGCCGGGACGGACGCCCGGGCCGCGACCCGTGTCGAGGCGACACCGGGCCTGCTCAGCTGGATCGGCGACGGCGGGCGTATCGACCTCGCCTACGAGTCACCGGACACCATACGGCTGCGTGGCGAGGGGCTCGGCCTGCGGGTCCGTGCCGCCGAGCAGACGCTGACCCCCTTCACGGGCTCCTACTTCTTCCGTGACCCGGTGGACGGGGCCTACGTCTTCACCTCGTACGAGACCGGCCGCCGCTACCGGATCACCGCGCTGTCCGCCGGCGCGGTCGAGGTGTCCGGCGCCCAGGGCCTGGGCAGCGCCGAGCGCGGTCTGGACCTCGCGGCGGAGAACGGCGGGGTCTGGGAGGCCGCTGTCGAGGAACTGGACAGCGCACGCCGCCCCTACGCCGCGCGGACGTCCTTCGACCAGGTCGTGGCCGGCGCGCGGAACGCCTTCGCGGCCTTCGCCGACACCGTCGCCCCGTGGCGCTCGGCCGGCACCCCGGCCGCCGAACTGGCCGCCTACGTCCTGTGGTCCGCGACGGTGAACCCGGCGGGCTTCGTCACCCGGCCGGCCGTGCTGATGTCCAAGCACTGGATGGACAAGGTCTGGAGCTGGGACCACTGCTTCAACGCCCTGGCGCTGGCCCCCGGCCTGCCCGCGTCCGCCTGGGACCAGTTCTCCCTTCCCTTCGACCACCAGGACGAGAGCGGAGCCCTGCCCGACTCCGTCACCCACTCCGAGATCCTCTACAACTACGTCAAACCCCCCATCCACGGCTGGGCCCTGGGCCACCTGCGCCGACGCCTGCCCGAACCGCTCGACCCGGCGGAGCTGGCCCGCGCGTACGACCGGCTGGCACGCTGGACGGAGTTCTGGCTCACCGTGCGCAGAGCGCCCGGCAGCGCCCTTCCCCACTACCAGCACGGCAATGACAGCGGCTGGGACAACGCCACCACCTTCGACCCGGAACGGGTGGTCGCCACCGCCGACCTCGCCGGGTTCCTGGTCCTCCAACTGCGCGAACTCGCCGGCCTGGCTGAAGAGCTGGGGCGGCCGGACGACGCCCGCCGGTGGAGCCGGACCGCGGACGCGACCCAGGCCGAGCTGCTCGACCACCTCTGGAAGGGCGACCACTTCGTCGCCCGCGGAGCGCACAGCGGGAACACCTGGAGCAGCTCCAGCCTGCTGGATCTGATGCCCATCGCGCTCGGCGAGCACCTGCCGCGGCAGGTCGCGGCCGCGCTGGCCGACCGCATCCGGAGACACCTGACGCCGTACGGACTCGCCACCGAACTGCCCGGCTCACCGCACTACCTCGCCGACGGCTACTGGCGCGGCCCCGTCTGGGCCCCCGCCGTCGTCCTCATCGAGGACGGCCTGCGCCGCAGCGGCCACCGGAACCTCGCGGACGAGATCAGCGCCCGCTTCCGGACCCTGTGCGAGACCCATGGCTTCGCGGAGAACTTCGACGCCCTCACCGGAACCGGCCTGCGCGACCGCGCCTACACCTGGACCGCCAGCGGCTATCTGCTCCTCGCCGAGGCCCACGCACGTAAATCGACACAAGCCACGCCGAGATCGCCCCGGTAGTGGATCAGGCGGGTGGCCCACCGCTCACAGGCCTTACCGTAAGTCCATGCTCAAGACGCCGTCGCGGGTCGAACTGTGCCCGCTCACCCTCTCCGACCAGGACGAGTTCTGCGCGCTCGTGCGGGCCAGCGCCGAGCTGCACCGGCCTTGGATGCAACTCCCCGCGACCCCGGAGGCGTTTCAGGCCTGGATGCGCCGCTTCGACGACGGCACCAACCGGGGCTATTTGGTCCGCGTCCGGGAGACCGGCGCCACAGCCGGCACGATCAACATCAACTCGATCATCCGGGGTCGCTACCAGGGCGCGTCCCTCGGCTATGCGGCCTTCGCCCCGTCCGCGGGGCACGGGTACATGACCGAAGGACTCGCCCTCGTTCTGCGGCACGGCTTCACCGACCTGCGGCTCCACCGGCTGGAGGCCAGCATCCAGCCGGCGAACAAGGCATCCCTGGCCCTGGTCCGGCGGCTGGGCTTCCGCTACGAAGGGGTCTCGCCCGACTACCTCTACATCGCCGGGGCCTGGCGGGACCACGAACGCTGGGCCATCACCGCACCGGCCCCCTGGACACCCGATCCATCCCTCCCCGAGTTCTGAGCCGCCCGCCGCCGCTTACCGCTTGATCATTGACATCAGCAGCCCGTGGGTCTCGTCGTCGGCGGCGACCACGAGCCCACGACCTGCCTCACCGAGCGGGGCACCGTCGATCCCGGTGACCACGCAGCCGGCAGCGCGGCACACGGCGATGCCGGCCGCGAAATGCACGCTCCCCGACAAGTCGCCGCCATCGGTGACATACGCGGCGCGCTTGCCGGCGGCGACCCACGCCAGCGCCAGTGTCGTCGACACGACGCGCGGCCGGAAACGCCCGACGAACTCAGGGCGGGCCAGCAGATCCACGGCCCGGAATCCGGGCGCGCTCGGGAACGGGGGGTCCAGGTTGACGTCCACCAGGCCAGTGGCGGGCGTGGGGGCCGCCGGCCGTACATGGCGCGGACCACGTCCGCGCCGGCCCGCGCCCCGGCTGTCGCGACCGCGGCGTCGTCGGAGCCCGCGGATGACTTGATCATGTCGTGCAGACTATCGAGGCCCGCGGGCCCGGACGAGGACGGCGGCGAGGTGAAGACCTCGTACCCTGATTCCCGTGTCGCCTTCCCGCCTGCGTCGAGTCGCCGTCCTTGTGCTCGAGGGCGCGAAGCCCCTCGATGTCGGCATTCCCGCACAGGTGTTCGCGACCCGCGCCAGCATGCCGTACGAGGTGCGGGTGTGCGGCGCGGCGCCCGGCCTCGTGACCGGTGGCGACGGCCTGGCGTACCACGTCGCCCACGGCCTCGACGCGCTCGCGTGGGCCGACCTCGTCTTCGTCCCCGGCTACCGCTTCCCGGACCGCGACGACCCGCCACAGGCCGTCGTCGACGCGCTGGTCGCCGCACACGACCGGGGCGCACGGCTCGCCGCCATCTCGACGGGCGCCTTCGCGCTCGCCGCCACGGGGCTGCTCGACGGCAGACGCGCCACCACGCACTGGCACTACACGCGGGCGCTCACGGCCAGGCATCCGCTCGTCCGGGTCGACGAAAACGTTCTGTTCGTCGACGAGGGCAGCGTCCTGACCTCGGCCGGCGCCGCCTCGGGCATCGACCTGTGCCTGCACATCCTGCGCGGTGACCTCGGGGTGGCCGCGTCGAACCACGCCGCCCGGCGCCTGGTCGCGGCCCCCTACCGCAGCGGTGGCCAGGCGCAGTACGTGCCGCGCAGCGTGCCCGAGCCGCTCGGCGAACGGTTCGCCGCCACCCGCGAATGGGCGCTGCACCGGCTCGACGAGCCCCTCAGCCTCGAAGCCCTCGCCCGCCACGCGGCGGTCTCGCCGCGCACGTTCTCGCGGCGCTTCGTCGAGGACACCGGGTACACGCCCATGCAGTGGGTCATGCGCGCCCGCATCGACCTGGCCCGTGAGCTGCTCGAACGCTCGGAGCGCAGTGTCGAGCAGATCGCGAACGACGTCGGCCTCGGCACCGGCACGAATCTGCGGATGCACTTCCAGCGGATCCTGGGGACCACACCGAGCGAGTACCGGCGGACCTTCACCCGGGGGGAGTAGCCGACCGCACGATCTGGCGCGATCCTTTTGAACCATGGCGCTCCCGCCACGGCCATCGGCGGATCTTGCACGCGAGGCTGATGACGAACGGAAGGGACACCATTCATGACTCGCATCGCCATCAACGGTTTCGGCCGCATCGGACGCAACGTGCTGCGCGCCCTGCTCGAACGCGACAGCGACCTCGAGATCGTGGCCGTCAACGACCTCACCGAGCCGGCCACGCTCGCCCGGCTCCTCGCCTACGACACCACGGCCGGACGGCTCGGCCGCCCGGTGACCGTCGACGGCGACGCCCTCGTGGTCGACGGCCGCCGCATCCGGGTGCTCGCCGAGCGGGAGCCGGCGCGGCTGCCGTGGGCCGAGCTCGGTGTCGACATCGTGCTGGAGGCGACCGGCCGCTTCACGGCCGCCAAGGCCGCGCGGGTCCACCTCGACGCGGGCGCGAAGAAGGTGCTCGTCAGCGCGCCCTCGGACGGCGCCGACGTCACGCTCGCCTACGGGGTCAACACCGACGCCTACGACCCGGCGCTGCACACGATCGTCTCGAACGCCTCGTGCACGACCAACGCGCTCGCACCGCTGGCCGCGGTCCTCGACGACCTCGCCCACATCGAGCACGGCTTCATGACCACCGTGCACGCCTACACGCAGGAGCAGAACCTGCAGGACGGCCCGCACCGCGACGCCCGCCGCGCCCGTGCCGCCGCGGTCAACATCGTGCCGACCACGACGGGCGCCGCCAAGGCCATCGGGCTCGTTCTGCCCAACCTCGACGGCAAGCTGTCGGGCGACTCGATCCGCGTACCGGTGCCGGTCGGCTCGATCGTCGAACTCAACACCACCGTCGCCCGCGACGTGACCCGCGACGAGGTGCTGGCCGCCTACCGCGCCGCCGCGGCGGAGGGGCCGCTCGTCGGCATCCTGGAGTACTCCGAGGACCCGCTGGTCTCGGCCGACATCGTCGGCAACCCCGCCTCGTCGATCTTCGACGCGGCCCTCACCCGGGTCGACGGCCGCCATGTGAAGGTGGTCGCCTGGTACGACAACGAGTGGGGCTTCTCCAACCGCGTGATCGACACGCTGGAACTCCTCGCCACCCGCTGACCCTCCACCCCGCTGACCCTCCACCCCGCTGACCGTTCGCCCCGCTGACCGTTCGCCCCGCCGGCGCTCAGCGGGGCGCGGTCCTGCCGCGCGCCGGGCGGGGTGTCGGGGGCTGCGGGCGGTGGCGCACCCGGCTGGAGCGCAGATGGGTGGCCATCGCCTCGGCTGCCTTCTCCGGGTTGCGCTGCACGAGAGCGTCCAGGACGTGCTCGTGCTCGGCGACGGTGGCCTCGACGGACCCGGGCGCGCTGTTCAGCCGCAGCATGTGCAGATGGGCGTGGAGGCGGTTCACCGCGTCGGCGAGCAGCGGCCGCCCCGCGGCCTGGGCCAGCACATCGTGGAACTCCTGGTCGAGCGCGGCGAATCGGCGGTAGTCCGAGTACTTCTCGCCCAGGTCGGGCTGGCGGCGCATCTCCTCGACGATGGCCCGCAGCCGGCCCAGCTCGTCGTCGCTCGCGTTCTCCGCGGCCAGTGAGGCGGCCCGGGGTTCGAGCAGCAGCCGCATCTCGAACAGGTCGAGCAGGGCGTCGGGGTCGAGCAGGTCGGTGGCGCGATAGCCGGCGTTGGGCCGCTTGACCACGAGCCGCTCCGACTCGAGCCGGGCGAGCGCCTCTCGTACGGGGGTCGCCGACACGTCGAGCTGTCGGGCCAGTCCCTCGATGCTCACACGGGCGCCGGGTGCGATCTCGTGGTCCATGATCATCGCCTTGACGCCTTCGTACACGCGATCGGTCAGTGCATCCTGTCGAGTCCCGTCAGCCATGGCATGAATCATAGAGAATCCCTGCTCATGCGGGGTCCGTGAGAACTGTTCGGTGCGCGAGCATTGCCATGCCCTGTTTTCCTATAGCATCCTGGCTCCCGCCATCATTATCTATAGGAAACTGGCTCCGGGTGCCCCTCCCGGGACAGGAGGACGACGATGTCCACCCTCACCACGGCGAAGCTCACCCCCACAGCCGCCGCCGCTCACCGCCGCCGGGTCCTGCTGGCCTCCCTCGTCGGCTCCGCCCTCGAGTGGTACGACTTCTACCTCTACGGCACGGCCGCGGCCCTCGTCTTCAACAAGATCATTTTCCCGTCGTCCGACCCCACGGCCTCACTCCTCGCCTCCTTCGGCACCCTCGCCATCGGCTACTTCGTCCGGCCGCTCGGCGGTCTCCTGTTCGGCCGCCTGGGCGATCTGATCGGCCGCAAACGGGTCCTGATCATCACCCTGCTGGTGATGGGCGCCTCCACCGTCGGCATGGCGCTCGTCCCGACGTACGAGCAGGTGGGCGTCCTCGCCCCCGTCCTGCTGGTCGTCCTGCGGGCCGTCCAGGGGCTCGGGGCCGGTGCCGAATACGGCGGGGCGGCCATCCTGGCGGCCGAGTTCTCCCAGCCGCGACGGCGCGGGCTGTTCGGCGCGGCCCCCAGCGTCGGCGTCTACCTCGGCATCCTCCTCGCCTCCGGCGCCTTCGCGCTGGTGACCCGGCTACCGGAAGACCAGTTCCTGGCCTGGGGCTGGCGCATCCCGTTCGCGGCCAGCGTGCTGGTCATCGCGGTGGCCCTGGTCATCCGCCTGCGGCTGACCGAGAGCCCGGCGTTCGAAGCCGCCCAGGAACGCTCGAGGGCCGCCGAGGTCTCCCCCGTACGCCAGGTCGTGCGCACCGAGTGGAGGGCCGGCCTGGTCGTCTTCGGCCTGCAGACCGCGCAGAACGTCGTCGCCTACCTGAACCTGACGTTCCTGGCCGCCTACCTCACCGACACCCTGGAACTCTCCAGCTCGACGGGCCCCGTCGCCGTCACCGTCGGCACCGCCGTGACGGCCGTCGCCCTGCCCGTGTTCGCCCATCTCACCGACCGCGTCGGCCGCAAACCGGTGGCCCTGGCCGGCATCCTCTTCTCCGCCGCCTTCGTCTTCCCGTACTTCTGGGTCATCGACCACGCGCACACCTCGCTCACCGTCACCCTGGCCGTCGTGGTGAGCATGGGCATCGGCGTGGGCTGCATGTTCGCCCCGCAAGCCGCCTACTTCAGCGAGCTGTTCACCGCGCGGTCCCGCTTCACCGGCCTGGCCCTGTACCGGGAGGTCGCCGGCGCCGTCACCGGCGGACTGACCCCGCTCATCGCGGTCGCCCTCGTCGCCGCGACGGGAGGCCGCTCCTGGGGCGTCGCGCTGTTCGTCATCGCCTCCTGCGTCGTCGGCGGCCTCGCGGTGGGCCTCGGCCCCGAGACCCGCGGCCGCGACCTCGCCGCCACGACCGTCGACGCCCTCCGGGCCTCGACGGGGACCTACCGCTGACCCCGTACGGCCACCCCGACGCCGAGCGCACCTCGCGGTCGTGCTCGGCGTCACGGGTGTCGGCGCCCGCTCAGACGCGGACCAGCGGGGTGTCGACCAGGTGCTCGGCCAGGAACCAGGCCTGCAGTTCGCCGGTGCGGATCACCTGGGAGACCAGCAGGTCATTGGTGCCGTCGTCGCCCAGCTCGGCGGTGCGGGCGGCCGCGTCATGGGCGGCCGCGAGGATGGTCTCGTGGGCCTCCAGCAGCCGCGAGAGCATGGCCGGGACCTCCTCCACGCCGTCCGGCGGGCGCGGAATCGACGTGATCTCGGCGACATGCCGGGGATCGCCCACCGCCACGCCGCCCAGGGTCTGGACGCGCTCGGCGATGGTGTCGACGAGTTCCAGCTGCTCGCCCGCGTGCTTGTCCAGCAGCAGGTGCAGCTGGTAAAAGGTCGCGCCCCGCATGCTCCAGTGGTGCTTCTTGTAGAGGCCATAGAGGATCTGGGTGTCCGCCAGCACCTTGTTCAGGCGCTGGCAGGAATACATGCGCGCCTCATAGGACAGCGCGATGGGGAATTGCTTGACCGTTCCGAACTCCTGGACCACCGGGCTCTTCTGATGAAGCCACGGTTGGCTGCTGGTGGGCTTGTCGGCGGGGGACATGAAGGGCCTCCTGCGATGCTGTGCGGTGGAAACGCCTCCGACGCTAGGGGCCGAACCACGCGACGCGTTGCCCGGGAGCGCACGCGTTGGTGCCCGTCAGCGCACCGAGCGCCCCGCCGGTCGCCGGATGGGGCCAGGGTCCACTGACAGGGGCACCGGGGACGTTTGTTAGGCTCCCCTCGCCTCCCGTGGGGGAAGTCCGGTGAGAGTCCGGCGCTGACCCGCAACGGTGTGCGCGGCGGTCCTGTGGTCCGTCGTGCGAGCCCGATCGCCTGTGGGGGGCCTGTGACCCGTTGACTGCTCGCCGTGGACTGCGAGAGGGGACAGCGCGGCCGGCCCGGCCGTGCGGGCTGTCTCGTGCTCGACGTCCAGCAGGCGGCCCGTGTGAAGGACGGCCCCACCGTGCGCGGAAGTACAGCCCCCCGCCGGATACCCGTGCTGCCGCTCGGCCTCGGGCTGGGGCTGTCGCTCCTGCTGTCGCTGTGGTGCGGGGTCGGGCTCGGTGCCGCCGGGGTCGGCCGGACCGAAGTGCTCCGCTTCCTGTGGGCCGGGCTCACCGGAGGCACCGTGCACGCGCGTGACGCGGCGGCGTACACCATCGTCTGGGAGATCCGGCTGCCGCGTGTCCTGCTCGCCGCCGTCGTCGGGGCGGGGCTCGCGGCCGTCGGCGTGGCCGTGCAGGCCATGGTCCGTAACGCGCTGGCCGACCCCTTCGTCCTGGGCATCTCCTCGGGCGCGGCGGTGGGCGCCAACGCCGTCATCCTGCTGGGCGCGTTCGCGGGGCTGGGAGTGTGGGCGCTGTCGGCGTCCGCGTTCGTCTCGGCGCTCGCGGCCATGGCGCTGGTGTACGCCGTGGCCCGGTCGGCGCACGGGCTGACACCGCTGCGGCTGATCCTGGCGGGGACGGCGCTGGCGTACGGCTTCGAGGCCGTCACCACGGTCATGGTGTTCGGCGCGGCCCGGGGCGAGGCCGCCCGGTCGGCGATGATGTGGCTGCTGGGCAGCCTGGGCGGCGCGACCTGGGAGCAGGTGCCGCTCGCCGCGGCGACCGTGGTGAGCGCCTGGGCGTGGCTGTGGTGGCGCGCCGAGGCGCTCAACGCCCTCGCCATGGGGGACGAGACCTCGGCCGCCCTCGGTGTCCAGCCGTCCCGGCTGCGCCGGGAGTTGTTCCTGGTCACGGCGGCAGCCACCGGGAGTGTCGTCGCGGTCAGCGGGGCCATCGGATTCGTCGGGCTCATGGTGCCGCACGTCGTACGGATGCTGGTCGGCGCCGACCACCGGCGGGTGCTGGCCGTGGCGCCGCTCGCGGGAGCGGTGCTGCTGGTATGGGCCGACCTGCTGTCGCGGCTGCTGCTCGCGCCCGCTGAACTGCCGGTCGGAGTGATCACCGCGGTGGTCGGAGTTCCCGCGTTCCTGCTGCTGATGCGGCGGGGCGGTTACGCGTTCGGAGGTCGCTGAGCGTGCGACTCGACATCGACGAGGTGACGATCGAGGCCGCCGGAGCCCGACTGGTCGACGGCATCCGGCTCTCCGCGGGCAGCGGGACGTTCGTCGGACTCGTCGGCCCCAACGGCAGCGGCAAGTCGACCTTGCTGCGCAGCGTGTACCGGGCACTGCGACCGACCGGCGGGGTGGTACGGCTGGACGGCGAGGACCTGCACGCCATGGACGCACGGGCCGCCGCCCGCGTCCTGGCCGCGCTGCCGCAGGAGTCGCCGGCCGAGTTCGACTTCACGGTGGCCGAGGTGGTCGCCATGGGCCGGCTGCCGCACCGGGACCGGACGGCCGCCTCCGACCGGGAGATCTGCGCCCGGGCGATGACCCGTACGGGCGTGGCCCACCTCGCCCACCGCGGGTTCCTCGGCCTGTCCGGCGGTGAGAAGCAGCGGGTCCTCATCGCCCGCGCGCTCGCCCAGCAACCCCGGGTGCTGGTCCTCGACGAGCCCACCAACCACCTGGACATCGCCCACCAGCTGGACGTCCTCTCCCTGGTCCGCGCCGGCGGGCCGACCGTGCTCGCCGCCCTGCACGACCTCAACCTCGCCGCCGCCCACTGCGATGTCCTGTACGTCATCGCCGGCGGCCGGATCGTCGCCTCCGGGCCACCGCGCGAGGTGCTCCGCCCCCCGCTGCTCGCGGAGGTGTTCGGCGTTCGGGCGCACCCCGTAACACACCCCGAAACCGGCGCCCTCCAGCTCCTGTTCGACCTGCTGCCGCCCACCACATAAGGACCCCCATGCGTAAACTGCTCGCCGCCGCCCTCTGTCTCGCCGCGAGCGCCACGGGCTGCGGCGCCACCGTCGAGCCGTCCGGGGACGCGAAGTCCTCGGCGGTCACCCTCACCAACTGCGGCCGGAAGGTGACGTACGACAAGGTCCCCGAGCGCGTCGTCACCAACGACATCGGCATCACCGAGCTGATGTTCGCCCTCGGCCTGGAGGACCGCATGGCCGGCTTCGCCATGCCCGACGACAAGAAAGACCTGGGTGACGTGCCGTGGAAGGACGGCTACGACAAGGTGAAGTGGCTGTCCAAGGACCGGCTCACCAAGGAGAACGTCCTCGCCGCCCGCGCGGACCTGGTCTTCGCCGGCTGGAACTACGGGTTCAGTGAGGACACCGGCTTCACCCCCGACGCCCTGAAGAAGCTCGGCATCCCCTCGTACATCCTCACCGAGTCCTGCCGCAACGGCCGCGGCAAGTCCTCGCGCGGCGTCATGCCGCCACTGGACGCCCTGTACACCGACCTCACCAACCTCGGCAGGCTGTTCGGCGTCGAGAAGCGGGCCGCGGCGCTGATCGACGGCTTCCGGAAGCAGATCGCGGCCGTGCGGACCAAGGCCCCCCAGGGCGCCGACCGTCCTTCGGTCTTCCTCTACGACAGCGGCCAGGGCCAGCCCTTCACCGCTGGCCGCTACGCCGCCCCGGAGCAGATCATCAGCGAGGCCGGCGGGGTCAACGTCATGCACGACGTGGCGGACTCCTGGACCGCGGTCGGCTGGGAGAGCGTCGTGGAGCGGGACCCGGACGTCATCGTCATCTGTGACTACGGAGACGTGAGCGTCGAGCAGAAGAAGAAGTTCCTGCTCTCCTACGCCCCCCTGCGGGGCGTCTCCGCCGTCAAGCACCGGCGGATCCTCGCCCTGGACTACGCCGACCTGGTCGAAAGTCCCCGTAACCCGTCGGCGATCGCCCGGCTCGGCGCCTATCTGCGGACGGTGCGGGGAAACCGCTGAACACCCCTCCGCCCCGGCCGCGTCCGCGCTCAGCCGCTCGAACCGCGCACCACAAGATCGGGTTTCAGCACCACGTCACCGCTGCCGTCCTCGAGGAGCGCGAGGGAGGCCTCGACCATACGCCCGGCGGTCGAGCCCAGGGTGGTGAGCCCCGGCGCGGCCGTGTCGGAGATGTACGTACCGTCGAAGCTCGCGATCGCGTAGTCGTCGGGCACGCGCTTCCCCATGTGCTGGAGCGCCGTCAGCAATCCGAGCGCCACGGTGTCGGCGGTGCAGATGATCGCGTCCGTGTCGCCGGGGTCCGCGAGCAGGAGCTTCGCCGCGTCGATGCCGCTGGCCACCGTGAAGCTCGGCATCTCCAGAACCCGGTCGCCCGGCCCGGCGAGCGCGCGGAACGCCGCTGTGCGCTCGATGCTCGACGACGAGTCCTCCTGGGCGTCGACCATCAGGATGCTGCGGCGGCCCCGCGCCCGCAGATGATCCACGAGGAGGCGCACCCCCGCCGCGTTGTCGAGCCGCACCGACGGGGCCTCGACCCCCCGCGCGCGCCGGTCCACCTGTACGACCCGGTTGGACCGCGCGAGTTCCGTGATCGCCGCGCCGCTCCGCTCGAACGCCGCGGGCACGACGAGCACCGCGTCCACCAGCGCGCGGTCCATGGCGCCGAGCTGACGCCGCTCGATCTCCGGACTCTCGTCCGTGTCAATGGTCACCAGCCGCTTGCCCTGGAGATCCAGGCGACGCGAGTACGCCGAGACCAGCTCCGCGAAGTAGGCGTTGGCGATCGCCGGGACGACGAGCGCCAGAGAATCCGTTGACTGAAGCCGCAGCGCCCGCGCCGCCGCGTTCACCTTGTAGCCCAGTTCCTCGCAGGCGTTCCGCACCCGCAGCGCCAGCTCGGGATCGACATTGCGCTGAACACCGGAGAGCACACGGCTCGCCGTCGGCACCGACACCCCCGCGCGCAACGCAACGTCCTTCAAGCCGACGCGTGCGCCCATCTGCATCCCCTCTGGTCCCCGCCGCTCCGCGATGCTACCAGGGGCGTTCCCAGCGAACGGTTGACGCGACGGAGACCGCGTGCTTAGGTTCGGAAATGCTTTTCCCAGCCATGACAACAACGTGTGGCCGCCCGCAGTAGGACCCGGTCAGGCCGCGGCGGCGACGGCGGCCCATCGAAAGGCGCCCTTCCATGAGCAATGAGGCTCAGCAAGGCCGGAGAGCCACGGCCGTCGAATCGAACGGCGTCAACCCCGTTCCCGATGCCGAACGGCGCGGAAAGCCGCGCGGCCTGTTCGCCGTGTGGTTCGCCTGGAACATCTCGATCCTCGGCATCAGCTATGGCATCTTCGTCTTCGGACTGGGCCTGAACGTCTGGCAGACCATCGTCGCCGGGACCGTCGGCTACCTCGCCTCGTCCGCCCTCGTCGGCATCCTCGCGGTCGGCGGGCCCCGCACCGGCCTGCCGACCCTCGCCCAGACGCGCTTCGCGTTCGGGATGAAGGGCAACAGGATCCCCGCGTTCTTCGCCTACCTGTCCAATATGGGCTGGAAGGTGACCATCATCACTCTTGCCTCGACCACCGGTGCGAACTTGTTCGCGAAGCTGTGGCCGTCGGTGTTCGCCACCGCGGACGGGTCGAGTGCCACCTTCACGATCGTCCTGTGGTTCGTGCTCGTGCTCGCCGTGACGATGACGGTCTCCGTCCTCGGCCATGAGCTCATCATGAAGGTCGAGGTCTGGATCTCGTGGGTGACCGGCATCATGACGGTCGCGTTCCTCGGATTCATGCTGCCCGAGATCCAGTGGTCGCACCTCGGTGACACCCCCGCGGGCGGACCGCTCGTGTTCATCGGCGGCATCATCATGGCGATGACCCTCGTCGGCCTCGGCTTCCTCAACTACGGCGGCGACTTCGCCCGCTACCTCCCGCGCCACACCCCGGCGCGCGGCGTGATCGGCTGGACGGTCGCCGGACTCAGCCTGCCGGTCGTCATCCTCCTCGCCATCGGCGCGCTTCTCGTCGGCGGGGATCCCAAGCTCGGCGCCGCCACGGCGTCCGACCCCATCGGCGCCCTCACCGCGCTCCTGCCGATGTGGTTCTTCGTGCCGTTCTCCATCGTGATCGTCGTCTCGCTCGTCTCGGCCGCCATCACCGGCATGTACAGCTCCGGCCTCGCGCTCATGGCGGTCGGCGTGCCGCTGCGCCGCTCCGTGACGACCGGGATCAACGCGGTCATCATCGCGGCGGGCGCCTTCTACCTGCTGTTCATCTCCACCTCCTTCCTCGCGACGTTCCAGTCGTTCCTGTCGCTCATCGCCGTGATGATGGGCACCATGGGCGGTGTCCAGCTCGTCGACTTCATCCGCCAGCGCCGTATGGGCTGGAACACCGACATGGCGAACCCGCGTGGCCACGGCGGCCGCGACGGGCGCTGGACGGCGATTCTCAGCCTGATCATCGGAACGGTCGTCGGCATCGGCCTGGTGACGAGTTCCGACCCGAACTTCCGGAAGATCACGGGATTCCTCCTGACCGAGGAAGGCCGCACCGGAGTGTTCGCGTCGAGCGGGCTCGGCATCGTCATCGCCATGGTGCTCGGCGCCGCGCTCTACGCGGTCCTCACGTTCGGACTCCGGCTGGACCCCAAGCCCGACTACTCGCTGGTGACCGCGGGAGACGCCGCTCGCCGGGAGGGCCGTGGTGAGGTCCCGACTCCGGACGCGGCCGGAAGGAGCTGACACCCTTGTCCGCACAGGAGACCGCGCTGCGGCGCTTCCGGAACCCGGACCCGTGGCACGCGCCGGCCGCCTACTGGTTCTGGCACCGGCTGCCCGACGAGGACACGGTCCGCGCCCAGGTGCGCCAGATGCACGACGCCGGGATCCGGAGCTTCCAGGTGCAGGCGCGGTTGTCCTACCCGATCGAGGGCTACCTGGACGAGGACTACCTCGCCGCCTGCCGTGTCGCCGTGGAGACGGCCGCCGGGCTCGGCATGATCGTCGGCATCTACGACGACTACAACTGGCAGACCGGTCACGCCGCGGGCCGCGCCGTGACCGGCCACGACGAGTTGCGTGAACGCCACCTCTTCTGGGTGCGGATCCCCGCGGGGGCGCGCGACGGCGCGCTCAGCGGAATCCGCTCGGCGACGGAGAACCTCGGCCCCGCCGCGATGGACTGGCACTACGAGGGCGGGGTCGTCGCCTGGGCCGACTGGCGGGTCGAGTACGCGCTGGTCGTGGCAGGGGAGCGGGGCACGGCCGCCGAGCGGCCCGGGCTCGTCGACCGCGTGGACGGCGCGCCCGACGGATGCCGCCTCCGCCTCGCCGAGCCCGTGCCGGACGGCGCGGAGGCGATCGTGTTCGTCTCCGCCCGCTGCGCGACCTCCCGGCTCGTGAACCCGGTCGACCCGCTCGCCGTCGACCGCTTCGTCGAGGCCGGCTACCAGCCCTTCGCCGACGCCCTCGGCGAGTTCTTCGGCTCCACCGTCGCCTACATGTTCTTCGACCAGCCGCACGCCGTGTACTACGACTGGGCCGAGCGCACCGGAGACCTGCGTTCGGCGATGCCGTTCCACGAGAGCCTGGCCGCCTCCATCCGGGAGCGCTGGCACGAGCGGACCCCCCAGGTGCTCGCCGCCGTGCTCGACGGGGACGACCCGGAGCGGCTGAGCCTCCGGGCCCAGTTCTACGAGCACTTCAGCGGCTACGCGATGGAGACGTTCCTCGGCAGGCTGCGCGCCTGGAGCCACGCCCACGGCCTGCGGCAGACCGGCCATGAAGTCCTCGGGCACGTCGGCGGGTGGGCGCTCGACACCGCGTTCACGAACTGGGACCTGCGCGTGAACTTCGGGCTCGACCACTTCGGCGTGGACGGTTACCGCGACCTCACCGCGGTGGACGCGCAGGACGCACTGGTGCAGCTCAGCCCCGTGTTCGGCGACTCCGTCGCCCGCCACCACGGCCGCGGCGGGACGATGGTCGAGCAGTACTTCCTCACCCCGCCCGAAGGCGGGACCCCGTGGTCCGGCCACTGGGGGCTGAGCCTGGCGGAGCTGCGCACCACGTCGATCAACCACCATCTGCAGGGCATGCGGCAGATGATCTTCCATGGCTTCTACCAGACCCACGGTCACGGTGACGATCACGAGTCGATGCGGAACCCACGCTTCGACTTCCCCCCGGGCATCAACTTCGAGCCGTGGTTCGCCGACCACCACCTGCCGTTCGCGCTCGAGAGCGCGCGGCTGAGCGAGTTCCTCGACCCGGTGTCCCCGCAGTGCGATGTCGCGGTCCTGTACCCGTTGCGTACGGTGTGGACGGCCGGTCAGCTCGGCGAGCAGGCGTCGGTGCTGGGCGCATGGGCGCGCGCGCTCACCGAGGCCCGGGTGGGCTTCCACCTCGTCGACGAACGCGATCTCGAGGCCGCCGCCGTGGAGGAGGGCGCGGTGTGCTTGGGGGACCGCCGGTACCGGGCGCTCGTCCTTCCCGCCGTGACGACGCTGCGCTCGGCCGCGTCGCTGCGCCGGCTTCGCCGGCTGGCCGAATCGGGGGTCCGGGTGCTCGCCGGCGGCGCGACACCCGCCGTCTACCAGGAGGGCCCGCAGACCGCCGCGGCGGACTGGGCAGCCCTCGCCCCGGCCGTGGAGCTGTTCGACGCGGTCCCCGCGGAGACGGTCCTGCGCGGGCTCGGCGCGCGGCGGGAGCGGACCGAGCCGACGCTGCGCGTGCCCGCGGGCTCGGCGGTGCGCTGGCGCGGCGGCCCGGACGCGGCCGACGGCTTCCGCTTCGCGTGCTTCGCCGAGGCCGCGGGGACGGTGGAGCTCCTGCTGCCCGACGGGCCCTGGCGGCTCGAGGAGTGGGTGGCCGCCGACGGCACCGTACACGCCCTCGACGCGGCCGGGGGCCCGGTCGTGCTGCGGCTGGAGCAGAACGAGTTGCGCCTGTTGCGCGTGTTCAGGGGCGCGGAGCACGCTTCCGGGCGGGCGGACGCCACGGAGGGTGCCGGGGCCGCGGCCGGTCACGGCACGCCGGAACGGGAATGGTCGGCGCCGGAGGAGCTGGTGTCCGGCTGGCTGCTCGAGATCGCCGACGACGCGTACGAGGAGGCGGGTACCCGCCGCGACATCGCGGTGACGTGCGGCTGGGAGCGTCAGGGCCTGGCGACGTTCGCGGGCACCGCCGACTATGTGCGGCAGGTCCAGCTCGACGCGCCGGTCCCTCTGGAGCTGGTGCTCCCGGCTGTCGCCGGAGCCGTGGCGGTGTCCGTGAACGGCGTGCGGGTGGGGGAGCGGGCCTGGGCGCCGTACCGCGTCACGATCCCCGCCGACACCCTGCGGCCCGGGGGGAACGAACTCCGCGTCCGGGTCGCGCCGTCGGCCGCCAACCGCTACTACGCCGGGACCGGACTCCGCGCCGAGCCCGAGCCGTGCGGGCTGCTGGCGCCGCCGCTGCTGAGCCGCGCCCTCGCGCCGCCGGACCTCGGTGGTCGCCGTGCGGTCAGCGGGACCGTGTCAGAACAGCCGTCCCCTTTTCGTGGTCGATGAATTCGGAGGACCAATCCGGATACTGGCGGCACCAGCGCTCGACTATCCGCCGCTCGTCCGGGCGGCTCGCGTCGTCCATGAATATCCGCGCATCGCTGTTCGTTTTGGATTCGAGCAGGGGAAGTGCCGGGTACCTGGAAAGCGGCTGGAGGAACCCCGGGGGCCCGTCGACCACCACCATGTCGCAGTTCTCGACGTCTTCCATCCGCGCCGGGTCGTACCACTGCCATCGCTCCCCTTCGATGTCCACCTCGACCAGGGGGGCGATGCGCACCTGTGCGTACTCGCTCAGCCCTTGCCGCCGCAAGGTGGCGGCTGTCGCACTGCCGAAGTCCTTGTCGTGATCGATCGAGACGATCTTCCCGGGGATCTCGAAGTGGCGCAGCGCGTTCGCCATCCAGACCGTCGAAGCGCCGCTTCCCAGGTCCAGGACGGACAGCGGGCGACGCTCCTGGATGTGTGAGACCAGGAAGAGCAGGAAATCGGGCGAGGCCGTCCACTTCGTGGGGCGTGGCATGGCGTGCTTGACGGGAATAATTCTGTAGAGATTCGTCAGAGCCTCGACTTGTCTGAAGCGGTTCTCCATGACCTGCCGAAGGTCGGCGATTTCCCTCAGGATGTCATCCATCGACGTCATGATCCGTCTTTCATCCGTGGTCGTAATCGCACGGATCCTATCTCGCGCGCGCCGCCGACAACGGGCGTCGGCGGCGCGGTGGCTCTTACGGAGCGGGACGGTGTCAGGCGAGTCCTTCCTCCTCGGTGAGTCGCCGCCCGATCCGCCGCACCAGGGCCGGGGAGAGCAGGACAGCGGCCAGGGCCACCGCGATCCAGGCGCCGGCCGTGATCGGCAGCCAGAACGCCGCGCCCGTCGGGTAGGGCACGACGTTGCGGTAGAGGGTGTAGCCGAGCACGGCCACGCTCGCGGCCGGAATGACCAGCTCCCTTCCCGCTCTCCATCTACGGGCTGTCGTTCTGGCTGCCGACCATCATCGACGGCTTCGGCGACCTGACCACCACCCAGGTCGGCTTCGTGCCCGCCATCCCGTACGTGTGCGTCGCCGTCGGCCTCGTCGTGGTACCCCGCCTCGTGGCCCGCCGCGACACCCCGTACCTCTGGATCACCGCCATGCTGGCCCTGACCATCGCCGGATTCACCGTCGCGGCGCTCTTCGGCTCGCCCACCGTCCAGATGCTCGGCCTGTGCGCGGCCGCCGTCGGCGGCTACGCCGCGCAGCCCGCCTTCTGGGCGCTCATCCCACGCTTCCTCACCGGCGCGGGCCGCCGGCATCGCCGCCGTCAACGCGGTCGGCAACCTCGGCGGCGGATTCGGACCGCTCGGCATCGCGGCGGTCGTCGACTCCACCGGCAGCGCGCTCACCGACCTGATGTTCCTCCTCGCGGTCGCGGTCCTGGGGCTGCTCGCCGTCCCGCTGCTGCGCCGCGCGCTGAGCCCCCGTGCTTCCGTCCCGACCGGCCCGAACCCGGAACGGCAGAAGGCGTGAGCCGCGGCCGCCGCGAGCGGTGCTTTCACCCTTCCGCTTTCACCCTTCCGCGCCGACGAAGGGCTCCCTTAGCGTGGAGGGGTGACCAGTACGATCATGCGAATCCGCCAGGTACGCCGTCGGCTCGTGGAGGAGGGGCCTGCGCGGACGCGGGACCGCGAGGCGGACTTCGAGACGGTCACCGTGCCGGAACGCGACTGTGATCTGCTGCGTGACCTGCTGATTTCCGAGGGCGTGCAGACGGTGGTCGAGGTCGGTCTCGCATACGCGAGTTCCGCCCTCGCCATCGGCGAGGCGCTGATCACTGTCAACCGGCCCCGTCCCCGGCACATCATCATCGACCCGCTCCAGGAAAGTGCCTGGTCCAACGTCGGCTGGGAGCTGCTGTGCTCCGCGGGCCTGGATTCGATCGCCTCGCTCATGCCGAGTCCTTCGTCGATCGCGCTCCCGCAACTCCTCAGCGAGGGTCTCACCGCCGACGCGGCATTCGTGGACGGCAGTCACCGGTTCCATGAAGTCTTCGTCGATCTCTATTTCCTGCGAAAGATCGTCCGACGCGGCGGGCTGATCGTCGTCGACGACGACTGGGCACCGTCCGTGCGAACCGCCGTGCGCTACTACCAGCAGAACCTGGGGTGGACGGTAATTCCCGGCGCATTTCCCGGCGAAACCGCGACGGCGGCGGGCTCCGGCCCTCGGGGCGAACCAAGGATCCGCTGCAAGGCGCTGCGCCTGCCCGATCCTTCCTTCGAGCCGCCCTTCGAGGACTTCCACGCGTTCTGAGGGCCGGAAGGCCGCTTCCCGTCAGGAGGTCTCGGAGTCGGGGATCAGATGGATCGCGGCCTCTTCGGCCGAGGCCCCGGCCCCGTCCAAGCCGATGTCGAAAGCGACCAGGTCGGACTCGGTGTTCTCATGGGCGCCCTCGTCCGGCCCGATCAGCCGTCCGGCGCGCTCGTCGCCGACCTCGTCGTCGATGGGCTCACCATCGGTGTCCCAGGTGTCCCCGATGCCGTCGCCCTCCGGCACGGCGATGTCCGGAACCTCCTCGGCAAGGCGCTCGTCCAGACTCTCCCCACGCCGCTGCTCCGCCGCCGTGACACCGGTGTGCTCCACGGCCCAGGGCCTCTCCGGAGGCGAGTAGCCCTCGTCCAGGGCCTGGTCGCCGGCCCGGTAGTCGAGGGTGTCCGACGCGTCCAGCAGCCCGACGTCGTCCTGCACCTCCGACCCGTCCGGCTGGTAGACCTCGTCCCCCATCGCTTCGTCGGCCATTCGTTCGCGCTCCAGAGTCGTTCGGGGGCGGAAAGCTGGAGGCAGCTCTCCCACCAGTCTTGCACTGAACCCGTGCCGCCTCGGCAATCCGGCAACGGTGACAGACACAAGTGTCCCAGCCGTTTTCCGCGCCACCGCCACGAACCGAGGTAGCGTGCGCTCCTGGGCAACAAGAGGGCGCGCGTGGAACACGCGGCGCGTTGGAGTCCGGCGCCACGGTGGCACCGCGGGTCACCGTGAGTGGCCGGACATGAGCCGTCGGTGTCCCCGGCGCCGTACGTGGATCGCGGGTTGCTCGGGGACGCGTCGTGCGTCATGGCCGGCGTCGTCCAGGTGTCCCGGAGTCTGGCGCCCGCCGGACAGATCGAGGCGGCCCTCAGGGGCGCGGGGGAGAGTGCCCAGCAGGCGCGGTGGGTCACGCACGGCCTCATGGCGGTCGAGGAGGACCGCGCGACCCTGCCCCGGGTGTGCGATCGGCCCCCGGACCCCGACGAGCTGGGCGAGCAGTCCAGACGCGTCATCGAGGCGCTCAGCACCCACCGCACACGCCCCGTCGAGCCTGTCTTTCATCCGTCCCGGCGGGGATCAGAGCGTTCCCAGAAGTCTGACGAACAAGGGGTTGACGCTCCCCAACGCCCGTGAGAACGTTCTCTCACTTCACTCCGAGAGAACGTTCTCACAAGGGGGAGCCGGGCGCGATTCGACGCCTTCGCCAGCCATGCGGCCGCACGGCCGTGCTGTCGGCGGGGGTCGGCAGGTGCCCGTTGCCATCGGCCGCCGATCGTGGCCGTCCGGCCTTGTGGAGCATGTCGTCACATCTGATCACCGTCCGGAGCTTGTAGACGCGCCCGGGCTCCAGCACACGCACGACGTTCCAGCACGCATGGAGGAAAAATGGGGAAGTTCCGGTCGGTAAGAGGGGTGGTGCTGGCCGTGGCGCTGCTGTCGTTCACCGCGGTCGGCTGCGGTTCCGGTTCGTCCACGGGACAGGCCGGATCGGCCGCGAACACGTACGGAGTCGGCACCAGTGGCACGCTGAAGATCGGCACGTCGAACAACACCAAGCCGTACACCTACCAGGAGAACGGCAAGCTGGTGGGGTTCGACGTCGACCTGATCACGGCGGTGGCCCACAAGCTCAAGCTCAAGCCGCAGTTCGTGTCGCTCGAGTTCGCGGGCCTGCTGCCGGCGGTCAACAACAAGCAGTTCGATGTCGCGGCGGCAGCCGTGGGCATCACCCCGCCGCGCAAGAAGATGGTCGATTTCTCCGACGGCTACCTCGCCGGCTACTTCGGGGTGCTGACCCGCCCGAAGAGCGGGATCACCTCGGATGTCGCCAGTGTGAAGGGCAAGCGGATCGCGGTGCTGCAGGGCTCGATCTCCGACATGAACTCGGGCACGTTCATCCCGGGGGCGCAGATCGTCCGCTTCCCCGACAACAACACGGCCGACCTGGCGCTGAAGAACAACCGTGTCGACGGGTTCTTCAACGACTTCGAACCGAACCTCGCCATCACCAAGAAGTACCCCGACCTGCACCTGAAGCAGCCCATCACCGTCCCGGCCACCGACTTCCCCGCCGGATGGGCGGTGCGCAAGGGCAACACCAAGCTGCTGAGCGGCCTCAACCGGGCGCTCAAGGAAGTGGTGGCCGACGGCACGTGGCTCAAGCTCTACAAGAAGTACTTCCCGCAGGACCCGGTGCCGAGCAGCAGTGAGCTGCCCCCCTACACCGCCAAGGGCTAGCCATGAACGACCTTCTGCACAACTTCTTCGACTGGCAGCTGATCGGTGATGTCCTGCCCGATCTGCTGACCTACGGACTGCGCAACACCCTGATCCTGTCGGTGCTCTCCGCGCTGCTGGGCAGTGTCATCGGCATGGTGCTGGCGATCATGAGCCTCTCGTCCCGCCCGTGGCTGCGGGCACCCGCCCGCGTCTACACCGACATCTTCCGTGGCATGCCGGCCGCGCTGACCATCCTGATGATCGGCGAGGGGGTCTTCTCGGCGCAGATCAGCTGGCTCGCCTCGCCGTACCCGGTGGCGATTCTGGCGCTGAGCCTGATGTCCGGCGCGTACATCGGCGAGATCTTCCGCTCGGGCATCCAGAGCGTGGAGAAGGGGCAGGGCGAGGCCTGCCGCGCCCTGGGTATGACACACGGCCAGGCGATGCGCCTGGTGGTGGTGCCGCAAGGGGTGCGCCGGGTGCTGCCGGCGATGGTCAACCAGTTCATCGCCATCATCAAGGACTCCAGCCTGGTGTACTTCCTGGGCCTGATCACGAGTCAGCGCGAGCTGTTCCGGATCGGCCAGGACGACTCGGTGGCGACCGGCAACCTGTCGCCGCTGCTGGCCACCGGCCTGTGCTACCTGCTGCTGACCGTCCCCCTGACGCACCTGGTCAACTACATCGACCGGCGGCTGCGCGACGGGTCCCGCCGGCCGGCCGCGACGCCCGAGGAGCCCTCGCTCGTCGATCCGAAGGAAGTGCTCGTATGAAGACGCCGGACCTGACCGCCGCCTCGGCGTCCGCCACCGACACCCGCTTCGCGGGCGCCTCGCTCGAGGCCCGCGGCGTCCGGATGAGCTATGGCTCGGTCGAGGTGCTGCGCGGCGCCGACCTGACGGCGGCGGCCGGTGAGGCGGTGTGCATCATCGGGCCCTCCGGTTCGGGCAAGTCGACACTGCTGCGCTGCCTGAACGGGCTGGAAACCCGCTCCGCGGGCGACATCCTGCTCGACGGCGAGGACACCGCGGCGATGGACATCAACGTGCTGCGGCAGCGAGTCGGCATGGTGTTCCAGCACTTCAACCTCTTCCCGCACAAGACCGCCCTCCAGAACATCACGCTCGCACTGCGCAACGTCAAGAAGATGTCCCAGGAGCAGGCGGTCGGGATCGCCCGGCGGCGGCTGCGCGAGGTCGGCCTGTCCGACCGCGGCGACCACCGGCCCGGCCAGCTGTCCGGCGGTCAGCAGCAGCGGGTCGCCATCGCACGGGCCCTGGCGATGGAGCCTCAGGTCATGCTCTTCGACGAGGTCACCAGCGCGCTGGACCCCGAGCTGGTCAAGGGGGTGCTGCAGTTGATGGCCGACCTCGCCGGCGCGGGCATGACGATGGTGGTGGTGACGCACGAAATGGGGTTCGCCCGGCAGGTAGCCGATACGGTGGTGTTCATGGACGCCGGAGTCGTAGTGGAGTCAGGGCCACCCGAGCAGATCTTCGAAGCCCCGCAGTCGCCGCGGCTGAAGAAGTTCCTGTCGCAGGTGCTGTGATGGCGTCGACGAAGACGGGGGCGCAGGGCGGCCGCAGACGCCCGACGGTGGCCGATGTGGCCCGCGAGGCAGGCGTTTCGGTGGCCACGGCCGGCCGGGCGCTCGGCGACTACGGCCGGGTCGGCGACGCCCTGCGCGACCAGGTGCGGGCGGCCGCCGCGCGGCTGGACTACTCGCCCAACGGCGTCGCGCGCAGCATGCGGTCCGGCGGTACCCGCACCATCGGTTTCGTCGGCGTCGACATCTCCAACCCGTACTTCGCCACCGCGATGCGCGGCATCTGCGACGTCGCCCGCAAGGAGGGCTACGAGGCCATCCTGGCCAACAGCGACGACCGGCTGGACATCGAGCGAGCAGCCGTCAAGGTGCTGCTGGAGAAGCAGATCGAGGGCATCGTCGTCGCGCCGAACGCGGTCATCGACGTCGGCCATCTCCAGCGGGCCCAGGAGCTGGGTGTCCCCGTCGTCCTGCTCGACCGGCACAGCGGCGTGCTCGACGCGGACAGTGTCGTCATCGACAACGAGGCGGCCGCCCGTGAGGCGGTCTCGCACCTGCTGCGGCTGGGCCACCGCCGGATCGGGATGCTGTTGTGCGTGGATCCCTCCGAAAGCCCGGAGCTGCTCAGGCGGGCCGGCACCGGACGGCTGGAGGTACACGGCGCGGCCCGTCCCTCGATCGACCGCATCCGCGGCTACGTCGCCGCCATGGACCAGTACGGAGCCCCCACCGCGGCCGAGTTGATCCGCTACACCGTCGTCGGCGAGGCGGCCCACCTCGAACGCGAGGCGGAGGCGCTGCTGGACCTGCCGGAACCGCCCACGGCCGTCTTCGCCGCCGACAACGTCGCCACCCAGGGGCTGTTCACCGCTGTCAGGGGCCGCGGCCTGGGCATCCCCGACGACATCTCCATGGTCGGCTTCGACGATCTGGACTGGACCACCCTGGTCGATCCGCCGCTCACCGTCGTCGCCCAGTCCCCGATGGACATGGGCCGCATCGCCGCGGAACGGCTCTTCGCACGGATCAAGGGCGATGACAGTCCGGGCGAGCGGATCATCCTGCCCACCGAACTGATCGTCCGTTCCAGCGCCGCCGGGCGGGACGCCGTCCATACCGTCTGACCCCTGAAAGCCGCGGGCCGGCGGCCGGCGCATCACCTCCGCCGCCGCGGACCCCCCTGGCCCCGCGACCCGCGAAACCACGAAGCCACGGAACCGCAGCACCGCGAACAACACCGCCGGACGGGCGGTCACCCGACCAAGCGGCCCCGGCAACCCCGGCGGCCCCGCCGGCGCGCGCACCGCGCCGCCGGTCGCCCGACCGGCACCGGCCGTTCCCCACCCATGTCCAGCCCATGTCCAGCACGGAAGGTTACTTTCCCATGCGCAATTCCTCCTCCAGCCCCCGCGTCGCCGTCGTGGGCGGTGGCGTCCTCGGGGTCTCCACCGCGGCGCAGCTCGCCCGGCGTGGGGCCCAGGTCGTCCTCGTCACCGCCGCGGAACTCGCGGACGGCGCGTCGGGCCGCTCCCTGTCGTGGCTGAACTCCTTCGGCGGCCCCGGCCTGCGCTCCCAGGCGTACCACGAGCTGCGGCTGCTGGGCATCGACCGCTACCGCACCTTCGCCCACCGCGACCCGTCCTCCTCCGCCTACCTCACCTTCGACGGCGGGCTGACCTGGGCGGCGCCCGACGCCCCCGAGTCACACCGCTCGGCGTTCGACCACATGCGGCGATGCGGATACGACGCGCGGTGGCTGACCCGCGACGAGGTGGCCGACTGGACGCCCGGTGTCGATCCGGCCGCGATCCCGGACGACGGCGCCATCTTCAACCCGGGGGAGGGCTGGGTCGACCTCGAGGCACTCGTCGCCCGGCTCGCCGCCGACTTCACCGTGGCCGGGGGCCGCGTCGTCACCGGCGCCGGCGCCGCGTCCGTCGTCGTGGAAGGCGGCCGGGCCACGGCCGTACGGACCGGGTCCGGCGAGCGGATCGACGTCGACTCCGTACTCCTGGCGACGGGCGCCGCGGTGCCCCGCATGGTCGAGGAATACGGCGTGCGGATCCCGGACGCGACCCCGGTGGCGCTGCTGGTGCGCACCCCGCCCGTGGACACCGCTCTGCGCGCCGTGCTGAATACGCCCCGCGTGGCGGTGCGTCCCGCTCCGGACGGATCGCTGGTGATGGACTCCGACGCCTCGGCCGACGAGGTGATCGTGCACCCGGACGGCACCTACGAGGTCAAGGACGACACGGTCGAGCAGCTGTTGCGGGAGGCGTCGGCCGTCCTGGAGGGCAACCCGCGGCTGACGGCGGCCTCCTACGGGGTGGGGCCCAAGCCGATCCCCGGGGACGGCGAGCCGGTGCTCGGCGCGGTCGAGGAGGTGGCCGGCCTGCACGTGGCGTTCACGCACAGCGGCGCGACCCTTGCCCTGATCGCCGGCGAACTGCTGGCCGAGGAGATCGTCACCGGCGAGAGCAGCCCGCTGCTGGCGGCGTTCAACCCCGCCCGCTTCCGCTGACGACGACCGACGACCGACGACCGGCGACCGGCGACCGGCGACTGGCAACCGAAGACCGGCGACCGGCGACCGAAGACCGGCGACCGAGACCCGCCCGCATCCCAGGCACCGCAGGAAGGATCCCACCCCTCAATGAGCGCTCCACTCCGCATCGGACTGGCCGGCTACGGCTTCGGCGGCAGGTACTTCCACGCGCCGCTGCTCGCCTCCGCACCGGACTGCGACTTCCTCGGAGTGGTCACCACTTCGCCGGAGCGCCGGGCCCGGGTCGCCGAGGAGCTCGGCCGCCCGGCGTACGCCTCGCTGGCGGACCTCGCCCGGGGCGGAGCCGAGGCGGTCGCCATCTCGACACCCGCCGCCACGCACATCCCGCTGGTGCGGCAGGCCCTGGAACTGGGCCTGGCGGTGGTCTGCGACAAGCCGTTCGCCCTCGACGCCCGATCGGCACGGGAGACGGTGGAGCTGGCGGAGCGGCTCGGCGTGCCGCTGACCGTCTATCAGAACCGCCGTTGGGACTCGGACTTCCTGACCCTGCGGCGCCTGGTCGAGCAGGGCACCCTCGGCACCCTCATCCGGCTCGAGTCCCGGTTCGAGCGCTTCCAGCCCGAACCGGGACCGCCCGCGGCGGGCGGTGGCACCCTGCTCGACTTCGGCAGCCATCTGATCGACCAGGCGCTCGTCCTGTGCGGGCCGGTGGAGCGCGTCTACGCGGAACTGCGCCACCGCGAGGCCACGGGCGGCGAGCCCGGGCTCGACGAGGACGTCTTCGTCGCGCTGACCCACCGCGGTGGCGTCCGGTCGCATCTGTCGGGCAGCTGGCGGCAGGGCGCGCCGGGGCTCCGCTTCCGCGCCACGGGGACCACCGGTTCGTACGTGGTGGAGGGCGTGGACGGACAGGAGGAGCTGCTGGTCGCGGGCTGCTCCCCGGCCTCCGAGGGGGACCGCTGGGGAACCGAGCCCGTGTCCCGGTGGGGCCGGGTGCTGCGCGGGGACCGCGTCGAGCAGGTGGCCTCCGCCCGTGGGGCGTGGGACCGGTTCTACCCGGCGTTCGCCGCCGCGGTGCGTGGCACCGGGCCCGTGCCCGTTGATCCGTGGGACGCGGTGGCCACCGCGACCGTCCTGGACGCCGCTCGGACCAGCGCGGACACGGGGGCGGTGGTGAACCTGTCGTAACGCGAGCGCGGTGACCCGTTCAACCCCTTTCCCCTCCCGGAAGGAGCCCTCCCCAGTGAGCCGGAACGACCCGGTCCTGCAGCCGTTGCGGGTGAACAACCTGCTGCTGAGGAACCGCATCTACAGCACCGGACACGCACCGTCCGGCTATCTCGACGGCGGCGCCCCGGGGCCGCGGTACGCGCTGTACCACGAGGAGAAGGCCAAGGGCGGCATCGCGCTGACGATCATCGGGGGATCGAGCAACGTCGCCCCCGATTCCGCGAACGTGTTCGACCAGATCGACGCCGGGGACGACGCGGTGCTGCCGTTCTACCGCTCGATCTCCGAGCGGGTGCATGAGCACGGCGCCGCGATCATGTTGCAGGTCACGCATCTGGGGCGCCGCTCCAAGTGGGACATCGACCGGTGGCTGCCGGCGGTCGGCCCGTCCGCGGTGCGCGAGCGCGCGCACCGCAGCTTCCCCAAGGAGATCGAGCGGTTCGACATCGACCGGATCGTCAAGGCCTACGGCGCGGCCGCCCGGCGGGCCCGCGAGGGCGGGCTCGACGGGATAGAGATCGCCGCCATGGCCGGCCATCTGATCGACCAGTTCTGGTCGCCGCGCACCAACCACCGCGACGACGAGTTCGGCGGCAGCCTGGAGAACCGGCTGCGCTTCGGCCGGCTGGTGCTCGAGGAGGTACGGCGCCAGGTCGGCACCGACTTCGTCGTCGGCCTGCGGATCCCGGGCGACGAAGGGGTTCGCGGTGGCCTCGATGCCGCGGACTGCCTCGACATCGCGACGGCGATGGCGGACACCGGCGCGCTCGACTTCCTCTCCGTCATTCGCGGCGCCGGTAACACCGACCGCGAGCTGTCCGACGTCATACCGGTGTTCGGCCGCCCGCTCGGCGCCGACGTGTCGGTGGCGGGCGCCATCCGCAAGGCGGTGCACCTGCCCGTCTTCCACGCCGGGCGGATCGCGGACCTGCCCACCGCGCGGTACGCGATCGACGCGGGCCACGCCGACATGGTCGGGATGACACGCGCCCACATCGCCGACCCGCACCTCGTGGCCAAACTGATCGCGGGCGAGGAGGACCGCATCCGCCCCTGCGTCGGCGCCACCTACTGTGCGTCCCGCGTCGAGACCTTCTGCCTGCACAACCCGGCCACAGGACGCGAAGCCGTGATCCCGCACCTGGTCACCCCGGGCGCGGACACCAAGCGGGTCGTGGTGATCGGCGGCGGCCCGGCGGGCCTCGAAGCCGCCCGGGTCTGCGCGGAACGCGGGCACGACGTGACGCTGCTGGAGGCGGCCGGCCAACTGGGCGGGCAGGTGCTGCTCGCCGCCAGGACACCCCGTCATGCCGAGAAGGCCGGGATCGTCCACTGGCTGGCCCAGGAAGTGCGGCGCCTGAAAGTGACGGTCGCGCTCAACCACTTCGCCGAACCCGAGGACGTCCTCGCCCTGCGGCCCGATGTCGTCGTGGTCGCCACCGGCGGCCTGCCCAACACATCCGTCGTGGAGTCGGGCGAGGAACTCATCACCACGACGTGGGACGTGCTCGGCGGCACCCCACGGCCGGGCCGTCGCGTACTCGTCTACGACGACCACGGCGGGGAACAGGCCCTGACCGCCGCCGAGCGGCTGGCCGCCGCGGGTGTCCGGGTGGAACTCGTCACCCCCGACCGGATGGTCGGCGCGGATGTCACCGGCACGATCTATCCGGACTACCTGCGCGCCCTGTACGCCTCCGGCGCCGTCCTGACCCCCGACCACGAGCTGCGCTCGGTACGCCGGGAGAACGGCGCGCTCATCACCACGCTGGCCAACGTGTACTCCGACGCCGTCGTGGAGCGGACCGTCGACGAGGTCGTCGTCGAGCACGGGACCCTGCCGGTCGACGACCTGTACGGCCGCCTCAGGGCCGGCTCGCGAAACCTCGGGGAGACCGACCCCGTCGCGCTGACCGAGGGCCGGCCGCAGACCACGGTGGCCCACCCGGACGGCGACTACCAGCTGTTCCGCATCGGCGACGCGGTCGCCCACCGCAACATCCACGCCGCGATCCTCGACGCCCGGCGGCTGTGCATGGCGCTGTGACCGGTGCGCTGCCGGACACACCTCCGTGCGCTCACCGGCAACCGGGCCGCCGCGGCCCGGCATAGGGTGACGGAGAAACGGCCGCGGCACGGCCCGCCGTCGGCGAGTACGGCGCCCCCTCGCGGCCTCCCATCTGAAAAGGACGAAAGCGATGTTCCAGCGGATTCTCGTGGCTGTCGATTCCAGCCCCGCCCGCCACTCCGCCGTACGCCTGGCCGGCGACATGGCCCGGCTGACCGGGGGCAAGGTCGGCGTTCTGCACGTCGCCGCTTCCATGGCGACGATCGCCGCCGTGGTCTCCCTGGAGGAGGACGCGGAGGCCAAGGCCATCCTGGACGAGGCCGTCGCCTCGCTGCGTGAGGCGGGCGTCGACGCCGAGGGCACCCTCGCCGACGCCCTGACCACTCAGATAGCCACCACCATCTCCTCCGCCGCCGAGGAGTGGCAGGCCGACCTTCTGGTCCTCAGCCCCCACCACCGAGGGGCCCTCGAAGCCCTCCTCAACCCCCGGGTCAGCGACGCCGTCACCCACAGCAGCCGGATCGCCGTACTTCTCGCCCCGGAGGACGTCCCCGGCGACCCGCGCTGACCCGGGCCGGCCGGTACCTCCTGGCCACCGCGGCGCGGATTTCCAGGGAGATCCCCAGATGTGTGGCGCCCGGCCACCCACTGCCCATCGGCTACGCTCGCTGGCGACTACGTTGACAAGCTGTGCGTTTCGCCCTGTGCGAAGGGGACGATGGATTGACAGTGGACAGCATCGCGGGCCCCGAAGCCCAATGGCAGACCTCCCGAGCGAAGGCGCTGTGCTACCGCGGGCCGCGTTACGTCACCGGTGCGGATCTGGTCCGCATCGCCCGCACCCTGGCCCTCGAGCCGTGGCACTTCACCCAGACCGCGCCGGCCGCCGCCAACGACCCGACCGGGGTGGTGCTGGACAACGCGCGGCGCCGGGTGAACGTGCGGGTGGCCAACGCCGCCCATGGCTGCGTTTTCCACATACGCACCCTCGAGGGGACCGGCCGCTGCGGGCTGGGCGAACTTGCGCCCGTGTCCTGCCGCATGTTCCCCTCGGTGCCCGGCGGGAACACCGAGCCGGCGGGCGAGGGCGGACACCGGCTCGACGAGGAGGAGCTGGCGGCGGCGGAGCGTCAGTGGATCGCCGACCGGGACCACTGGTTCGAGCTGGTCGCCCGCTGGAACACGCTGGCCGAGAAGGCCGAAACCCCGCCGGACGTCCAGGACTTCCAGCGCTATCTGCTGGAGGCGCAGGCCGCGCGCGAGGCCGGTACGCCCTGGCCCGAGGACGTGGTCGCGTGACCGGCGGCGGGGCGAACCTGGCGGGCTGCGCCGACTGCGAGGGCAGGTGCTGCCGGGAGTACAACGTCGCGGTGACCGTCGCGGACGTCCGCAGGCTCGCGTCCGGGATGGCCCTCCACCCCAGGGAGTTCGTCTACCTGAAGGAGGGCAAGGAGGAGGACAACAGCGACTTCCGCTTCCGGCCCGGCGGCCCGCTGTACGACCTCCACCTGCTGCACCGGCCGGTCACCAAGGGGTGCGTGTTCCTGATGGAGATCGCCCCCGGCAAGGCCCGTTGCGGCGCGTACGTCCACCGCCCGATGGTGTGCGCCACCTTCCCGACCGCGCTCGACCAGGGTTCGGTGGGCATCCGCGAGAAGACCCTGTGCGGCGGCCCGGACTCCTGGAACCTGGCCGCCATGGACCTGGTCGCCTACCGGCGCGACATCATGCGCAACCGAGCGGCCTGGCGCGAGCACCTGGACCTGGTGGAGCGGTGGAACGCCGAGGTGGACGCGGGCGGCCGGGCGCGCACCCACGAGGACCTGTACGAGTTCATCCTGGCCACCGACCCCGGGAAGGACGCCACCGGCCCCGGGAAGGACACGGAGGCCGTCCCCGCGGAGACGGCCTCCTCGTAGCGGCGGATGATCAGCCGGCGGGTTGCGCGGAGCCCGTCGGCAGGTCGTCGGGCAGCAGCAGCCGCAGGTCCTCCAGGCCGGGCGCGGCCATGGTGCCGATGCGCCGGGCCTGGCGCGTCATCATCGCCTCCAGCAGCTGGCGGGCGGTGCGCGCGTTGCCGAAGGAGCGGTCGCGCGGGATGAGGTCCACATAGGCGCGCAGCGCCGCCAGGGTCTCCTCGGGGCAGTCGTAGCCGGAGGTGGCCGCGTAGCCGCTCATGATGGTGACCAGCTCCTCCGAGCTGTAGTGCTCGAACTCGACGGTGCGGCTGAAGCGCGAGGCCAGACCGGGGTTGGAGGCCAGGAAGCGGCGCATCTCCTCGGTGTATCCGGCGGCGATGACCACGACCTCGTCGCGGTGGTCCTCCATGAGCTTCAGCAGGGTGTCGACGGCCTCCTGGCCGAAGTCGGAGCCCGCCCCCTCGGGGGTGAGGGTGTACGCCTCGTCGATGAACAGCACCCCGCCGAAGGCGCGCTCGAACACCTCCTTGGTGAGCTGCGCGGTGTGTCCCACGTAGCGGCCGACCAGGTCGGCGCGGGCCACCTCCACCAGCTGACCGGTCTTCAGCACCCCGAGGGAGTGCAGCAGGTCCGCGTAGAGCCGGGCGACGGTGGTCTTACCGGTGCCGGGCGGACCGGAGAAGATCAGATGGTGGCTGATCTTCGGGGTGGGCAGGCCGGCGGCCTGCCGCTGCCGGGTGGCCTCCAACAGGTTGACCAGGTCGGTCACCTCGCGCTTGACCGCGCCGAGGCCGACCATCGCGTCCAGCTCGGTCAGCAGGTCCTTGGAGTTGCGGGCTCCGTCCGCGCCGCTGACGGCCGCGTCGTCGGCGACGTCCTCGGGCAGCAGCAGGGTGAGGTCCGCCTCGGCCGGGTTGGCCATCGAGCCGAGGCGGAACGCCTGCCGGTCCACCATCTCCTCGAACACCCGGCGCGCGGCACGGCCGTTGCCGAACGTGGAGTCGCGCGGCATCCGCTCGTAGAGGCGGGCGAGCGCGCCCAGGGTGTTCGGGTCGAGTTCGTACCGGTGCGCCGCGCACATGGACTCGGTGATGGTGACCAGCTCGTCCACCGAGTAGTTGGCGAACTCGATGGTGCGGGTGAACCGGGAGGCCAGACCGGGGTTGGAGCTGAGGAAGGTGGTCATCTCGTCGGTGTATCCGGCGGCGATGACGACCACGTCGTCGCGGTGGTCCTCCATGAGCTTCAGCAGGGTGTCGATGGCCTCCTGGCCGAAGTCGGCACCGGAGCCCTTGCTGTCGGAGAGCAGGGTGTACGCCTCGTCGATGAACAGCACACCGCCCAGGGCCTCGTTGAAGGCCTCGGTGGTCTTGATGGCCGTACCGCCGATGATCTGGGCGACGAGGTCGGCCCGGGAGACCTCCACCAGGTGGCCGGAGCGCAGGACGCCGAGGTCGGCGAGGATGCCGCCGTAGAGCCGGGCGACGGTGGTCTTGCCGGTGCCGGGCGGGCCGGAGAACACCAGGTGGCGGCTCATCGGCGGGGCGGGCATGCCGAGGCTGGCGCGGCGCTGGGCGAGCTGGTTGAGGTTGATCAGGGTGCGGACCTGGTGTTTGACGTCGGCCAGGCCGATGAGCGACTCCAGCTCCTCCAGCGGGCCCTCCGGCTTCTTCGCCCCGCCGCCCGCGGCCGGCTCGGCGCCGGTCCCGCCGGCGGTCTCGCCCCAGGCGTCCTCGGCCGCGTTGCCGCTGCTGTCCAGCCCCTCGACGGTGAGACGGTCGCTGGGGCGGGACTGCTTGAGCCCCGCGCCACGGTTGTCCCTGGTGGTGCAGCCGGCGAGGGTGACCTTCTCGGCGCTGTCGACCCGGATGCCGTCGCCGGTGCTGCCGGTGACCTGGCAGGCCTCCAGCGTGGCCCGGCCGCCCTCGGCGACCAGGACGCCGTGGGCGCCGGACTCGGCCAGGTGGAGGCGGCGCGCGGTCACCTCGCCGCCGCCCTCCACGTGCAGCGCGGAGGTGGCGCTGGAGCGGACCTCGCTGTCGCTGACGGTGCCGCGGCCCCCGGAGCCGATCGAGATCCCCGCCTGGGTCGTCCGGCGCACCGAGCAGTCGCGGAGGTCGGGGGCGCCGCCGTCGGATATGCGGATGCCCGCGCCCTCCGCGTTCTCGACCGTGCACACCTCCAGCCGCCCGCGGCCGTCCTCGGCCACCTCCAGCCCGTGGCCGCGGGAGTCGGACACCCGAGCCCGGCTCAGCAGGGGATTGGCGTTGGTACGGATGGAGATGCCGACCCCGGCGGCGTCGGCCACCTCCAGCCGGTCGAACTCCGCCGAGGACCCCTCGGCCAGCAGCACGGACGCGGTCTTGTCGGCGCAGTCGCGCACGGTGGTGCCGGTGAGCAGCGGCGCGCTATTGCCGATGACCCGGATCGCGGGGGCGGTGGCGGTGTCGAACGCGCAGTCCTGGAAGGTGCCGCGGGAGCGCTCGGTGACCGCGAGCCCGTTGCCCTTGGTGCGGGAGGTGACGCAGCGCAGCACCTCGGGGTCGGCGCCGGAGGACAGGACGATGCCGGGGCCGGTGGTGTCGGTGACCGTGACCTCTTCGAGGGTGGGCCGCGAGCTGCTGGTGATGTAGACCCCGACCGAGGTGTCGTGCACCCGGGCGCGCAGCACATGGGTGGCGCACTTGCCCTCCAGCGCGATGGCGGGCTTCTCGGTGGCGGTGACGTCGCAGTCCTCCACCCGGCCCTGCGCCTCGCCGTTGGCCAGGATGCCGTTGCCCTGGGCGTCGCGGATCCGGCAGCCCCGTACCGTGGTGCGGGCCTGCTCGCCGAGGACGATGGCGGAGGTGCCGAGGTGCTCGAAGACGGAGTCGGCGACCACGCTGCCGGTGGGCGCGGTGTCCACGACCCCGGCGCCCTCGGGGTTGGAGATCCGGCAGTCCCGGATGGCCACCGAGCCCGTCTCGCGGGCGAGGACGGCCGTCCAGCCCGACCCCACCACGGTGCAGCCGTCCATGGCCACCTGGCCCCGGGGCGCGTCCACCACCGGCAGGTCCTCGTTGCCACCCCGCAGGGTCAGGTCGGTGAGCATCACCGCGTCCGCGACGAGCACCACGGCGGTGCCCCGGGGCGGGCAGATCTCCACGCTGCCGCGCTCCCCGTCCCCGGCGATGGTGATGCGCGTGCGGACGGTGAGGTTCTCGCGGTAGCGGCCGGGCCGGACGCGTATCACCGCTCCCGCGCGCGCCTTCTCCAGGGCCTCGCCGATCGTCCGGAAGCCCTCCGGCTGGTCCGGACCGACCGTGAGCAACTGCCGTGACACGCTGGGACCTCCTCGTTGTGATGCCGCCGCCGGCCCTCGGTGCCCGAAGCCCGGGCTCGCTGGAAGCCGGGGGAAGAGGGACGAGCATGCGGGGGAAAGGCTACGGGACCGCGGCACCGTCATCCAGGTGCCTCCGGCACCGGTCCGAAGATCGGCGGCGGATCCACTTCCGCGGCGCGGCGCGGCAGTTCGTACCAGGGGTACGTTACCGCGTGGTGATGTCCCGCGCGTATCGTGCGCGCCATGCGACGTGCCCGTTCTCATCGCCGTACGGTGGCGCGGGCGGTGGCCGCCGCCCTGCTGGCCGTGGCGCCCCTGGCCGCCCAGGCTCCCCCCGCCGCCGCCGCGGACTCCGTCGAGCTGCCCGCCGTCCCGGCCGTCCTGGCCCCCGACGAGCCGTGTACCAAGGCGTCCGGCGAGACGGCCCGCGACGAGCCGTGGACGCGCCAGGCGCTCGGTCTGAGGCGCAGTTGGCGGCTGACGGACGGCCACGGGGTGACCGTGGGGGTGGTGGACACCGGTGTCGGTACGGACATCCCCGCCCTGGCCGGCCGGGTCACCGCGGACGGCGGCGCGGGCACCGACTGCGTGGGGCACGGCAGCTTCGCCGCCGGCCTGATCGCCGCCGCGCCCGGCGAGGGCTCGGGGGTGGCTGGCGTGGCGCCCGCGGCGCGGATCCTCGCGGTGCGCGGTACGGACACCCGCGGCAATCCCACGGCGGAGCGGCTGGCGAACGGGATCCGGGCCGCGGTCGACGGCGGCGCGAAGGTCGTCTACGTGGGCCGCGCGGTGCCCAGCGGGAAGGCCGTGCTGACCGCCGCCGTGGCGTACGCCACACGGCACGACGCCTTGGTCGTCGCCCCTTTCGCCCCGGACGCGATGCCCGACGACCCCGAGACCCGCGAGCCGGCCGAGCCCGCGCCCTGGTACTGGCCCGCGGCCGCGCCCGGGGTGCTGTCGGTCATGGACTACGGCCCGGACGGCACCCGCCCGGAAAACGCGCCGAACAAGGATGGGGCGGACCTGGCGGCGCCGGGGGACGCGGTGGTCAGCGTCGGCCCGCGCGGCTCCGGCCACTTCATCGGCTCCGGCTCCTCGCTGGCGGCGGCGAACGTCGCCGGGGCGGCGGCGCTGGTGCGTGCTCGGTACCCGCGGATGAGCGCCGCCGAGGTCTCCCGCCAGCTCGTCACGGCGGCCTATCCGGCGGTCCCGCCGCGGCTGGACCCGTACGCGGCGGTGACCGCCGTCCTGACCGACCGGCAGGGTGCCACCCCCCGTCCGGCCCCCGCGAAGATTCCGCCGGCCGCCTCCCCGCGGCCGCGGGACCGCGCGCTGCTGATCGCGGGCGCGGGTGGCGGAGTGGTGCTGCTGGTGGCGGCCGCGGCGGTGGTGATCCCGCGGGGCCGGGCCCGGGGCTGGCGCCCGGCGGGCCGGGAGGACCGGCCGGCGGTCTGAAGCAGGCGCGGCGGCCCGAAGCGCGCCCGGCTCCCCCACGATCCCTCTCCCGGCCGCGTAATTCTGGGGATTTCCCTAGACACCGTGGATCGCCTGCGGACACTGGGGATTTCCCTAGACATGCGCGGCCGGCATTCCGCGGACCCGGCTGGACAAGCCGCTCGGGCAGCCCGGCCCGAATGCCTCAGGCCGAATGCCTCAGCCCGAATGCCTCAGATTGCCTCGGCCCGAATGCCTCTGCCCGATTCCTCGCCGAGAACGGGAACCGCCCCCGGTGCCGTGCACCGGGGGCGGAACCGTTTACGGGATTTACTCGGTGCCTATGGGTTTTCCACGGGGTCCACGAGCGCCGTCTGGACCTGGGTGGTCTTGCGGCGGGCGACCCGGATGGCCCGGCCCGGGTTCATGATCCGGCCCTTGACGTTGCCCAGCAGATAGCCCTCCGAGGGCGGGCAGGACATCAGCAGGGCGGGCGTGTTGACCTCCAGCAGCCGCCGCATGAGCATCTCGTTCAGCCCGCGTCCGGCACCGCTGGCGGAGCGGGTGACGATGATGTGCAGCCCGACCTCCCAGCCCAGCGCGAGATGGCTGAGCAGCGGGTCGAAGGGCGCGTTGCCGATGCCGGCGCCCAGCATGTCGTAGTCGTCCACCAGGATGAACAGCCGCGGCCCGGTCCACCAGTCGGCCTGCTTCATCCGGCCCGGGGCGATGTCCGGGCCCGGCACCCGGGTCTGCACCGCCCTCGCCGCCCCGTCGATCATGTCCCGCAGCGCGTCCAGGGACACCGCGTGCGCCAGGCGGTATTCCTCCGGCACCGCTTCCACCAGGTCACGGCGGTAGTCCACGAGCATGATCCGCGCCTCGGCGGGGGTGTACCGGTCCATGATCGCCTTGGCCATCAGCCGCAGCAGATTGGTCTTGCCGCTCTCGGTGTCGCCCACCACGACCAGGTGCGGGCTCTCGCTGAAGTCGTGCCAGACGACCGACAGCCGCTCCTCCTCCAGGCCGATCGGCACCCGGAAGTCACCACCCGCCGGGGGAAGCTGCCGCGCGGGCAGTTCGGTCGGCAGCATCCGCACCCGCGGGGCCACCGGGCCCGGCCAGCTCTCCTTGACCGCCGACACCAGACCGGACACCCCGTCCGACAGGTCCTCGGCCGACTCCATCCCGTCGATGCGGGGGAGCGCGGTGAGGTAGTGCAGCTTGCCCTCCCGGGTGAGACCGCGGCCCGGGATGCGCGGCACGGTGGCGGCGCGGCGGGTGTCGATCTCGGAGTCCATGGCGTCACCCATCCGCAGCTCGAGGTGGGTGCCCGCCTGGTCGCGCACGGCCGCGGTGAGCTCCACCCAGCGGGCGGTGGTCACGATCAGGTGGATGCCGTAGTTGAGGCCGCGGGCGGCGATGGAGGCGAACGTCTGGACGTTGCGGTCGTAGTCCTGGCGCACCGTGGACCAGCCGTCGATCACGAGGAACACATCGCCGTGCGGCTGGTCCGCGAACTCGCCCGCCGCCCGGCGGCGGCGGTACGTCGCCATGGAGTCGATGCCGTGGGTCAGGAAGAACCGCTCGCGGTCGGCCAGCAGCGAGGTGACCTCGGAGATCGTACGGCCCACCCGCTCGCTGTCCAGCCGCGCCGCGACCCCCGCGGTGTGCGGCAGCTCGGCCAGCGGCGCCAGCGTGCCACCACCGAAGTCCAGACAGTAGAACTGCACTTCACGCGGGGTGTGGGTGAGGGCCAGCGCGGTCAGGATCGTCCGCACCATCGTGCTCTTGCCGCTCTGCGGACCGCCCGCGATGGCCACGTGGCCGCCGACCCCCGACAGGTCGATGGTCAGCAGGTCGCGCAGCTGCTCGAAGGGCTTGTCCACGATGCCGATCGGCACCGTCAGCCGGCCGCGCAGCGGCGAGCCGACCGTGGTGAGACCCAGCTCCGGGTCGGGCGTCAGCGGCGGCAGCACCTGGTCCAGCGTCGCGGGCAGGTCGAGCGGCGGCAGCCACACCTGGTGGGCGGGGGGCCCGGCGCCCAGCAGCCGCTCCACGGCCACCGACAGCAGCGTGTCCCCGGTCTCCTCCTCCGGCTCCGGCTCGGGCTCGGGCACGTCGGGCAGCTGGCGGGGCACCACGTACGCCGCCGTCCACGGCACCGTCTGGCTGGCCACCCGCGCCTGGTTGGCCCGGCTGCGCCGCTGCTGGTACGGGCCGGAGACATACGCGGCGCGGAACCGGGTCAGCGCCTCCACACCCGACTTGAGGTAGCCGCTGCCGGGCTGCGGCGGCAGCTGGTAGGCGTCGGGCACACCCAGCACACCGCGACTCTCCATGGCGGAGAAGGTGCGCAGACCGATGCGGTACGACAGATGGCTCTCGAGCTGGTGCATCCGCCCCTCGTCCAGCCGCTGCGAGGCGAGCAGCAGATGGACGCCGAGGCTGCGCCCGAGCCGTCCGATCATCACGAACAGCTCCATGAACTCGCGGTGCGCGCTGAGCAGCTCGCTGAACTCGTCGACGATCACGAACAGGCTGGGCAGCGGCTCCAGCGGGGTGCCCGACGCCCGCGCCTTCTCGTAGTCCAGGGCGGAGGTGTAGTTGCCGGCGGCGCGCAGCAGCTCCTGGCGGCGGATCAGCTCCCCGTGCAGGGCGTCCTGCATACGGCCTACCAGCGCGGCCTCCCCGGCGAGGTTGGTGATCACCGCGGAGGTGTGGGGCAGCTCGTCCAGGCCGAGGAAGGTGGCGCCACCCTTGAAGTCCACCAGGACGAAGTTGAGTGTTTCGGAGGAGTTCGACAGCGCGAGCGCCAGCACCAGGGTGCGCAGCAGCTCGCTCTTGCCGGAGCCGGTGGCCCCGATGAGCATGCCGTGCGGTCCGGTGCCGCCCTGCGCGGACTCCTTGATGTCCAGCTCCACCGGGGTGCCGTCGGGGCCGACCGCGATCGGCACCTTGAGCCGGTTGGTCCCGGTGGCCTGCTTCCACAGGCTCTCCGGATCGTGGCGGTACAGGTCGGAGATGCCCAGCAGGGTGGTCAGTTCGACGTCCGAGGACAGCGGCTCGGCGGCGTCCCCGCCGCCCATGCCCATCCGGTACGGGGCGAGGCGCTTGGCCAGGGCCGTGGCACCGACCGGTCCGAAGGAGTCGGGGCGGCCGAGGCGGGTGGTCTGCTCCTTGCGCTCGCGGTCGGTGCGGACCAGCTCGAAGGAGTCCTCGCTGACGTCGAAGCGCAGGGTGACCCGCCCGGGGCGCCAGGTCAGCGCGCCGGTCAGGTCGAGCACGACGCAGTTGCGGAAACCCGCCCCGTCCAGCCGGTGGCGGCCGGGGACCGCGCCGCCGTCCACCACGATCACGGTGTACGGCTCGTCACGCCCGGGCGAGGCGTCCGGGTCGAACGAGGGCCGTTCCAAGAACTCCGCGCCGAGCAGGTCCTCCAGCTCGTTGAGGGCCGAGACGAACATCCGGGCCGGGCCCGCGCCGTCGTTCTCCTGGGGGTGCAGGTTGTGGGGGAGCCACTTCACCCACTCCCAGTCCGCGCGCCGCTCGTCCGACACGCACACCGCCACCCACACGTCGTCCGGGGCGTGGAAGGCCGCCAACTGGGCGATGATCGCGCGGGCGAGGGAACGTATCCGCTCCTCGTCCCCCCGGAACAGCACCCGCGCCCAGGCCCGCAGATAGATGGCGATGGGCTGCTCGGGCACGGTGGAGTAGGCCCGGATGAAGCTCCGCAGCGCGTGCGCCGTCAGCGGCTCCAGGTCCTCGACCGGAGTGTTGGCCGTGGGCGTCAGCCGCAGGCCCAGCTTCTGCTCCCCGACGGCCACCCGGATCTCGCCGAAGTCCTCGTCCTGCGGGCGGCGTTCCCACAGCCGGGTGGTGCCCACCAGGGACCACAGGGCCGACGGCGGCGGGTGCCGCCACGCCAGCGCTGTTTGCTGGTCGGCCACGGCGGCGCGGACCTTGCGCCGGATCTGGGTGAGATAGCGCAGGTAGTCGCGGCGCTCGCCCTTCAGGCGCTGCTTGCGCTCGCTCGCCTTGCGCATCATCTGCCCCAGCATCATGGCGGCCGAGGACAGCACCATCAGGCCCATCGCCAGGTACATGAAGTGGCTGCCGCCGCTGCCGGTCATGCCCGGCCTCATGAACATCAGCATCATGGAGACCGACATGAGCGCCATGGGCAGATAGGTCCAGACGGCGGAGCTGTCCGGAACCACCTCGGGCAGCGTGGGGGGCTCCTGCAGCTTCAGCTCGCCGTCGGGCATTTCGGGGCCGCGCCGACGGGCCGGGCGGCGGAACAGGACCACACTCAAGGAATGGTCTCCTCACGGTGGGACAACGGTGGGGGCAACGCTCTCGGTCGGTGGCGTATCGTCGCGTCCGCACAGACCACCGGAAAACAACAACTGTGCGATCCGGTATACCAGTCCATGGACGGGGCAAGTAATGTGCACCCTTACGGAGACACGCGTGGCACATACATATCCTGTTGCCTTGCCAGCGTCATCCGTCCCCCACCACTCCGTTCACAACGGAAACCCGGGAACCCCCTTCGCAGACCCCCGGAAGAAGCGTGAGCCAGCCCGATGACTGATAACCAGGTGGCCGGTCTGTGCCGCCTGACCGTACGCGCGCCGACCAAGGCCATCGACCTCGCGGTGCCCTCGGACGTCCCGGTGGCCGACCTGCTGCCCGCCGTCCTCGGCTACGGCGGCGACGACCTCGCGGAGACCGGAGTCGGCCACGGCGGCTGGGTGCTGCAACGCCTCGGCGGCGAACCGATGGACGAGGAGCGCACCCTCGACTCCTACGACCTGCGCGACGGCGAGACGATCTACCTCCGGCCGCGCATCGACGCACTCCCCGAGGTCCACCTCGACGACCTGGTGGACGGCATCTCCACCACCATGCAGGACCGCCCGCACGGCTGGTCCCCGGTGGCCAGCACCCGGCTGCTGCGCGGCTTCGCGGTGACCGCCCTGGTGGCCGGGCTCACCGTGCTCGCCCTGCCCGGCGGCTCGCCCGGTCTGCGGGCGCTGTGCGCGGCGGCGGCCGGAGTGCTGCTGCTCGCCGGGGCGGGCTCGGCCAGCCGCGCGGTGGGCGACGCCGCCGCCGGCGCGGTCCTCGGCTTCATGGTCGGCCCCTACCTGGCGCTCGCCGGATGGCTGCTGCCCGGAGGAGACCTCGGCGGCCCGCACAGCCACGAGGTCCTGGGCGCCCGGATGCTGGCCGCCTGCGCCGCGGGCGCGGGCGGCGCCATCGTCGCGCTCGCCGCCGTGGGCGCCTTCCCCGCGCTCTACCTCGGCCTCGCCGTGGTCATGGGCTTCGGCACCCTCGCCGGGGCCCTGATGGTCATCACCGACCTGGGGCCGGCCCATGTGGCCGGCATCCTCGCCCTGGTGGCCGTCGTCCTCGGCGCGTTCGTCCCCTCGCTGGCCTTCCGGATGTCCGGCATGCGCATGCCGCCACTGCCGACCAACGCCCAGCAGCTCCAGGAGGGCATCGAGCCGCACACCACCTCGGTGGTCGCCGCCCGCGCGGTGCTCGCCGACGGATGGATGAGCTCGCTGTACGGAGCCGTGGGCGCCGTCTGCGCCGCCTGCCTGGCCGTCCTCACCCACGACGGCGGACTGCCCGAGGTCATCATGGCCGTCGTGCTCTCGCTGCTGCTGTTGCTGCACGGACGCGGCCTGGGGAACGTATGGCAGCGGCTTTCGCTCTTCCTCCCCGGGGCCGGAGGTTACCTCCTCCTGGTCCTGTTCGACGCCCTGTCCTACTCGCCGGACCGCCGGCTGCTGCTGGCCGCCGGCCTGCTCGCCGCCACCGCGGGCATCGCCATCGCCTCCTGGACCGTGCCCGGGCGACGGCTCGTGCCGTACTGGGGCCGGGCGGCGGAGATCCTGCACACCGCCGCCGCCGTCGCCCTGCTGCCGCTGGCCCTGTGGGTGCTCGGGGTGTACAGCGCCCTGCGCGGCCTGAACGGCTGACCGCCCGAACCGGCTGACCGCCCGAACCGGAGGAAACGCACAGTGCAGTCCAAGCGCGACCAGGTCCAGGCGCACATGTTCATCATGGGGCGGCTCACCTCGGGCATGCTGCGCGCCGACCCCGACGCCCCGGAGAGCCCCCAGGGCCGGACCAACCGGGGCGTGGCCATCAGCGTGATCATCGCGATCCTGATCGCCGCGGGCTCCTTCGTCTTCGGCCTGATCAAGCCCGGTGTGAAGAACTCCTGGCGGGCCCAGGGCACGCTGGTGGTCAACAAGGAGAGCGGCGGCAGGTACCTGTACCTCGACGGACGGCTGCGCCCGGTGCGCAACTACACCTCGGCCCGGCTGCTCCTCGGCAGCAAGATGAAGACCGCCTCCGTGGGCGGCAAGTCCCTCAGCGGCACCCCGCACGGCGCGCCCGTCGGCATCATCGGAGCCCCCGACGACCTGCCGAGCAGCCTCACCACCGACCCGTGGCAGGTGTGCTCGGGCACCACCGACGGCTCCACCGCCACCGCCGTGGCCGTCGGCGAGGACATCGACGGCAGAGGCCTCAGCGACGTCGAGGGGCTGCTGGTCACCGGGCCCGACAAGGCCGACTACCTGGTGTGGCGGGGCGGCAAGCTGCGCATGGACACCAGCGGCCGCGCCCGCGAAGCCCTCGGCTACGCCTCCCGCACCCCGGTGAAGGTGTCGGCGGCGCTGCTCAACTCGCTGCCCACGGGACCCGATCTGGCCGCCCCCGACATCCCGCGGCGCGGTGGCAAGGGACCCTCCCTGGGCGGTGGCAGCACCAGGATCGGCCAGGTCTTCCAGGTCGCCGCGCCCGGTGGCGACGCCCGGTACTACGTGCTGCGCAAGGAGGGGCTGAGCCCCGTCAACGCCACCGTCGCCGCGCTGCTCCTGGGCCACCCGGAGACCAAGGAGAAGGCGTACGCGGGCGGGGCGGTCAGCACCATCACCCTGGGCGCCGACGCGGTGATCGGCCATCTGGCACCCGGCGCCGAGGACGCCGACACCACCAAGGACCTGCCCGCGAGCCCGCCGAAGGCGGTGGAGCTGGGCCAGGACGAGACGCCGTGCGTGGGCATCCAGTCCGGCGACGACGGTACGCGGGTCAGCGTGACCCTGGCCGCGAGCGACCGACTCGGCCCGGCCGCACAGGCGGCCCCGGAGGGGCTGACCCCGGCCTGTGTGACGGTCAACCGCATCGTGACGTCCCCGGGCGGCGGCGCCCTGGTGCACACCCTCGGCGCGGACGGCTCGAACGTCGGCAGCACGGTCTACCTGGTGACGGACAGCGGGGTGAAGTACCGGATACCGACGGCCAAGTCGCTGGAGGCGCTGGGCTACACCACGGGCGAGGCCCAGCGGCTGCCGTCGTCGCTGCTGTCCATGCTGCCGACGGGCCCGGACCTGACGCCGGCGGCCGCGATGGCCGGCCGGAGCAAGGCGACGACGACACCGTGTGGTGAAAACAACAAGAAAGCGCTGAACCAATCAGATCAATGAGCCGTCTTCACCATCGGTATATCGACATTTGAGGATGGCCTGAGCTTACGTCAGCAGCGCAAGCCGCTTAAAACTAGGGAGATTTGCAGAAACCTGTGTGGTGCAGGGTTTCTTCCCGGTAAGCGTTGCCCATCGCTCGGTCGTCCTCCTACCATCCATGTCTGGACCAACTGGATGTCGGTGCTTCCGCATCCGGTTACGCAAGCCACGTCAGTGCATCGGGTCTGGCGGCGGAAATCCACCGGAAAGGGGCAGCGCCCATGTCGGGTATGCAGCGGGCAGAAGAACAGGCGACACGGAACGGCATCCAGGCCCTCGAGATGGCCTTCTCGGGTGTCCAGAGCCGTCGGCAGGACGTCGAGAACACGAAGCACGGCATGATGTCGGCCCTCCAGGGCAGTGACGGTGGCGCTTTCCAGAAGCTGCTGGACTCCTGGGACGAGCACGCGGAAATCATCTCCAAGAACCTTCAGGACATGATCAACCAGCTCAACGACACGCTCACCGCACAGGGTTTGACTCAGGGGTCGTCGAACGAGGCCGTCAACCAGGCGTACTCCCAGTCGGCGACCATTTTCGACAATCTGATGGGCAGCACCGCCGGACGGTGACCGTCAGGGGCCGGTGGCCCCAGCGGCCCGGCGTCGGCCGACGCGGGCCGGAACAACTTCCCCTGTTTTCATGCCCCTCAGTGAGAAGAGGTCAGCGATGCCCGACAACATGTCTGACGGATACATTTACGTCAGCTATGCGCACGTCGACAACGCGGTCGACGACATGCGCCTCCAGACGCGCGAGATCGAGAAGATCATCAGCAGCCTCAACGACGAACTCCAGTCGCTCCAGCAGTCCTGGGAAGGTGACGACCGCGAGGCCTACAACGAGAAGCAGGCCGCCTGGAACCAGGCCGTCGCGAACATGAGCAAGTGGCTCGGCGACAACGCGCAGACGCTCAACCACATCCGCGACCTGTACACGCAGAACGAGCGCAGCCAGACGCAGAGCTGGCAGGACGTGAAGATTGGCCGCTGATCGCAGCGCCATGCGGGCGGCCGTTCCACGTCGGGAGACTCGTGGAGCGGCCGCCCGCTGTGTCATCCGGACAGTGAGGTAGGGAAAGGGCGAGGGCATGGCCGACAAGAAGCAGCCGCCGACACAGCTCAACAAGGAGTGGCTCGAGAATTTCCGGAAGGTCGATCTCGCGGACTTCCGGAAGTCGCTCAAAACGGTATCCGAGAACAGCACGGCGACCCCGCCGATTCCCTCGATGAAGGCTCTGAAGGGGGAGGACGACGGCGTTCCCGGACTCCCGTTCGGCACGCGCCTTCCGCTGGCGATCGGATTCCTGGCGGAGGACGAGGGAACGCACGGGAAGGCGGTCAACGAGGCCGTGGTGGATCTGGTGACGGCCCTCGACGGGATCCTCGAGAGCCATCTGACGCTCTTCAAGGACATCGACGACGCCCTCGAGGAGACCATCGACTCCCTGTTCAAGACCCAGGGTGAGAGCCTGGACGCCATCGACGGCCAGAAGTTCGTCGACATCTTCGAGGATGTCGACGCCGACCTGACGACCCCGGCGGACGAGGAGAGCGGCGGCGGGAAGGACAAGGACAAATAGTCGCCGCCCAGCCGATACGTCGCCTGTAGGTCCCCTCGCTTGTAGATCACCTTCTGATGGAGCAGCCTCGCCGTGGCCGATGACAAAGAGTACGACGACTACTGGTTGAAAGCGGTCAAGCTCTTCACCGGGTATGAAGGGCCCCCGAGGCACACCCTGTTCGACAAGATCGTCGGCAACGCCGGCATCAAGCAGATGAAGGTGGAGATCACCAAGCAGAAAAGCGTCGCAACCATCGACGCCACCGACTTCGACTGGTTGTCGGAAAACGCCGGCTGGCACATCAACAACACCGACTTCGTCATCCCGTTCTACACGAACGACGACGGCACCGTCCATTACTACAAGGCCCGCTTCACGCTGCTCGGCTCCAAGAGCGACGACGGGGCGTACCGCGGCGAGGTCGTGGGCGGTGAGGGAAAGAGCAAGTACGGCAAGGAGCTGGAGGACGGCCACTTCAAGCCCAGCGACAACGGGACGACCTGGAACACCTTCGACCTGACCAGTTACGCGTACGGGACGGGCAAGGCGCTGAAGGCCCTGGTGGAGAACGAGAACGGAACCCTCGGGTTCTCCTGGGGCGGCGAGCCCCCCATCCCGCTCGACAAGGGCGTCCGCCTGGCCTCCTTCGACATGGCGGCGGATGCCTTCGACCGGGTCGCGAAGTTCTTCTGGGACAGCAACGCCACCATGGCCGAGTGGCAGGAAAAGGTGGGCCGGGACGAGAACGACGCGTGGAAGGGGCAGGCGGCCGGCGTCTTCTGGGACCTCATTCATGAGCTGGGCAGGCGGTACGGTCATTATGCCGATGACATGGAAGCCATCGGCGGGGTGTCCAAGCAGGGCAAGGCGCTCAGGAAAGCGGGACAGGCCCTCAGGACCCAGGCCGATAAACTCGTCAGCCAGTGGGACATCTGGAGCATGTCCTATGGCAATCCGCTGCGGCATCTCGTCGACCTGTTGTCCCAGATCGCCATTCAGACCTGGGACCGAAATCTGACGCAGGTCGACGCCGACTACCAGTACAGCTACAGCCCTTACGGCGGCGGCGGTTACTGGGACTACACCACGACGTCGGACTTCACACAGGTCGCCTGGGACAGCGGGATGTATCGCCCTCAGCGCTATTACGGCGACATGAAGGAGCTGGAGACCTGGAAGAAGGTCGGCGATCAGGCGGTCGCCAACTGGGAGGAGGATGTCAAGGAATTTCTGATCGACCCGGCCGAGGCGGCGCTCAAGGAACTCGCCACCGCCTGGGGGTCGTCCCACTTCGATCTGGGTTCCATCCGGACCAAGGGCGACAAGGGCATCGAGGAGAACTTCCAGGAAGACAAGGCGTACAAGGAAAAGAAGGACGCCGAGGACAAGGCCGCGAAGGAGAAGGCGGCGGCGGAGAAGAAGTACGAGGACGACAAGAAGGCGGCGGAGAAGAAGTACGAGGACGACAAGAAGGCGGCGGAGGACAAGGCCGCGAAGGAGAAGGCGGCGGCGGAGAAGAAGTACGAGGAGGACAAGAAGGAGGCGGAGGACAAGGCCGCGAAGGAGAAGGCGGCGGCGGAGAAGAAGTACGAGGAGGACAAGAAGGAGGCGGAGGACAAGGCCGCGAAGGAGAAGGAGGAGGCCGACAAGAAGTACGCCGTGGAAAAGGCCGCGGCGGAGAAGAAGGAGAAGGAGGCCGAGGAGAAGGCGGCCGCCAAGGAGAAGGAGCAGGAGGCGAAGCAGAAGGCCGCCGAGGAAAAGGCGACACAGAAGGAGAAGGAAGCCGAGGAGAAGGCGGCCGCCAAGGAGAAGGAGCAGGAGGCGAAGCAGAAGGAAGCCGAGGAGAAGGCGGCACAGAAGGAGAAGGAAGCCGAGCAGAAGCAGGCGGAGAAGGAGAAGGAGGCCGAGCAGAAGCAGGCGGAGGCGGAGAAGAAGCAGGAGCAGATCCGCCAGGAGCAGGAGCAGAAGCAGGCGGAGAAGGAGAAGGAGGCCGAGCAGAAGCAGGCCGAGCAGCAGGCCAAGCAGGACCACATCCGCCAGGAGCAGGAGGCCAAGCAGGAAGAGCAGCGGAAGCAGGCCGAGCAGAAGCAGGCCGAGCAGCAGGCCAAGCAGGACCACATCCGCCAGGAGCAGGAGGCCAAGCAGGAAGAGCAGCGGAAGCAGGCCGAGCAGAAGCAGGCGGAGGCGCAGAAGAAGCAGGAGCAGATCCGCCACGAGCAGGAGCAGAAGCAGGCGGAGAAGGAGAAGGAGGCCGAGCAGAAGCAGGAGGAGTACCAGCAGAGGCAGGACAAGGCCCAGGAGGAGCAGCAGAAGCGGCAGGAAGAGCTTCAGCGGCAACAGCAGCAGCGGCAGGAGGAGTTCCGGAAGGAACAGTCCAAGCTCAGTGGTGCACTCAACCACGGCGATCTGACCCAGCTCAACCATGGCGATCCGACCCAGCTCAACCACGGCGATCCGACCCAGCTCAACCACGGCGATCCGACCCAGCAACGGC
>NZ_MAXF01000194.1 GCF_001704635.1 Streptomyces sparsogenes | reverse complement strand
CACGGCGATCCGACCCAGCTCAACAACGGCGACTTCAGGCATCTCTCGCCGGAAATCCACGGCCCGGTCAACGGCGACGACTCGCTGACCAACCCCGGCGGCAGCCAGTCGCACCTGGATTCCCAGGGCCGCCTCGTCACGGACTTCCCGGACGGCAGCAAGTCCGTGATCGACCCGCACACCCAGATGTCGACCGTCACCAAGCCGGACGGCCACTCGTACTCCGGACCGCTCAACGCGGACGATGTCCTGCACAACCCCGACGGCAGCAACACCCATCTGGACCGGCACGGCCAGGTGGTCACCGAGTACCCCGACGGCAGCACCTCCCGGGTGGACCCGGACACCGGCGCCACCTCGATCACCGGCCCGGACGGCACGACGACCACGGGCTATCTGAACGACCCCGACAACGCGCGCCCGGACTACCAGTACCACGGCCCCGGAAGCAGCTCCCACCTGGGCGGCGGACACTCGCTGAACCCGCCCTCCTACGACTACGGCGGCCACTCCTACGAGGAGGAGCTGTACGACGACAAGCCGTACCAGGAGCCGTCGCTGCACAACCCCGGCCAGTCCGGCAGCGGGACGGACGCGGGTAGTGGCTCCCGGCTGAACAGCGGCCCGATGCCCGGCTCGATGGCGGGCGGCCCCATGGGAGGTATGCCGATGGGCGGCATGCCCATGGGTGGCATGGGCGGCATGGGCGGCATGGGAAGCAAGGGCGGCGAGGGCGGAGCCACCGAACGCGTCCGCAATGTGATCGACAACGGCGATGTGGTCAGCAACCGCCGCAGTGCCCCCGTCCCGCGCGGCAGGGGCGGCGTGTACGAGGACCGACAGGCCATCAGCACCAGCGGCGGCAATCCGTTCCTGCCGCCGATGGGCGGTGCCGGCGCGCCCGGACAGACGGAGACCGAGAGCAGCGACCGCGCGCGCGAGGTCTGGGAGCCGGAGGAGGAGGACGTCTGGGGCACCGACGAGGGCGGCTCACCGGCTGTGATCGGACGCTGACGGGCGCGACGTTCCCTTTCGCCGGCCGACATTGCACAATGATCAACATCTATCCCTACGCAGGAGTGTCCGTTGAGCGAACCGATGCAGGAACGCATCGCCCAGGCCATGGCCGAGCTCCAGGCCACTCAGGCCGCTGTCGCGCGGGCGGAGGCGGAGCTCCGTCAGGCTTCCGCGACGGTGCGCTCGAGCGATCGCGTGGTGGAGGCGACCGTCGGTGCTCAGGGCGAGTTGACGGGGCTGAAGTTCCTCGACAACAAGCATCAGAACATGACGGGCCCTCAACTGGCCTCCTCGATCATGGAGGCCGTTCGGCAGGGACGTGCGCAGATGGCCCGCCGGGTGATGGACACGTTCGCTCCCTTCACCCAGCCGGGCCCTGAAGGATCGATTCGCCGGGGCATCGACCTCGACTGGAACCGGGTCTTCGGATCGGCGCTCGACGGCGGCGGTCAGGCCGGTTCCGGCCGTTCCCACCGGAACCGGCTGCTCGACGAGATCGACGAAGACACCGATTGATGTGCGGGGAAGGTGAGGGTCAGTGGTCGAATACAACAGCTACTGGGTGGACGCTGACGGCCTGGAGCGGGGCGTCCGGCGGATCGGACAGGTAGCGGGAATGCCGAAGGAGGCGTTGACCCGGTTCGAGTCCTTGGAGCGGGGGGTCGAGGGCTGGAACGGAGAGGACGACGAGTTCCACGACAAGTCCGACCCGCCGTACCGGCAGCAGAATGAGAGCTGCCGCATGGTTCTCACCGGTCTGGAGAAGTTCCTGACCGGATTGCAGTCGGCCGTGCTGGAGAGCCTGCGCAGCGTCGGGGAGACCCACGCGGTGGTCCAGGACAGGATCAAGGACGCCCAGGGGAACAGCGAGAAATACGGCAACGGCGGTTCCGGAAAGCGCTAGATGTACGATATCGAGTATCCAAAAGAGGTCGAAGGCATGCTCTTCGCCCTGATCGGTACCAAGCCGGTTCAGGGCAAGGCGGGCAAGGCCTGGGTCAGCCGTGACCTCTATCTGGAACTCGGTACCTCGATCATCGACCTGCGCCAGCAGATGCTGGACTCGATCGACGAGGTCAGGAACTCCCTCCCGCCGAACGTGGCCGATGCCTATGAGCGGGCGTTGTCCCAGGTGGTGAACAGGAACGGCGGCGACGTCCTCCAGCAGTTCGAGCGGCAGCTGGACCAGTACGCCGCCAACCAGGCCAAGCTGTCCCTGAGCATTCAGAAGGCCCACCTGGAGATCATCGCCGAGATCATGGCGCTGATCCTGGAACTGGCGCTCCTGGCGGCGATGTCCTTCTTCACCGGTGGCGCCTCGGCTTCGGAGATGATCCTGGCCCGGATGAGGGCCAGGCTGGCGATCCTGATGACGGTGGACCGCCTCCTGCGGTACATCGAGTTCTTCCCGTCGCTGTCCGAGGCGATCGAGGAGGCGATTCAGAGCCTCGCCGTGCAGCTGGCGGCCATGGCCATCAATCCCCCCGACCAGGGCCCCGGGGGGATCGACTGGAAGGATGTCGGAATCAACGCCGCGGTCGGCGGGCTGGCCGGATTCTTCATCGGCCATTTCGGATCCGCGGCGTTCAACCTCAAGAACGTCCTGTCGAACGTCTTCAAGAACGATTTCGGCAAGAATATCTTCGGCAAGTTCGATATCGACTTCAACTTCAAGAACATCTTCACCAAGAACAACGCGAACAACGCTGCGTTCGACATCCCCACGGCGTTCGCGACCGAGGGGTTCGGCGAGACCATAGCCGTAGCGATCGTGCTGGGCAAATGGGACTGGATGGACCTCGTCGGCTCCGGTCTCAGCGGTGTGTCCGAAATATTTACGATGGGGCCCGCGGCACAGAGTGGCCAGTCCCTGCACACCAAGGTGTTCCCCGACGGGAACATCTTCACCAAGTTCCAGCAGAACACCGAGAACATCCTGATCGAGCGCCTCGGCGGAGGCGCCGGCAACAATTCCAAGGTCACCTCGGATGCCGGTCCGAACAACCCCACGCCCACGCCGACACCCACGCCCCCGCCCACACCTCCCGCCACCCCTCCCGCGACCGTGGGCTCCTCGGTCCCCACCGCCCCGCACAACCCCGTCCCCGGAGCCGGCAACACGCCCCCGCTCCCGGTTGATCGGATCGACTACGACAGCTCGGACACCGGGTCCGTCACGTCGTACGAGTCGTCCGGCTCCGACGGGGACTCGATCTTCTCGGACACCTCGTCGGTCACGTCCTACGACAGCAGCACCTTCGGTGACAGGCCGGACTCGGTCACCCCGAACCCCTCCTCGATCCCGAACCCCTCCTCGATCACGTCGCCGAGCAGCCTGATCATTCCGGGCACTGTGGGCGGCTATACGAAGAGCCCGGACTTCCTCAAGGACCCGACCTCCCTCAACACGTCCCCGGAGTTCCGGAACATCGCGTCCGTGCTGGACACGCCCGGCCCCGTGGCCACGCCCCCCGGCCCGGACGCGCTGAAGACGCCGAACCTGCTGAACAACCCGAGCGCCGTCACCGGCCCGGGCGCCCTGAACAGCCCCGCCGCGCTGAACAATCCAGCCGCGCTGAACACTCCGCCGCCGAACCTGCTGAACAACCCGAGCGCCGTCACCGGCCCGGGCGCCCTGAACAGCCCCGCCGCTCTGAACAGCCCCGCCGCGCTGAACACTCCGCCGCCGAACGTCCCGACGGTCTCGCGGCCGTACAGCGAATCCACGGACTACGGCGATCTCGACCCCGTCGAGAACTTCACCGGGAACCGCACCGAGAATTTCACCGAGAACTTCACGAACGACATCGCGGACACCCCGCAGAACAACACCGGGTCCCCGAACGGGACGCCGACGAAAACCCCGGCCGCGCACCCCCTCCCGCAGCAGACCCCTGCTGGACAGTTCCGCCCCGAGCAGGGGCCGGGGCAGCAGGACACGCAGGCCGGGCCGCGCACCGACACGGCGCCGGGCGACGTCGCGGCACCCCACTCCGACGACAAGGACGCGCCGCACCTCGGCGACGCCCCGCGCACTCCCGGAAGCGGCAGCCCGGGTGCCCAGCGCCAGGACGACATCGTCCGGGCGCGCGGCTCCTACGCGGACGCGCTCACCACGTACGCGGACGCCGTCCGCGCCGTCCACGAGTTCGGCGACGGCGTGGAGCCCGGGGCCGGCACCGGCGTGGACGACTCCGTCGCTTTCGCAGACGCCCAGGCCCGCGCCCAGCAGGCGCACGGCCAACTGCTGGACGCCTCAGCCCGGTTGCGTGACCTCGGGGTTCACCCGCACGCCGCGGGCCCGAACGAGCCCGGCCACACCCCGCCCCGGCCCCAGCGCGACGACGCCCAGCGCGAGTGGATCGCGAACCAGGTCACGGCGGAGGACCTGCCGGACGGCCTGACGGAGGACCTGCTCCGGTTGCACGGCCCGGAGGCCGCCGTCACGCCGGCCGCCCTGCGTGACGCGGGCGTCACCCCGGACCCCGAGCGCGAAGCGGCGGCGACGCGGCCTGGCGGACGGATCCCCGTCAGCGCGCTGGACCCGGTCGACCAGGTACGCCTGCTGATGGCACAGCCCAGCCCCTGGCCGGCGGCGGTCGACGCGGTGGCGGCCAACGCCTCGCTGCGCGTGTGGGACGGGGCGTACGCGGACTTCAAAGCCGCGGCGCTGAGCGGCGACCCCCGCCCGGCGGCGGCCCCGCAGCACACGACCTCGCAGACCGCGACACCGCAGGCCGCCACACCGCAGGCCGCGCCTCCGCCGCCGGACGCGGCCGATGTCGACCGGGCCTGGGACAAGGCCGTAGCCCTGGTGCTGCCGCTGGTGTCGGCCCCCGTCCTGGCGGACTCCCGCCACGCCGAGCCCGCGTACCGCGACGCGGTGCGGCAGGTGGCCGACCACCTGCTGAGGCACGGGCCGGACGCGCCGTCGGGCGTCGCGCTCGCCGACACCCTCCGGAAGAGCCTCGGCCACGCCCCCCTCGTCCACGGTGGCGCGACGGCGCCCGTCGAGTCGCGGACCCAGGGCACCGCCACCGACCCGCTCCCGCCGACGCCGACCGCCACCACGTCCACCGACCTCCCGACCGACCCGGCGCCCACCCCTTCCCGGCCCGCCGCCGCCTCGACGCGCCCCGGGGCCGCCCCGGCGCCCAGCGGACCCGCGCGCACCGAGGCCGGGGTGTGGGCCGTGCCGCACGGGGACACCTTCGTCACCACCGCCGGGAAGAAAAAGAAGGCGCCGGGGCCGAAGGGCGATCAGGCCACGACCCCCGCCGGGAAAGCCCCCGCCACCGCCCCCGGCACTTCCGCCACCGCCACCGCCGGGATGGCCTCCCTCTCGCTGTCGGACCAGGGTGGCGCGGAGCGCCGTTGGGGCCCTGTCGAGTCGGTGCTGCCGGTGTCGGCCCGGATCAATTTCGCGGAGGGCGCGGAGAAGCCCAGCAACAACCAGCGGGCCCGGATCCGGGAGCTCGTCGGGCGCGCCATCGAGGTGGGGGAGCGCAACGCCCTCGCGGGTCTTCCGGGGCCGCGCCTGGTGGTGACCGGCTACGACGACAGCGGCCAGGCGTCCGGGTCCGGGGCCGCCGGGCGGCGGGCCGCGGCCGTCGCGGAGGCGTACCGCGCCGGGCTGGGGCGGCCGGGCGCGGCGGGCACGTTCACCGTCGCGGCGTCCGGCCGGAAGCCGGGGGAGGTTTCCGGGGAGGGCGACGCCCGGCAGGTGGTGGTCGACTTCGAGCTGCCGTCCGGGACGGCCGCGGTGCGGCGGCTGGACGAACTGCGCCGCACGGACCCGGAGCTGGAGGACGGCCCGTTCGACCCGGTTCCGCTGGCGCGGAAGATCCTGCACCTGGACCCGGCCGCGCCCGTGGACGCGGCGGTGCGCGACGAGCTGTACGCGCTGGTGGACGAGGCGATGGCCGATGGGCGGGACAAGAGCCTCGCGGCTCTCGGCGCGTTCCACCTCGTCCGGCGGGGCGATGTGCTGTCCGGGCGGACCCTGCTGTTCTCCCCCGACGACGGTTCGGTGGTGGGCCGCACCTTCAGGGACCGGCAGACACCGCCGCCCGCCACGCCCGGCCCCGACCAGTCCGGCAGCAACCGTCCGTACCTCGTGGACGCGGACGGCGGGCCGGACCACATCGTGGTGTCGTGGCCGGACGGTTCGACCCGTCGGGTGCCGGGCGACGAGGTCACCGAACTGCTCGCCATGGACGAGGAGCTGGCCAAGCGGGGCCCTCAGGCCGTGGTGATGCTGGTGGTGCCGCACGCGGGTGACGGCGGGCTGGAGATGCCCCGGGGCATCTCCGCCGGCATCGGCCGGGGGCTGCTGGTGCACAGCGGCACACCCCTGCTGATCTACAACCCGAACACCAAGCGGTACAACGTCCCCTCGGCGGACCAGCGGGCGCAGGGGATACCGCGGGGCAGATGGATCTCCATCAGCCCCGACGACCTGGGTCCGGACGGCGCGTGGGCCAGGGCGGGGAACGGGTTCATCGTTCTGGCCGACGGTTCGAGGCTGATGGACCGGGACGTCAAGAGCGTCACCCTCACCACGCCGGGGACCAACCGGCCGGGTGGCCGGGCCGTCTTGACCGACGCCGATGTGGTCGAGCGAGAGGCGAACTTCGGCAACCTCCAGAACCTGCAGTTCGCCCACTACGACCCGGTCACCAAGCAGGCGCTCGGCCCTGCGGAGAAGACGCCGTGGTACGGGCGGAACGCCTATCACTTCATCCTGCACGGTCTCCCGGGCTTCTTCTTCGCGGTGGACGCGACGGCCGACGATGGGCACGGCGAGGGGAAGGCCGCCGCCGGTGACCAGGTCGGCGGCTACTTGAAGCGCCGCCCGAGTGTGCAAGCGCTCCCCAAGGGCACTCCGATCGTGGCCCATTCGTGCTGGGCCAACGCGGCCTACGACGGCAGCCTTCCCGTCGCCGTACACGATGGCGTCGAGACGCCTTTCGTGCCCAACCCGTTGACGACCATCTCCCAGGCGCAGAAGGCGGCCAACGAGCTCGGAGAAGACCACCCGCTGATCGTCCCCAACCGGGTGCACGGCTTCTCGGTGACACAGGGCTTCATCGGCATCTTTGCCTCGGTCCGGGGCGAGCAGGGGGCGTGGTCGGAGCTGCGGGCGGAGCCCGAGCCGGAGGTGCTGGACCGGCTCGCGCGGGTGGCCTTCGGCATACCGGACTCCGCCCCGGTGCCGGAGGCCGACCGGGACAACACCCTGCTGCTGGTACGGGCCCTGCGCGAGGTGTTCGGCCACGAGGTCGAGAACGGCAGGGACGACCCGTCGGGGGAGTACCAGAAGCTCCTGCGCGGGATCGGGGCGCTGGAGGTCATGCGCCGCGACGATCCGGGGCTGGCGGAGGCGGGTCCGTTCAGCCTGGACCTGCTGGACTTCGTGGTGCGGGCCCACCTCGAACAGCGGGGGACACCGAAGCCGAGGCCGGCCGCCTTCGCCGACTCCACCGAACTGCGCAGCGCCGTCCGGCAGGTATTGGACGACGCGCGTGGCCGTCTCCAGGGCGCGCCCGGCCCGGTCGCCCTGCGCGACTTCGTCCCGCTCACCGTCCTCGACCAGACCGCGGCCATGATGGGGCTGCTCCCCCCGCAGAGCCTCGGCGCCATGGGGCTGAAGGCCCTCCCCGCTCCGGGACAGCCCTCCCGGTCGCTGGTGTTCTGGGCGCTCGCCAAGGCGGGGCCGGCGCTCATGAACCACCCGGACCCGGATGCCCTGGCGGCCAGGATCCTGCACGTGGAGGGCGCGCCGTCCAACCCGGACGCGATGCGGCAGATGGCCCTGTGGCTGATGGCGGGGGCCGCGCTGATCGGCGTCGACGTGTACGACCCGGTCGCCCTGGCCGCGCACCACCTCAGGCGGAGCGGGCTGTTGTCCCCGGCCACGGCCGTCATCTCGCCCGCCGGACAGACGACGGGCCTCAACCTGACGGGCAAGCCCCTCAGCGGCCCGCTGAACCCGGACGTCTACCGGGTGTCGCCCGACGGTACGACCGGGAGCGGCGAGAGCCGCACCACCCAGGGCCCGAAGTTCGTGCTGATGGTCGACGGCGATCAGGACCACGTCGAGATCCCCTGGCGCGGCGGCACCACCCGAAAGGTGCCGTACGAGGAGGTCGTCGCGCTTGTCGAACAGGCCCTGCGTACCACCCCGCTCACCGTTCCCATCGCCCTGATCGGACCGAGCCAGGGTCCCGGGGGCACCAGGATGGCGGAGGCCCTGGCCGCCCGGGAGGGGGCCGCCAGGACGGTGCTGACGCCCGCCCACCCCGCCACGGTGGTGGCCGACAGCGCGGCGAAGCAGCACGTGATCGTGGTGACGGCGGACCCGGCGCAGTCGAGTGCCGCGGACGACTGGGGACGTACCGAGCCTCCGACGCTGACCACGGGGCATGCCCCCATATCGGTCATCACGCAGAGCCCGCCCCCCTCCACCGAGGCGACCGAACCCGCGGGGATTCCGTCGGACACCGATGCGTACCCCATCGGGCTGTCCCAGCCCGGGCCGCAGCGGCACCCGGTCCTCACACCGAAGCCCTTGTCGCACATCGCGGAGGCGCCGACGGCCAAGGGCTTCACCGGCAAGCATCCGGCCGGGGCGGCGGTGCCCCCAGCGGCCGGTGGCGAGGCCGCCCTTCCGCGGCCGGACACCACGCAGCCCGTACTCGACGCCGACTTCGTTTTCGACACGGACACGGACACGGACCGCGACACGGACACCGACCGCGACACGGACACCGACACCGACTCCCTCTTCGCCTCGGCCTTCGGGCTCGACGAGGTGCCGTCGGCCGAGCCGGAGCCGCAGCCGAAACCGCAGGCCCCCATCCGGCCGGGGGCGCGGGCATCGTCCGGACAGGCGATGCCCGGAGTGGGTCAGGTCACCCTGCCGGTGCACACCGCGCCGGTGGGGAGCTCGGCCGACAAGTTCTGGTCCCACGCCCCCCGGCTGACGGAGGTGTCCTTCGAGCCGGCGGACACCGACCTGTCCGAGACCGCCCAGGAGTCACTGGAGGAACTGGCCGAACGGGTGGCCCGGGACGGGCTGCGCAACCGCAAACACGACCTCCCGCTGCCCTTCGTGATCCTGACCGGGTACGGCGAGGGAACGGACGCGGAGGCGCAGGCCGAAGGAGAAGCCCGCGCCACCAACGCGTACGTGGAGTTCCTGGCGATCCTGGACATCGAGCTGAGCCGCCGCCAACACAAGCTCCCCGCCGATAAGCAGCTCACGGCCAATGACTTCACCATCGACTACCGCGGTTCCGACGGGGACGTCGGGCAGCCCGCGGGCGGCGACGCGGAAGCGCTGCGCCGCCGGGTGACGGTCGAGGTCGTCTCGCCCATGACGCTGCTGAACGACCTGCGCAAGGCCGATCCCGACCTGCGGAACGCGCCGCCGGACATGGACGGTCTGATCCGCCGCGTCCTGCACCGCCCCGACGGCGCCGCCGTGGACCTGGGCGTACGCAAACGGTTCGGCGGGCTGGTCCACGACGCGTACCAGGACGGCTGGGCGAACAGCCTGGGGGCGCTGGGCGCGTACCACGCCTTCGTGAAGGGATTGATCTCCAGGCAGCGGGCCCGTCACTTCACGGTGAACGGCCAGCGCGTCGCGGGCCTCAACTGGAGCGCGGCGGCAGAGGTCGTCGGACTGGCCGTCAGCGGGGTCGACATCCTGCGGGAACGTCCCGGTGGCGGGTTCGACAAGGTCGGCAGGGCCCCAGCCCCGTGGGGACCGGGCTGGTTCCCGTACACCGTGGTGGCCGAGGGCGGCCACGACCGCGTGACGGCGAGGTGGCCGGACGGGACGGCACGCGACCTGACCCCCGACGAGTTCGTCGAACTGGTCGCGGCCGACCTGGAACGGACCAAAGCGCCTGCGAACATCCCGATCGTGCTGGTCATCCCCCAGGGCGGGGACCGGGGGCTGGACCTGCCGCGGAAGCTGGCGGACCGCACGGGCAAGACGGTGTGGGCGCACAGCGGACATCCCACGCTCTACGAGACCGGGCCGCAGACGTACGGCATCGGCGTGATCCACCGGGACGGCCGCATCCAGGGCGACTGGATCCCCAGCCTGCCCGGCACGGCGCCCGACGCGAGGGCGGACGATCCGAGCTGGTGGCGCAAGGTGGTCAACAGGACCCTCGTGGGGCTCACGGGCCTGAGCTTCGGGCGCACCGCGATCCGTCCGGAGGAGGTCGCCGAGAAGGGGATGGAGGAGGAACAGCGTCATCTCGCCGCGATGAAGCACTACGCCCACTTCAACTCCGCTGTGGGGAGGTTCGTCGGCGGTCTGCTTCCGCTGCCGCGCCCGGGCAAGCCGGGTACCAGGCGGTACATCTTCGACTCGCACGGCGGGCCCGGCTACATCAGCCTCCCCCTGGAGGACGGCACCAAGCACTGGGCCTGGGGCAAGGAGGGGGCGCGGTACATCGCGCGCCGCAGGAGCGTGCAGGAGCTCGGCAAGGACGACTGGATCGATCTGGTGGTCTGCTACGCCGGTTCGCCCCAGGACCGTGGCGTGGACGGCGGCCGTGTCAACCTCGGCGACAGCTTCCCCGGCTCCTTCGTGCCCGACCCGCTCGCGGACGTCGCCATGGGGCAGCACGTCGCGAACGAGACCCGGAAGAAGGTCAATGCCAGCATCCTCACCGACGCCACGGAGGTCTACCTGGGTGAATACATCCGGGCCCTGTCCTCCGACGCCCGGGGGCGGCGGGGTTCGTACGAGCAGTACTTCCCCGAGCCCGACGCCGAGGAGCTGGACCGCCGGGCACGCGAGATCGGGTACCACACGGGCCCGGGACCGGCCCCCGCGGCGGCCGGGGCGGCGACGCTGCGGCTGGTGCGGGCGCTGCGGCTGACCCTGGGCAAGGAGATCGACGACGACCTGCGGATCGACCAGGACCCGGAGTACGCGGAGCTGCTGCGCGGTGCCGCCGCGCTGGACCGGATGTGGCGCCTCGACCCGCGGTTCACAGACGCGGGCCCGGTCACGCTGGACTTCTTCGAGCGGGTCGTCGCGGCGACGCTTCCCGCGGGCACACCCGCGCGCCAGGACGACTACCGGAACGTGCTCAAGCGGGCGGCCGCCGCCCCCGCCGGTACGACGGCGGCCACGTTCGTGACGCTGCCCTCGTCGCTGGACGACGCGGCACACTGGCTCGACACCGCGGACGTCGTCGACGCGGCCGTCCGGGCCCTGCGCCTGGGCGGCCCCGGCGACGTGGGCAGGCGCGAGTTGTCCCGGATGTTCTGGGCGCGGGTCAAGATGGAGGAGGCGTGGGGCGGCTCCGACCTCGAAAGGATCACAGCCCACCTGTACGACCTCCCCCTGTCCGCCCAGGTGACCGACCGGCAGCGCGAGTTCACCCAGGACCTCGTCACGAGGGCGTTCGCCGGCGGGCTCGACGGAGCCGACGCGGACGTGATGGTCGCCTACCTCCTCGACAGGAACGGCGCGGTGTCGAAGACCACCGCCCTGTCCCCGCCCGGCGATCCGGACGAGGTGATCGGACGGGACTTCCTGGGGTCCCTGAACGGGACGGCCCCGGACCTGTCGAAGATCCAGACCCCGTCGGGTCCGGAGGACGCCCCGTGGGCCGGGAAGTACCGGACGGGCGAGGAGAAGCCCGTTCCGTACTCGGTGCACGCCACGATCGACCCGAACGCCCCGGGCCGGGTGCTCGTCACCTTCAAGTCCGTCACCGGCCGCCCCCTCACCAGGAGCCTGTCGCCCCAGGAGTTCGCCGAGCTGCTGGCCCGTGACGAAGACCTGTTGGCGGAGGACCTGACGACTCCGGTCCTGCTGGACATCCAGGGACTCGTCGCCCACGCCCCCGGCCTGACCCGGGTCCTGGCCCAGCGCCTCGGCCGGTGGATCTGGGTGATCGGGGAGCCGCACCCCACGTACCCCGTCGATCCGCAGAACCCGGAGCCCGCCCCCGCCCCGGTGCGCCCCCCGGCTCCCCGCGCCGACAAGGCGCGGCGAGCGGTGAGCGATCACACCACGGGGGAGGCGTCCGCGGCTCCCGTGCCGGACGCCGCGAGTCCGCGGCCGCGGACCTTGTCGTCGTCCGGGGCATCGGTGCCGGGGCCGCCCGGAGGGTCCTCGTTGTCGCTGCCCGTGCACACCGCGCCGGTGGCCGGTCCGGGCGCCACCGCCCCCCTCGCGCCGCCCAAGGCCGTGCGGCTGCCGTTCGCGGCGGGCTCCACGGAGCTGTCCGTCCAGGCCGGGTCCGCCATCGCGTCCGCGGCCGACGCCCTGGCCAGGTCCGCGTGGCACAACTGGCGCCGGGGCCGGCCGATCCCCGCGGTGACCATCAGCGGGTACGGCGAGGGAACGGGCCCGGACGCGGCTGATGAGGCGCTGGAGGAGGGCGAGCAGCGCACGGGCGCCGTGCACAACGAGTTCCTGGCCGCCCTGGACACCGCGCTCACCCGACTCCAGACCGGCGTCGCCCAGGGCACCCGTCGTCTTCAGGCGGACGACTTCGACATCGTCGGGCGCTCCCGCGGTCAGGACCTCGAACCGTCCGTCACGCCCCCCGCCCCGGACGCGCGTCGGCAGGTGACGCTGGAATTCGTCGACCCGCTGACGGTGCTGGACGCCGCGCGGAGGACCGACGCCGACCTCCGGCACGCCCCGCTGGACGTCGATGTCATGGCCCGTCGCCTCCTGCACCTGCCCGCCAGCGCCACGGTGGACGATGCCGTACGCCAGGAGCTGTACGACCTGGTCATCGACGCGAGCCGGGACGGCTGGGGGACCGGCCTGGGGGCCCTGGGCGCGTACCACCTGGACCAGCAGGGTGTGCTCGACGGAAACCGGGACCGCTACCTCAAGGTGGGTGGCACCCGGGTGCCGGGCGTCAACTGGGGCAAGGACAAGGTCCTCGACCTGGACGACACGGACACGATCGAGATCCTGCGGAGTGACGGCAACGGCGCCCTCCAGGTGATCGGCACGAAGGACGCCCCGTGGAAGGGCGGCCCGACGCCGTTCGTCGTGGTGGCCTCGGGCCGGCACGACATGGTGCGGGTGACGCTGCCGGACGACACCACCCAGGACCTGACCGTCGACGAGTTCGTGGAACTGATCGCGAACGATCCGGAGCTGTCCGGGCTGCCCCTCGGCGCGCCGATCGTGCTGGCCGTTCCGCACGCCGGTGACCGGGGGCTCGACCTGCCACGGCTGCTGGCCGACCGGACGGGCCGGATGGTGTGGTCGCACAGCGGTCTCGCCACGGCGGACGGCCCCCACATTGGGGTCCTGCTCAGGGCCGACGCGATCCAGGGCGACTGGATCCCCAGCCCACCCGGAATGGCACCGGACCGGGACCGGAACGCCCCGGCCTGGTGGCGCAAGGTGATCACCCGGACCCTCATGAGCCGCATCACGGGGCAGCGGACGGGTCGTGAGGCGCTGCGCCCCGACGAGGTCGTCCGTGACCGTCGAGAAAGGCTCCACGACGCACTCGACGCGATCAAGGCGTTCGCTCACTGGAATCCGGCCACCGGCCGCTACTCGAAGCCGCTTCGCCTGGTACGGCCGGGCAAGCGGGACGCGAAGCGGCAGCACTGGGTGATGCACGGTGGCCCGGGTTACTTGGTGTTCCCGCTGGAGGACGGCACCACGTACCGTGCTTACGGTGCCGAGGGGGCCCGGTACCTCGCGGGCCGCAAGAGCATTCAGGTGCTCGGCGAGGACGACTGGAACGAGTTGCTGATCTGCTGGGCCGGTTCGCCCGCGGACCGCGCCGTGCCGTCCGGCTTCGGAGCCTTGGGCCGCTCCTACCCCGGCCCCTTCGTCCCCGATCCGCTCGCGGACGTCCCCATGGGGCAGCACGTCGCGAACGAGACCCGGCACAAGACGAACGCCCTCATCCGCCTGGACGGGGTGGGGGTGTACCAGAACATGCCCTTCCGGATCCTGGCCACCGATCGCCAGGGGCGGCGGCAATGGTTCCAGCAGTTCTACCCCGAGCCCGACGCCGCCGAGCTGGACCGCCGGGTGCGCGAGGCCGGGTACTACACCGGCCCCCAGCCCCCGCCCTGGGCGCGGGAGCACACGCTGCGCCTCGTGCGGGCGCTGAAGCTGACGCTGGGGAACGACGTCGACGACGGCGTCCAGGTGGGGCAGGACCCGGAGTACGCGGAGCTGCTGCGCGGTGCCGCCGCGCTGGACCGGATGCGGATGAAGGAGCCGCAGCTCCGCGGCACGGGTCCGTTCACGCTGGACCTCTTCCGGCGGATCGTCGAGGCGCGGCTTCCCGCGGGGCAGGCGCAGGCGCGTCAGGCCGACTACCGGGACGTGCTGAAGGCGGCGGCCGCCACCCCCGACGGTACGAAGCTGAGCGACTTCGTGACACTGCCGTCGTCGGTGGTCCGGGCGGCCGAGTGGAAAGCCACGGTGGACCTGTCCGAGGTGGCCACCAAGGCCCTGCGCATGGACGGCTCCACCACGCCCTACGAGGCCGAGTGGTCCCGGATGTTCTGGGCGCGGGTCAAGACGTACGAGGCGCTGGACACGTCCGTGAACCTCGACGAGCTGACCGCCCAGCTGTACGACCTGCCCTCCGCCGGCCAGGTGGACGACGCGGGGCGCGACTTCACCCGGGAGCTGATGACCACGGCGTACGCGATCGGGCTCGACGGGTCCGATCCCGCCGTGGTGTACGCGTACCACCTCGAGACCCTCGGCGCCGTGGCCGATCCGACGGCCCTGCACGCGCCCGGCACCCCGAACGAGGTGTCCGGACGCGACTACCGGCCCGGACCGAAGGACGCCTTCCCGGATCTGTCGCAGGTCCGGACGCCGTCCGGGGTGCGGGCCGCGCCGTGGGCGGGGAAGGACACGAGGACGAACACGGCCAGGCCGGAGCCCTATGTGGTGCGGGCCATGGTGGACCCGAAGGTCCCGGACCGCCTGCTCGTGTCCTTCGGAACCGTCACCAGGAGCCTGACCCCCCGGCAGTTCACCGAGCTGCTGGACCGCGACCGCTCCCTGCTCGGCAGGGACCTGACGGTTCCGCTCCTGCTGGACATCGCCGAGTTCGACCGCCACTTCCCCGGGCTGGCGCGGGACATGGCCCAGCACTTCGGCCGGGAGATCTGGACCACCTCGGCCGTCCCGAGCCAGACGGTGCCCCAGGGCGCGCAGCGCCCGGTGCTGACCCTGAACCCACCGGCCCAGGCCGGTGCGTCCTCGGCGGCCGTGGAATGGACCTCCACGAAGCCGGTCGACCCGCAGAACCCGACCGACACGTCCCGCCCCGTGCCGGCCCCGCCTCCCCTGGCGGCGTCGGAGGCGGTGCCGGCTCCGGCGGGGCGTGCGTTCACGGTGCGGTTCGATGCGGGGTCGACCATGGTGTCCGAGGACGATGTGGCGGACATCGAGGACCTGGCGCGTGAGGTGGCGTCTTCGGCGCTGGCGGACTGGCGGGCGGGGCGGCCGTTGCCGTCGGGTGTGGTCACCGGCTTCGGCGAGGGTCCGGCGGTGCGCGCGCGGGAGATGGGGCAGGAGCGGGCCGAGACGGTTCTCGCGTGGTTCGAGGACTCCTTGGACGAGGTGCTGGCCGGGCTTCAGCGGGGGGTGCCGGAGGCCGACCGGCTCACCGCGGCGCACTTCCGGTTCACCGCCCGCAGCCGTGGCGAGGGCGTGGCGTCCGGTGACGCGGACCCGGAGGTGCTGCGGCAGACGACGATCGAACTGACCGAGCCGACGGGGCCGTTCACGACCTCCGAGCCGGACACCGTGCCGGGCCTCTTCGATTCCGAGTTCGACGCCGAGTTCGACACCGACGCCGATTCCGACACCGATTCCGACACCGGGTTCGACGCCGAGTTCGACGCCGACGCCGAGCCCGACGCCGATTCCGACACCGAGTTCGACGCCGAGTTCGACACCGACGCCGATTCCGACACCGATTCCGACACCGGGTTCGACGCCGAGTTCGACGCCGACGCCGAGCCCGACGCCGATTCCGACACCGAGTTCGACGCCGAGTTCGACACCGACGCCGATTCCGACACCGATTCCGACACCGGGTTCGACGCCGAGTTCGACGCCGACGCCGAGCCCGACACCGATTCCGACACCGAGCCCGACTCCGACACCGAGTCGTCCGCCGCCCCCGACGGCGTACCGGTCGCCAAGCCCCGGCCGCAGCCCGCTTCGGTGGTCCGGGCGGCGACCGGGGCGCCGATGCCCGGGCTCCGGCCGGCGACCCCGCCGCCGGTGCACGTCGCCCCGGTCACACCCCCGGCCGCCGCGCCCGGCCCCGTGCCCCTCACGCGGGTGCCCTTCGCCCCCGGATCGGCCACGCTGTCCGAGGACGCCGGCACGGCGCTGAGGGACCTGGCCGACCAGGTGGCCAGGATCGGTCTCGACCACCACGGCCGGGGCATCGCCAAGCCCGGCGCGACCATCCTCGGCTACGGCGAGGGCACGGCGCAGGACGCGGACTCCGAGGCACGGCGGCGCGCGGCCGCCGTGTACAAGCGGTTCACGGACGACCTGAACCGCGCGCTGGAACGCTTCCAGGCGAACGTCCCCGTGGACAGCCGGATCACGGCGGACGACTTCCACATCGTCTGGCGCGGGCGCGGTTCGGACGTGGGGGAGACCGGCACCACTCCGGACGCGGACGTGGCGGCGGCGCGCCGTCAGGTGACGATCGAGCCGGCCGACCCGGCCGCGACGCTGAACGAACTCCGCCTCGCCGACCCGGACCTGGTGAACGACCCGCTGGACGGCGACGTCATCGCCCGCCGCATCCTCCATCTCCCCCCGGACGCCCCGGTGGACGCGAACGTGCGCAAGCGGCTGCACGCGCTGATCACCGACGCCGCCGCGGACGGCTGGGCGACCAGCCTGGCGGCGCTGGGCGCGTACCACGTCTTCCAGCAAGGCGTGATTGCCCCGAACCGGGACCGCTACCTGACGGTGGGCGGCACCCGTGTCCCGGGCCTCAACTGGGCCGACGAGAAGGTCGCCGAGGTGATGACCGACTCGTTCGACATCATCGAGCGGCTTCCGGACGGCAGCTTCGCCGTGGTCGACACCCCCGACGCCGAGTGGCTCGGCGGGCCGAGGCCCTATGTCGTGGCGGCCGAGGGCACCCACGAGAAGGTCGTCGTGCCGTGGCCGGACGGCACGACCCGCGACCTGACCGCCGGGGAGTTCATCGAGCTGGTCGCGCGCGACCTGGAGCGGGAGGGCCTGCCGAAGGACCACCCCATCGTGCTGGCCGTCCCCTTCGCCGGCGCCCAGGGGCTTGATCTGCCGAGGCTGTTGGCCGAGCGGACCGGAAGAACGGTGTGGGCACACTCCGGCCGTGTGCTCGCCGGCAGCGAGCAGGGCCTGATGTCCCTCGGCGTGTACCACGAGAGCGGCCGTCACCAGGGCGACTGGATCCCCAGCCCGCCCGGTATGGCGCCCGACCGCGGCCCCGGCCTCCCGGAGTGGTACCGCAAGGTGCTGACGCGGACCATCATGGACGTGCGGTCGAAGCGGCAGGCCGGCCGCTCCGGCCTGCCGGACGATGAGGTCGTGCGGCTGGGCACGGAGGACGATCAGCGTCACTTGGGCACGATGACGCACTACGTCCATGTCAACGGCGTCACGGGCGAGGTCGTGTCCGGGAAGATCCCGCTGCCGTACCTGGGCAGGAGGTACACCTGGGACGGACACGGCAAGTTGGGCTGGATGGCGTTCCAGCTCGCGGACGGCACGACCCACTACGCCTACGGCGCCGAGGGGCCCCGGTACCTCGCGCACCGCAAGAGCGTGCAGAACCTCGACGAGGACGACTGGATCCACATGGAGTCGTGCTGGAGCGGCTCTCCCGTGGACCGTGCCGTTCCAAGCATCGGGAACCCGGACACCGTCTTCCCCGGGGCGCTGCACGCACTGTCCACCGCCTTCGTCCCCGATCCGCTCGCCGACATCTCCGTCGCACAGCACACGGCGAACGAGACCCGGCACAAGGTCAGCGCCACCTTCGGGCCGATCGGCGTCCTGTTCCACGACGGCGAATACGTCATCACGGTCTATACCGACCCGCAGGGGCGGCTCGGCGCGATCGTCACGTTCTACCCCGAGCCCGACACCGCCGAGTTGGACCGCCGCGCCCGCGTGGCCGGATACCACACGGGCCCGGGGGAGGTGCCCGAGGAGGCCGGGCAGCGGACGCTGCGTCTGGTGCGGGCGCTGAAGCTGACGCTGGGGAACGACATCGACGACCGCGTCCAGGTGGAGCAGGACGCGGAGTACGCGGAACTGCTGCGCGGGGCCGCCGCGCTGGACCGGATGTGGCGGGACGACCCGCGGTCCGATGACGCGGGCCCCTTCACGCTGGACCTCCTCCAGCGGATCGTCGCCGCCCGGCTCCCCCAGGGGCAGACCGAGGCCCGCCACGACGACTACCGCGCGGTGCTCACCGCCGCGGCGGCCGCGCCCGACGGTACGCCCCTGACCGCCTTCGCCCCGAGGCTGACGGGGGCGCTGGACGAGGCGGCCGCCTGGTGGAGCAGTGTGGACCCGGCCGTGGCCACCGCCGCCGCCCTGGCCCTGGACGACCCGCAGCAGGTGGGAACCGCCGAGCTGTCCCGGGTGTTCTGGGCCCGGGTCAAGATGTACGAGGCCCTGGCCGCTCCCGGCATGGACATCGACCGCATCACCGCCCAGGTCTTCGGCGTGACGCCCGACGACGACCTGCGCGATGCCACCCGGTGGCTGATGGCCGCGCTGTACGCGATCGGGCGCGACGGGGGCGACCTCGTCACGGTGAGGGCGGGCTACCTGGAGAGCCTGGGTGCTCTGTCGGACGCCACCGCCGTGTCCACCCCCGGCAAGCCGGGGGACCCGCCGCAACTGGCGTCCGGACGCCACTTCGTGGACGCGCCGAAGACCGCGGACCTGGACCTGTCGAAGGTCTGGACGCCCGGCGGTCTCGAGGACGCGCCGTGGGCGGGGCCCGGCCAGCCGGACCCGTACGTGGTGCGGGCCTCGGTGGACTGGAACAACCCGGGTCGCCTCGCGCTGTTCCTCAACGGCTCGGACGAGAGCGTGTCGGAGGCCGAGTTCGTCGAGCTGCTGGCCCGCGACCGTCACCTGCTCGTCACGCCACATAACACCGCCGTCCTCCTGGAGATCTCGCAGCTCGACCGGCACTTCCCCGGCCTGGCGCAACGGCTCGCCCAGCGGATCGGCCATCCGGTCCACTCGACCCCCCTGCCCGTGGACCGGATCACGCCTCCCGGCTCCCAGGCGCCCGTGATCGCCCTGATCCCGTCTCCGAACGGCCCGGCCCCCACGGCCGCGGACTTCCGCGAGACCGAACCCATCGCCCCGAACCCGCTGGTCGACACCCCGCGCCCGGTGCCGGCCCCGCTGCCCCGCAGCGCCGGCCGGATCATGCCGTCGCCCTGGGCGCCGATGCCGGCGCTGCCCCCGGCGCTCCGATCCGTCCTGGCGCGGGCGTCGGCCGCCCGGCCCGCGCAGCCGTCGGCGGCCCCGTCCGCGGCGGCGCCGGCGCCGGGCCCGCGCCTGTCCGCGGGCCGGATCGCGGAGCTGGCCGCCCGGATCGACTCGGACCAGGTGCACACCGTGCCCGTCGGCGAGCCGCCCGCCGCACCGGCCGCCCCGCCCGCCGCACCGGCCGCCCCGCCCGCCGCCTCTTCCCCCGGGCCGTCCGTGCTGCCGCGGTCCACGCCGGTGGCGTTCGACGGGCAGTCCGCCGAGGTGTCCACCGACCAGGAGGTGGAGATCGAGCGGCTGGCGGCCCGGGTGGCCGAGACCGGCCTGCGGAACAAGCGGGCGAAGCTGGCCGAGACCCCGATCCGCATCACCGGACACGACAGCGGAGCGGACGGGCAGCTCGCCCGCTCGCGGGCCGACGCGGTGGCCGCGGTATTCCGGCGCCACCTCGACCGGGCGCTGAGCGCGCTCGGCGCGGCCGGAGCGGACCTGTCCGCACGCGGCTTCACCCTCCACGTGACGACCGACGGCACCACGTCACCGGATCCGGGCTCCGCCTCGGTGACGATCGGCATCACCGCCGACCGGCACTCGGCGACGGCACTGCGCCTGGACGAGCTGCGGCAGGCCGAACCCGGTCTGCGGGACGGCCCGTTCCGGCCGGCCGCCCTGGCCAGGCGCGTCCTGGGCCTGGCCGACGCCACCCCGGTCACCGGCGCACTTCGCGCGGACCTGTACACGGTGACCGACGCGGCGATGCGGGACGGCCGGGCGGGCAGCCTGGCGGAGGTGGCGGCGTACCGCGCCGAGAAGGACGCGGAACGCTACGCGGACCACCGCTTCACCACGGGCGGCACCCGGGTCCCGGGCCTGAACTGGACGGGCCTGCCCGACGGCGAGCTGTACGCGGACACCATCGGCCTCCTGGAGGAGCGGCCGGGCGACACCCCCCGGATCCTCGACTCGAAGGCCCCCAGGTGGCTGGGCGGCCCCACGCCGTACCTGCTGGCGGCCACCATGGACGGCGACCGGGTGACGATCCCGGCGCTGGGCAGCACGACGCGGACCGTGAGCGCCGAGCGGTTCGTGGCGGAGGTTCTGAAGGACCAGGAGCTGGCGGGCCTCCCCGCGGACGCGCCCATCGTGCTGGCCATGCCGTACGCGGGCGACGGAGAGCAGTACCTGGCGCGGCTGCTGGCGGAGCGGACGGGCCGCACCGTATGGGCGCACAGCGGCGACGCGCGGCTGATGACCACGCCGGACGGCCGGCTGGCCGTCGCGGTCTTCACCGCCTCCGAGCGCCCGGTGGGCTCCTGGTTCCCCGTTCCGCCCGGCATGCTGCCCGACGCGGACGACACGGCCGACACGGACGACGGGAGCGACGAGGACTGGCACGAGGACGTGCTGTCCTCGCCCGTGGGCAGTGAGCTGACGGGCCTGCAGATCGGCCGCGCCTCCTACCCGCCCGACCATCTGGCTGTACGCGAGGAGGACTTCCGCCACCTCGACCAGGTGACGAAGTACGTGCACGCCAACTTCGCCACCGGAACCCTCTCCAAGACGTTCCCCCTGGAACCGGCCGCCCGGGGGAAGCTGAAGGCGTTCTTCGCCGCTCACGGCGGGGCGGGCTACACGTCCTTCGCCCTGCACGACGGGGAAAAGCACACGGCCTGGGGCGACGCGGGCGCCAAGTGGCTCAAGAAGCGCAGGAGTTTCACCGGCCTCCTGAAGGACAAGGAGGACTGGCTCGGCCTGGTGATGTGCCAGGCGGGTTCCCCGAAGGACAGCGCTGTCCCGTCCCGTCGCGGCTACGACAACGCCGGCGCGTTCGTGCCCAACCCGCTCAGGAACGTCGCCCAGGGCCAGCACTACGCGAACGAGATGCGGCACAAGACGAGCGCCACGACCGTCAGCTCAGGCGTCTTTTTCCACAACGGCGAGTACGTCCATGGCCTGGTGACCGACCCGCAGGGGCGCTGGGGGTCGTACGCGGAGTTCTTCCCGGAGCCGGAGACCGACGAGTTGGACCGCCGGGCGCGCGCCATCGGGCTGCACAGCGGTCCCGGGCCGGTGTCCGAGGAGGAGCGGCAGCGGACGCTGGAGCTGGTGCGGGCGCTGAAGCTGACGCTCGGGAACGAGGTCGACGACGACGTCCGGATCGAGCAGGACCCCGGCTACGCGGAGCTGCTGCGCGGGGCGGCTGCGCTGGAGCGGATGTGGCGGGAGGATCCGCGTTTCCGGCAGGCGGGCCCGTTCACCCTGGAGTTCTTCCAGCGGGTCGCCGCCGCGAAGCTCTCCCTGGGGCAGGCCGGGCCGAGCCGAGCGGACTACCGCGCGGTGCTCGCCCAGGCCCTCGGCAGCGGCCCCGGCACGTCACTGGGCGACTTCGTGACGCTGCCGCCGGCCGTGGACCGGGCCGTCGCCTGGCTGGGCGGCCCGGACGTGACGCGGGAGATCGCGGACGTCCTCCGGCTCTCCGGCCCGGACGAGGTGGGCGAGGACGAACGCTCGCGGATGTTCTGGGCGCGGGTCAAGGCGCACGAGGCGCTGGGCGCGCTCGACGCCGCCGGCCTGGACGCGTACACCGCGGGGGTGCTGCACCTGGACCCGTCCGAGGTGGACGACGCGCGGCGGGACCAGGCGCGGGACCTGACGGCCGCGGCGTACGGGGTCGGCCGCGACGGGGCCGACCCGGCCCAGGTGGGCGCCTACCACCTGGAGACCGAACAGGCCCTGTCCGCCGCCACGGCCATGCCCCCGGTCACGGCCGGCGGCCCGGCGACCGGGCGCCATCTGCTGGCCACGCCGCGGGGGGACACCGCCGTGGACCTGTCGAAGGTCCACACCCCCGGCGGCACGGTGGACGCGCCATGGCACGGGAAGACCGCGGACGGGAGCGACCGGCCGCACCCGTACGTGGTCCGCGCCGAGCCGGACCGCAACGACCCGGGCCACCTCTTCGTGTCGTACGCCGGGGTGACCCGGCGGGTGCCGGCCGCGGAGTTCCTCGAACTGGTGGCGGGCGACCCGGAGCTGCTGACCCTCGACCAGGCCGTCCCCGTCTTCCTGGCCGTCTCCGAACTGGACCGGCTCGCCCCCGGCCTGGCGCAGGACCTGGCCCAGCGCATCGGCCGGGAGATCTACTCCACCGAGTTCCCCGTGGGGGAGCACACGGCCGGCGGGGCGGCGCACCCGGTGTTCTCCCTGCACCCCTCGCCCGCCACCGGGGCCACCCCCACAGCCGGGGACATCCGGGTGTCCGCTCCCCGCGCGCTGGACTCGGTGAGCATGCCGGGGCCGGTGCCGCCCCCGCCGCTCGACGCCGACACCCCCGGCTCCTCGCGCGGCGACCGCCGCGCACCCGCCCCGACCCTGGAGCTGGACGCCCCGGTGCCCGGGCTGGACGACCCGCTGCCCGGCCTCGGCGGCCGGATGCCGGGCCTCGACGATCCGCTGCCCGACCTCACCACCGCCCTCACCGAGGTCCGGCCGCCCTCACCGCCCCCGCCCCCGCCGTCGCCGCCCTCGACGCTCGGGCCCACCCCGCCGCCCGGCCAGAACCCCCGGCCGTGGCCGGCCGGGCGGCAGATCGACGAGGAGCTGGAGAAGCGCCGCCGGCCGCGCGTCGACAGTGCCATGCTGCCGCCGCCGCAGGTGCACCGGCCCAGCAAGTTCACCGACGACACCCGGATGCCGGGCTATGTCGACGGCTTCCTGGCGTTCCCCGGCGACGAGTCCGACGACACCGCCATGCCCATCGCCTTCGGACAGAGCGATGTCTACCTCCGCGGCTGGGAGCGGATCGTGGAGCACATCGACGCCGAGATGGAGGCGGAGGGCGCGGAGACGGCCTCGGGCGAGGAACCGGCGCGGCGCCACCGGGTGCGCGGCGGCGGTATCGACGAGTCCGTCTTCCAGCGGATGAAGCGCGCGATGCGCGAGCGCCCGCAGACCTTCCTCGGGGAGGGCCGCGAGTTCGTGTACCGCGCGGAGTCGGGGCGGCTGCGCAGGATACACATCAGGGTCCGCAACTACGGTGAGTGGACCAAGTTCACCGACGGCACCTCCCCCATCAAGGTCGACAACGCGTCCCGCGCGCAGGCCAGCGTCGGCGGTTCGAAGACGGTCGGCCAGACCCGCCAGCTCGCCCCGACGGTGCCGCTGGGGCCGCAGTCGGCGGTCTTCTCCGCGTTCGGCCGGCTCGGCCTCCGGCTGGGCCGCATCCGCGAGGTCAACTACTCCATGCAGGACCAGGTCCTGAACGTGGGGGAGACCCGCGGGTGGGACACCTCGCACCCGTACCTGGACGACGCGTACGTCGAGGTGCGCATCACCGACGCCGAACCGCCGCGCCCGGCCAAGCGGGGGATCCTGGGCAGCCGCTGGCGGGCGAAGCCGGCCACCGCGGCGGCCCCGGACGTGGAGTTCGCGTTCGGTGTGCGCCACGGGCTGGGGGCGCGGCTGCCGGAGGCCGTGACCAAGGACCCCACGCTCCGCCGCACCCCGAGGACGCTGGAGCTGGGGCCCGAGTCCGACTACCGGCTCGTCATCACCGAGGACTTCGGGCCCGTCGCGCAGATCCGCGACTGGGCGGTGGACCGGATCGGCGCCGAACCGGACTCCTCGGCCTACCGGGAGCTGGACCGGTTCATCTCCTCCCGGAACTTCCACCAGCTCGCCGGGCGAATGGCCCGGGGCTCGGTTCCGGGCAAGCCGCTGTTCGCCGACGACAAGAAACGCACCCCGCTGGGCGCTTTCGTCATCGAGCGAGTGGTCCCGGGGCGGGCCGTGCTGGCCTCGGAGACGGACAAGGCGGAGTTGCGGGATTCGGCCTTCCTGACGGTGCAGAACACCCGGAAGCAGACCAAGGCGATCGCCAAGGACTTCTCCCTCGTCCTCGGGCCCACGTTCAATCTGCCGACGTTCGGCCTCCAGAACGTCATCTCCGGCTGGATGAACCGGGTCAAGCCCCGGATCCAGCTCGGCCCCAGCGCGCGCATCGGGCACACCCGGGGCCGCTCGGCGATGACCGGCGGCTCGGGCGCCGTCCGCTCGGTCGGCCGGGCCAAGAACGTCACCACCGACCTCTACCGGGTCGAGAAGACCGTCTGGATCCGCAAGACCGGGGACGCGCACGCGACGCCGTTCACGACCTGGAGCCTGGACCGGATGACGCGCACCGAGGCGCGCCGCCTGGCCGGCATGGAGGACGAGAACACCTTCGGCGCCACCGAGCCGTACGCCCCCGCCTACCTCACCGAGAACCACCCGCCGACCCTCGGCATGGCCCGGCCGGTGCAGTTCCTCTACGCCAACGGCCGCTACAGCCGCAGGTTCGCGGCGGCCACCGAGGGCGAGGACACCTCCTCCGGGACCACGCCCCCGCCCGCCGCCGAAACCGACAGCGGGACCGGGACCGGCACCGGGGCCGGCACCGTGCCCGCGATCGAGCCCGGCCCGGCCACCGAGGCGGGCCCGCAGGTCACCTTCGCCGAGCGCAACCGGCTCGACTCGTTCACCCGGCAGGTGCTGACCGCCGTCTCCCGCAGGTACCCGACGATGGTCGCCACACTCGAGGAGCTCGGCGACCCGGGCGACAAGAGGTGGCGCAACCACGCGCACTACCAGATGGTGCTGCACAACACGCTGACCGTCATCAACGCGCTCTCGCACCACAGCATGGCCGGCAACCTGGAGGCGATGAGCCGGACCGGCATCCGGATCGGCCTGGTGAACCCCGGCCGGTTCACCCGCGGCTATTACCACATCTGGATCGACGCGGAGCTGACCAACCGCACCTATGTGTCGCCCACGGACACCATCCTGCGCCACAGCGCGCCCGGCGCCACGACCCTGGGCGAGAGCCAGTACGGGGTGCAGGGAGCCGAGTTCGGCTTCGAGGCGCTGGCGTCGGTGCGGGACACCGCCGTCGACGACATCGGGTTCCCCAGCCACGCCCTGACCGGGCAGCTCGGCTACCAGGCCGGCTGGCAGACGCGCGACGAGTCCAACTACGGCGCGACCGCCACGTTCGACCAGATGTCGATCAGCACCAAGCCGGGCAACCTGTACTCCTACGACCTGTCCCTCACCGTGAGCACCGGCGGCTACTGGCGGCCCCGGAGCCTGCTGCGCGGCCTGGTCAGCTTCGGCATTCTCGGCACCTCCTTCTTCGTCCGCGGCCCCAAGAGCCGGGGGGACATCATCGGCGGCGACGCCGAGGTCCCGGCCGTCCGGGGCAAGGTGCTGCTGAGCATCCCGTCCGAGCACTCCCCGAAGACCGACCCGCACGCGCCGGGCGCCGACAACCCGTACCTGGACCCGAACCCGGTCACCCGCACCCCGATGACCCGCGATGAGGCCAGGAAGCTGCTCGACGCCTCCACCGAGGACGGCCGGCAACCCGGGCCGCTCGAAGGGGTGCCCCACCAGACCCTCTCGGTGGTGGCCGACAGGACCTCCCCGGGAATCGTCGACCGGGTCCTGGCCAAGGCGTCCCACAACAAGTGGCAGCTGACCCGGGTCGGCGCCCCCGCGCACGACGCCGCCGTACGCCCGGAGCAGCCGCAGTTCCTGACGGCCAACGTCGACCAGAACGCGAGCGCGACCGGATCGCGCACCACGGGCCTGTTCGGCAAGGGGCCCTACATCGACTGGCTGGCCACCGTCGTGCACCGGATGCGGGTCACCAACCTGCGCGCGCTGACCCGGCCGCAGCCGATGGAGACCGAGATGACGGTCGGCGGCAGCAACAGGATGTCGGGGGCGCAGAGCAAGTCCTTCACCCAGTCGGCCGGTCTGACCGCCGTCTACGGCCACTCCCACCAGCAGGGTTCGGCCGTCACCGGCAACTACGGCATGGTCTGGCGGCCGTGGTGGCGCACCCGGGGCGCCAGCGGAACCGTCATCCGCACGGTCACCTCGGACATCAACCGGGTCGACCAGGGCCACCAGGTGCTCGCCACCGGCGACGCCGAGCACGAGGTGGCCGCCGAGATGCGCTCCTCCGGCGTGCTCTCGCCGCTGGGCGCGGTGGTGCGCAGGCTGCGTGACTGGGCCGGGGAGCGGCAGGTCGTCAAGGGCGGCTGGCTGGGCCACCTGCCCGAGCGGGCCGCCCACCGGCTCGGCCTCATCCGGGGCGACGACCTCGGCGGCGGCCCGACGTACACCCGCCGCGACTGGCTCCAGCCGCGGTGGTTCCGCAAGGCGCCGTTCGCCACGTACCCGGTCGACTCCGTGGACACCTCCAAGGTGGTGGAGGAGTTCGAGCGGCAACTGGACGACCTGGCCATCGACGACGAGAGCCGGGAGGCCATCCACCGGCTGACCTCGGCCCGGGTCACCCGCGCGCTGCGCCGGGAGATGATGGGCACGGGCTCGGCGGTGACCGCGAGGATCGGCGGCCCCGGCTGGAAGCAGATCCGGATCGGCGGGCGGAACGTACGCATCCGGGCGCAGCTCGAACCCGTGGGGGAGCCGCGTTTCGTCCAGTTGTGGCCGCGCACCGAGCTGGAGGACCACCGGTGGGCGGTGGAGACCTACAGCGACGGCTTCTCCAGCGGCCGGGGCAGCGACGCCGGAACACAGGTCAACGAGGGCGTCCACACCGGCGATACCGATGTGCCGACGGCGGGCCCGTCGATGGCCGAGACCGGCTCCAACCGGCAGAACGTCTCCGCGACCGACACCCGCGTCCGGGGCCGGGTGTGGTCCTCGTACACCAGCGAACCGCACGCCGAGTACGCCACCCGCTACCGGCTGCGCATCACCATGGAGATGGGCCGGAAGCGGGGCGACGGGCCCAGGCACCCGGAGACCCGGCGGATCGAGCACAGCGGTGACGTCGGCATCCAGCGCGAGATCGTCCCGCTCAGCCTGATGCGGCCGGACACCGCCCGGGGCTCCGCCCCGGCGGAGGGACCGGACCGGCTGGCCCCGCCGGAGATCGGCGACGAGCCGACCGCGGTGAACGTGCTCACCGGGAAAGACTCCCCGCTGGAGAAGAGCAGCGATATCACCGGTGTTCTCGATTCCTGGCGCGCCATCACCCTGCCCGACGGGACGCAGGGCCCGTTCGTCCCGCCCAAGAACGGCTTCCACGTCCGCAACGTCATCGGCGCCGAGAACATCCTCGCGGCCGGCACCATCGCGCTGGCCAAGGCGTACGACAACCGGCTCGCCACCACCTCGGGCCGGCTCACCGGGGAGGAGCTGGAGCGCGTCCTGCGCACCGCGCGGATCACCCCGCTGACCGCCGAGGGGACCGGCTCCGCGCAGGTGCTGGAGGACTCCCTCGGCTCCGGGGCGCTGTCCGCGTTCTTCGAACACGCCTCGGGCAACGGGGGTTACGAGACCGCCGGCCTGGTCGAGAACGCCCTCGCCGACCGCTCCGAGGGATGGCTGCGGGTGTTCTCCCGGCCCGACTTCGCCGGTGCGCGGTTGATGGCGGTGGCCGACGGCGCCCGGATGGAGTCCGCCACCCGGATCACCCAGAGCGACAACGCGACCGCCTCCCAGGGCGGCGACCACAACACCGTCCTCGGCGCCGCGCCCGCCCTGAAGTCGGACACCACCGGCTCGGCGAACCCGGGCGCCTCCGGCACCGGCGCCGACACCTCCGACAGCGACGGCCGGGTGATCGCGGGCGATCAGGCCCGCCAGGTGACCGTCAAGCCCAACACGGGCCGGGTGTTCGCGTTCGCCATCCCCACCGCCTGGCTGAGCGTGGCCGACGTCCACCGGCAGTTCAAGGACCTGCCGTCCAGCAACTGGGTCCGCGAGCACCTGCTGGGCTCGCTCGGCGGCGTCAAGCCGGGCCCGCAGACCGTCGAGTCGCAGACCCATGTGCTGGCCTGGGTGCGCGAGGACGTCGCCCGCCAGCTCGGGCTGATCACCGACGACAACTTCCCCGAGACCGTCGCCAAGGCATGGGACAAGGTCAAGGACGCGGCCAAGACATGGGCCGACGAGGACGCCAAGTACTGGGAGCTGCGCCGCGACCTCCCCGATCTGCGGGAGGCCGTCGAGGCCGCCCGGGTGGCCCGCTCGGTGGCCCGCCGGCAGCACCGGGAGGCCCAGGCCGCGGCCGGGACGGAGTACGCGGCGGCGCGGCAGGACCTCGTGGCGGCGACGGCCGCTGCCGACGCCGCGCTCACCCAGGACCCCGGGGACTTCCCGGCCCCGGTGGGCGACGAGCTGCGGTCGGCGACGGAACTGGCCGAGGGGGCGCGGCAGACCCTCCGGGACGCCCTGCTGACCGACCTGACGGACGACGCCACGCCCGCGCTGCGCGCCGCCGCCGAGGCCCGGCTGGAAAGCGCCCGGCTGGCGCTGTCCGAGGCGGAGGGCCTGGTCGGCTCCATCCGGCGCAGGGAGCGGGACCGGATGGAGGCGGAGGCGCGGCGGGCCTTCGAGCGCCGGACGGCCGCGGCCGACGAGCGCGTGGCAGGCGCGCGGGACGCGGCCCACGCGGCGGCCCAGGCGTTCCGGGCGGCCGAGCGCGCCGTGGAGGCGCGTATCACGGCGGTGCGGAGCCAGGAGCGCAAGGCCGAGAACGCGGCGGACGCCCTGCACCACCTGCGTGCCCAGACCGACCGGCTCACCCGCTGGCACCGGCTGCCCGAGGACCCGCCCAGCGGCGAGGAGGACGCGGTCCCGACCCGCGCCGGGCTGCCCGAGCCCAAGGTGACGGACTGGGAGCCGGGGAAGACCGAGCGGACCGAGAACCCGGCCAGGCACTCCGCCAAGCCGAAGCTGGCGCGGGCGCCGAAGCTGGACTCCATCACGGAGGAGCCGTCGGCGGAGCCGAAGTCGGCGCCGAAGTCGGCGCCGAAGCCGAAGCCGGCGCCGAAGCCGCCGTCGGGGCTGGCCCCCATCGCCGAGGAGACGCCCGAGGACCTGACCGAGGAACTGTCCGAGGACCTGCCCGAGGACCTGCCCGAGAGCAAGGCCCCGGCGCCGGACACCTCCGACCCGGGGAGCACCGGGGACGACACCGGCACCGACAGGTCGGACGGGTCCGACACGGGGACGGACCGGCGGCATGACACCCCGGACACGATGTTCCGGGAGGAGCCCGAGACCTCCGGCACGCCGCCGAAGTACACCGAGGTGACCGCCCTCCGTGACGGCGCGCCCGCGCTGAAGTCCCCGGAGGGGACCACCCACCGGCTGCTGGACGTCCCCCAGGGCAACTCCTTCTACCGCGCCTTCCAGCGCGCGCTGCCCGCAGCCCGCACCGGTGGCGACGGCGCCCCGCTCGACGCCGCCGGGCTGCGGAACGTACTCGCGGACGCGGTGGAGGGGCTGCCGGACGACTCGCCGCTGCTGGCGTACTTCTCCCCGGACGAGACGGACACCTTCACCGCCGCCGAACTGGACACCGCGGCCCTGGACCTGGGCACCGACACACCGCAGCGCCGGGAGTTCGACGCCCTCGGCGTGATCCCGCACTCGGCCGGCGACCGCCCCGGTCCCGAGCGGCGCTACCAGCCGCTGAGCCCCGCCCAGCGCCGTGGTCTCGCCGCCGCCCAGCTGCGGCGCGCCGCGAACGCCGCGAACGACACCGGCTGGGACCACAGCGCCGCCGACCTGCTCCCCGCGCTCGCCGCCCGGACGTACGGGGTGGGCGTGCGCGTCGTCCGCGAGGACGGCACCTACCAGGACTTCTCGCCCAACCCCGACCGCCCGCTGCCTCCCGGGGCCGAGCGCGTCGTGCTGTACGTGGCCGACCGGCACTTCCGCGCCGTGGAAGCGGCCGCCGTGGCCGAGGGCCCGCCCCCGCCGCCGAAGCCCCAGCCCCCGGTGGACGACTCCCTGCTGACCGCCCACGCCACCCGCCCGTGGACGTGGGAGGGCCTGGACGACGAGACCTACGCGGAGCAGCCCAAGTTCGACGCGGCCACCGACGTCCATACCCTGACCGACCCCGACGGCTACACCTACGACCTGGTCACGCCCCTGGCCGGGGAGGGGAACCTGTTCTACCAGGCAATCGCCGTCGCCCTGGGGGCGGCCCCCACGGGCGGCCGCGAGTTCGAGGTGATCGACGACCTGACCGAGCTGATGGACACGGTGCCGCTGCCGCGGACGGCCCGGCTCGACCCCCGGGCCACGTTCACCGAGGACGAGCTGTACGAGGCCGGGTTCCGCCCGCTGGACCCCGTGCGGCGCCGGGAGTTCCGGCGCGGCGGCGGCCGGCTGCCCGAGTCCTGGCCGACGCCGCCCGACTGGGTGCGGGACGGCTTGATCCGCGCCCACCTGCGGAGCTCCCGCCGCTGGAGCCCGGGGACGGCCCTGCTCGCCGCCGAGTTGGTGGCGAAGCACATGAACCTGCACGTGACCTACGTGCACGAGAACGGCACGATCGACACCTTCGGCACGGCGTCCGCCGACGTGGACAACGCCATCGTCCTGTACGAGCGCGGCGGCGACTACCTCGCGGCGTTGCCCCGCGGCGCCCGTAACCCGCGTGGCCCCTGGAACTTCAGCACCAGCAAGCCGGCCCCGCCCCCGTCCCCGCCCGCCCGGCTGGCCCCGCCGCCGCCCTCCCGGCCCGCGCCGCCCCCGCCGGTGGTCGACGTGCCCCCGGCCGGACCGCCCGGCGGCAAGGGCGAGCCGAAGCCCCCGCCCACCGGCCGGGGGCGGCGGCTGGTCAACGACGGCCTGCCGTTCGGCCTGGACACGCCCCCGGCCGGCACCCGCAGCCGGTCCGACGCCGAGGGCCGGTCGCTGGTCCGCCCCAGCGACCTGCGGAGGGCCCTGGACCTGCTGGACACGCTGCGGGCGGAGGTCCCCGAACTCGGCGAAGGCCCGCTGGACATGGACGCGCTCGCCCGCCATGTGCTGATGCTGGACCCGGACACGCCCGTGACCGACGCGCACCGGGACGAACTGCTGGGCATCGCGCTGGCCCCCGAGATGGCCGCCGCGCCCAGCCTCGCGGTGCTGGCCGGGTTCGGCCTGGCGGAGCGCGGGGCCACCGTCGTCCGGGACTTCGGATACGACGTGGACGCCCTCGCCGCCCGCGTCCTGCACCTGGACGCCCCCGACCCGGCCCGGCGCCGGGAGCTGGTGCGGCTGCTGGAACGGGCCACCGACGTCGGGATCGACGCGAGCCGGAGCGCGCGACTGGCCACGTTCCACCTGGCGACCGGGGGCCTGTTCACGCCGGAGCGGGTCATCCGCCGCTTCGACGGCACGGCGATGGGCCGCGACGGCGACCAGCCCCTCCCCGCCCTGGACCTGGACCTGAGCCAGGTCACCCTGGTCGGGGCCGGGCCCGACGGCGGGCTCACCTTCGACACCACCGAAACGGCGCCCTGGGACCGGCCGGAGGGCCCGGCGCCCTGGGTGGTCCGGCTCAACGGCCCGCTGGGCGAGGGGCTGCTGTCCGGGCGGGTCCCCGCGGAGGACATCGCCCACCTGCTCCACATCGACCCCGAACGCCGCGCGGGCGGCGAGATCGTCCTGCTGCTCCCGCGCACCGACCCCGCCACGGCGGGACCCGCCGTCGAAAAGCTGCTGGACGCGGTCACGCGGAGCACGGGCGTGAAGGTGCACACCGCCTACGGCATGGCGGACTTCTACACCGACGAGGACGGCCGGACCACCATCGCCCTGGGCCCCGACCGGCACGGGCGGCAGCGCACCGCCGCCGACTTCGTCTCCGCCGGCCCGAGCGCCGGCGTCACGACCACCACCGGGATCACCCCCCGCCCGGCGACCGGCCGCAAGCGGCCCCGTCCGCGGGCCGGGGCCAAGCGGCACGCTCGTCCGCTCGGAGCGGCGCCGCCCTCCGCCAAGCGGCCGCGCAGGGTGCCGCCGGCCACGATGCCCGAGGCCCCGCCGCGGTTGCTGAAGGGGTTGGCACCGGAGGGGGCACCGCCGGACGGGACGCTGCTGAAGGAGACACCGCCGGACGGGACGACGCCCAAGGGCCCGACGCCGCCCGAGGAGACACCGCCGGAGGGGACGACGCCACCGGAGCGGGAGGAGCCAAAGGCGCCGCCCCGGAAGCCCATCATGACGTCGCCGGTGGGCGGCACCCCGGGCTGGGCCCGGGGGCGGCCGCTGCCGGTGCCCGGGGACGGCTTCTGCCTGCTGCACGCGTTCCTGGCGAGCGGCCCGCTGCTCGTCCGCGACGCCCTGCCCGGCCTGGCCGCGGACGGCCGGTCCACCGCCGACCGGGATGCGTACGCCTGGCTGTCGGACCCCGCCCGGGTCCGGGCCGACCTGGCGCGCGCCGCCGCGCCCGGCGCCTCGGACCGCCATGTCCTCGACACCATGCGACGGTTCGTCGCGGACCGCCTGACCGCGAGCCGGGGACGGCTGCCGGTCGAGATCGTCCACCAGTACCGCAACTCGGTGCCCGGCGGACTGGCCGCGGCCGTGGAGCGGATGGACGAGGTCGCGCTGGTGACCCGGCTGACCGAGCTGGGCGTCCCCGTACCGGACCAGAGCCGGTTCCCGAGCAGGGGGCAACTGCGCGGGGAGATGGGCGACCTGGTCCTCCGGCACACCCCGCTGGACGACAAGGAGCTGTCCGGCCTGCGCGCGGCCGTCCTGGACTGGGACAACAGCTGGAACTCCGACATCGGCGACATCTTCCCCCACTTGCTGGCCCACGCCTTCGACGTACGGATCGACATCGCCTCGTCCCACAGCCGGGCCGACGGGCGGCCGGGCCTGCGCGGCATGCGGCGCGGCATCGGTCCCGCGAGCGCCGCATGGGAGATCGAGCTCTTCCACAGCAGAGTGGTCGACGCGGGCGGGCGCCCCATGGGAGGGGACCACTACGAGGGCAGCACCGCGGCCCCCCGGTTCGCCTCCACCACGGCCCCCGCCGGCCGCACCACCGCCGGACCGTCCACCGGCCCCGGCTCCTCCACCGGCGATCCGGCCACCGGCCCCGGCCCCACCTACAGCGGGCGCCCCGGGGCCGGCGGGACCGCGCCCCGACAGGCGCACCGGCCCGGACCGGGCAGGGTGAACCGGTACCGGCCCGGAACCCACCGGACCGGACCGTGGGCGGGCTCCCGGGGACGGCCCCGAGGCCGGTGGCAGCAGCCCAACCGCGCCGTCGGCAGCCCCTCCTCGCCCGGCCGCACGGTCTGGCTCACGCCCGGTGAACCGGCCGCCCGGACCCGGCTCAACCAACTCCGGTCGGCCGACCCCGAGCTGCGCCGCGGCCCGCTGGACATGGACCGGCTCGCCCGCCGCGTACTGCTGCTCAGCCCCGAGGAGCGGGTGACCGGCGACCGGCGCGCCGAGCTGATCCGGCTGGCGTCCTCGCCCGAGGCCCGGAACGTGACGAGCCTGACGGGCCTGAGCGCGCTGTACCTCGTGGACCGGGGCGTGTTCGACGACCGCTTCCGCGTCACCGACACCCGGGGCCGTCCGCTCGGGATCAACTGGACCGGGAGCCCGATCCCCGCCGGCCTCGATCCGAGCACCACCGCGGTGATGGTCCGCCGGGACGGGGGGAGCACCGTCGGCGACGTCCGGCCGGCGCTGTGGGCCTCCGGGCCGGGCCGCCCCGACCCCTATTTCCTCGCCGCTTCGGGTGAGGACCGGATTCTGGTGCGGGGCCGCGCGGGATTCGTGCGCCATGTGCCGTTCGAGGTGTTCAACGAGCTGATGGCGCTCGACCCGGTCCTGACCGCCCTCCCGTGGGACGTCATGGTGGCCCTGGTGATTCCCGGCCTCGGCCGGATCGCCGCCCGGCCCCGGACGTTCGCCACCCGGCACAACCGCAATGTGGTGGCCACCAGCGGCTTCCCGGCCGTCATGGACCTTCCGGGCCGCGCGGGTCACCGGGTGCTGGGCCTGGTGGACGAGGAGGGGCGGCCCCGGGGCGACTTCTTCATGGCCTATCCCGGGCCGGTGGCCCCGGACCTGGGGACGGACGACTGGGTGCGGGACGCGGACACCTTCCCCCTCCCCGACGTCGACGGCTGGGTGACGGGCTTCGTCTCGGCCGACCTCGGCGCCGACGACGACGGGGGCCGGACTCGGCTGCTGGGCGCCGCGCGGGTGCCGACGGCGACCTCGTTGGTGACCTACAACGCCCAGCTCCGTGCGTACGGCGAGAAGCGGGACGTGCCCTGGCCGCCCGGCACGACCTTCCAGGGCCTGCACGGCGTCCCGGGCACCGTCTTCTGGGTCACGCGGGACGGGCTCCGTGAGATGAGCGGCCGTGACCACGCCCGCGCCGTGGTCCGCTGGTTCTCCCTGGCCCAAGTGTCCTCGCACCGCCCGCAGGCGCTGCTGATCTGCTTCTCCGCCGCGCGGCCGGGCGTCGGCGGCGTCGTCGGACAGGGAGTGCACGACGGCCCGCTGCCGTTCGTCCCCGACCCGCTCGCGGTGGTGGCCGTCGGACAGGACGTGGCCAACGAGACCGGGGAGACGGCGTACGGCCCCCTCTACCGCGTTGCCACGCCGACGCTCGCGGACGGCACCCTGGCCGTAGCCCTGTTCACCAACGCCCGCGGGGAGGGCGACCGTCTGGTGAAGTTCCCGCCGGAGCCGGAGGACACCGCGCTCGACGAGCGGGCCCGGACGGCCGGGCTGCACCACGGCCCCGGCCCCGCGTCCGAGGCGACGCGCTACCGGGCGCTGCGGCTGGTGCGCGCGCTGCGCGAGGCGTTCGACGACCCGGACGTGGACCTCCGGCCGGACTATCCGGACCTGCTCAGGGGCCTCGGCGCGCTGGACCGCATGCGCGAGCGCGATCCGGACCTCGACCGCGACGGCATCCGTGAGTTCACCCTGGACCTGCTGTACCGGGTGGTGCGCCGGTTCCCGCCGGGCCGGCCCGGCACGCGGCCCGGTGGCGCCGAGCACATCCAGGAGGTGCTGGCCTGGGCCGACGCCGCGTGGCAGGCCGGGCCCGGGCGCCCGCTCGGCAGCTTCGCCGCGGTGCCGCACCTGACCACCGCGCTGAATCGGCTGCCCGCGGCGGGCACCCCGGCCGCCGAGGCCATGGCCCGGGAGGTCCTGGGCCTCCGGGCCGGGCAGCCGGTGGGCGAGGCGGAGCTGTCCTGGCTGCTGTGGACCGAGGTCAGGCTGCTGGAGCTGCTGGACACCGTCTTCGACGGCGCGGAGTTCGCCGCCGGCCTGCTGCACCTCGACCGCCCCGACCCGGCGCGGTTCGACGAGGCGGTCGCGCTGGCGCGCAAGGCGCTGGCCGTGGGCCGTTTCTCGATGCCCGAGCTGGCCGCCTACCACCTGGAGAGCGCGGGCGCCCTGTCGGACCGTACGCTCGGGAGGAACACCGCGGGCGCGATCAACGGCCGGGACCTGAGCCACGGCTCAGCCGGACTGGACGGCGACTTCGACGCCAGTGTCATCACCCTCATGGACTACGCGCCCGACGGCTCGCTCGTCGAGGTCGGCACGGCCCCGGCCCCCTGGTACGCACCGGGAAGCCCGGCCCCGTTCCAGTACGTCTTCGACGGCGGCTTCCTGGGCGCGCCGGTGCCGCGGCAGGAGTTCGGCGAACTGGTTTTCCGCGACGCCATGCTGCACGGCGCGCCCTGGAAGGCCGACATCCTCCTGGTGGCGGACGGCGCCCGGCCCCCGGCCGGGGCGCCCCTCGCCGGGACGCTCGCCGGGGAGGCCGCCCGGAACTCGGGCCGCGGAGTCTGGGCCACCTCCGGCCGGACCGGGATCCACCGCCGGCCCGGGTCCAGGACGTACACCCTTTACCTGGCGCCGGACGCGTCGGGGCGCCGGCCCCAGCCGTCCGACTGGGACCTCATCAGGCCGGGCGATCTCACGCCGCCGACCTTGTGGCCCACCTGGGCGTTGCCGCCCGCGGGCGGCCCCGTGGCCACCTACGGGATCGGTCGCGCGGCGTCGCACGCCGTGGAGCCCGCCGACACTCCGGCCGCGCCGCCCGGGGACGCCGACGACGCCACCGCCACGCCGCTCCCGGACGACGGCCGCAGGGACGCCGACACCGTCGCGCTCGCCTGGGACGAGCACACCCGGGCGCTGGCATCTCTCGCCGAGGTGGCGGAGGCCGCCACGGACGCCGGCACGGACACCACCACGGGCACCGCCGGGCGGCTGGAGGATGCCCTGGCGCGGCTGGAGGACGCCGTGGCCCGGCTGTACGGCCTCGGCGTCCCGCCGGCCGAGCTGACCGCCGCCACCACGCCCCGGGAGACCGCCACGGTCCCGGCTCCGGCCCTGGGCGAGGACCTGCGGGGGTGGCTCGCCGGCCAGGTGACGGCCGAGGACCTGAGCCAGGGCGCGCCGCGCCTGGACCCGGACGAGTACGTCACCGTCGCCGAACTGCGGGCCGCCGGTGGCGGGCTGACGCCCGCTCTGGAGCTGGAAGCCGTCATGGGCGGCGACCGGCTCCAGGCAGGGCGTCTGACCCCGCCGGACCAGGTGCGGCTGCTGCTGCACCGGCCCGGCCCGGGGCCGGACGGGCTCGACACGCTCGCGGCCGAGGTGTCGCGGCGGCTGTGGCGATCGGCGTACGCGGAGTTCGCGAAGGCCACCGCGGCGCGCGAGAACGCGGCCCCGGCGGACAACCCCACCCCGGCGGACAACCCCACCTCGGCGGACAACACGGCCCCGCAGGACGGCGCGCGACCACAGGACGGCACCGGGGCGCAGGGCAGCCCCGGGGTCCCGGAGGGGTCGGGCCTGGATGCCGCTCGGGCCTGGGAGCTCGCCGCCTTCCTGGTGCTGCCCCTTCCGCCGCACGCGGCCCAGGCGGACGTCCGCTACGCCAGGGACGCGTTCCGCGAGGCGGTACGGAACGTCGCCGAGCACCTGCTCGCCCACGGGCCGAACGCCCGGTCGGCCGGGGAACTGGCCGACACGCTGCGGCGGGAGCTGGGTCTGCGGCCCCGGTGGACCGAGGCCGCCGCGCCCGCTCCGCCTCCCCGGCCGGTGGTGTCGGCGGCCTCGGCGTCGTTGGACGGGCAGGCGTGGGACGCCGACCTGCTGGACTTCGAGACATCGGCGGAGTCGGACTCCGACGACGACATGCCGGACGCCCCGGACGACTCGGCGTCCGAGTCCTCCGACTCGGAGGACAGCCTGTTCTCGGACGACGGCCGCTCGTCCGAAACCGAGGACAGCGACTCCGATTCCGACTCCGACTCCGACTCCGATTCGGATTCCGACCGCTCAGCACCGGTCTCGAAGCCTGTTTCCCGTACCGCGCTGCCGCCGACGGCCGGGGTGCGGTTCGTGCGGGGATCGACCGCGCTGTCCGACGCGGACAGGGCGAACGTGCGCAAGCTGGCCCGTCGCCTCGCCCTGGCCGGGTTGCGGAACCACCGGGCCGGGGCGCCCCTGCCGGAAGTCCTCATCGTCGGCTTCGGCAACGACGTACGGTCCAACGCCGAGCTGCCGGCCCGGCAGGAGATGGCCCGGGAGCGCGGTGCGCGGCGCGCCCAGGCCGTGTACGCGCACCTGACGCAGGAGCTGGCCGTCGCGCTGGCCACCCTCCAGCGGGACCTGTCGGCGGATCAGTCGCGCCTGGGCCCGGACGGCTTCGAGCTGCGGAAGTACGGCCTCCCCGAAGTCCCCCCCAACAAGAGGGTCGCCCAGTTCCCCCGGCCCACGCTGATCCGGATCACCACCGAACCCCGCGCGGACGCGGCGGAGACCCTGGACCGGCTGCGCCGCCGGGAAAAGGGCATGCGCCACGGAACGATGGACGTGTCCGCACTCGCCAGGCAAATCCTCCACCTGCCCCCGGGCACGGTCGTCGACCAGGGCGTCCGGGACGAGCTGTTCGACCTGGTGCTGGAGGCGGACAAGGCGGGCCGGGCGACCGGCCTGGCGGCGCTGGGCGCGTTCCACGCCCAGCGGCGCGGCGTACTGGACGACCGCCACCGGTTCACCGACGCTGACACGGGGGAACCCGCGGGCGTGAACTGGACGGGCTCGGGCGCCGCGGAGCTGGACACCTCCGCCGTCGATCTGGTCGAGAAGGACAAACAGGGCACGGCCACCGCCGAGTGGCTGGACGACCAGCCGTGGGACTGGGACGAACCCGCCTATGTCGTGGCCGCGGCGGGGGACCCGCGCAAGATCGTGGTGCCGTGGCCGGACCGCACCACCCGGGACCTGGGGATCGACGAGTTCGCCGAACTGATGGCGCACGACCCGCGGCTGTCGAAGCTGCCGAAGGACGTGCCGATCGTGCTGGCCGTCCCGTATGCGGGTCGCGGCCTGCTGTTCCTGGCGCGCCGGCTCGCGTTCCGCACCGGCCGCCTGGTGTACGCGCACAGCGGCGATGTGGGGCTCGTTGTCGAGCAGGGGAAGCCGGCGAAGCTCCAGGTGGTCCATCACAAGGGGGATCCCGAGGGCGACTGGGTGCCCAATCCTCCCGACCTGGACCCCGGTTCCCCCGACGACGTGCCCGCCTGGCACCATGACGTGCAGACCTGGCCCATGGTCAGCAACCGGACCAGGAAGCAGTTCGGACGCGTCATGTTCACCCCCGCCGAACTGGCCGGCTTCCGTGAGGCGATCTTCCGCCGCCTCGACGAGGTGACGTCGTTCGTCCACTTCAACCCCGCCACGGGCGAATGCTCCACAAGCTTCACGCCGGCGGACCCGGACGAGGCCGCCCCGGCGGTCTACCAGGGCGGCCACGGATATGCGGGGGGCATCGCGGTCCCGATGTGGGACGGCAGCACGCGGATGCTGGACGGTCCCGGGACGCAGCGATGGGCCCGCGCACGGCGGAACAGCCTGTCCGTCATCCCCGCGGATTACTGGGCGGACCTGGAGATCTGCTGGGCGGGTTCGCCCAGGAACACCCGGATACCCCTCGGCGACAACGCCGGTACGGGTTTCCCCGGGCCGTTCGTCGCCGACCCGCTGGAGAACGTGCCCGTCGGTCAGCACTACGCCAACGGGCTGCGGCGCAAGGTGCGCTGCACCGTCCGGATAGCGGGGCTCACGCAGGACGGGCCGCGGAACCGCCGCGTCTACTTGCGCGCGATGCTCACCGATCCCCAGGGGCGGCGGTCCGAGCGTGCGAAGTTCTTCCCCGAGCCGCGGGCCGCCGAGCTGAAGCGCCGGGCGCGGGCGATCGGTTTCGGCGGCCCGGACGGAAGGGTGTCCGGACCGCAGCGGCACCGGACGCTGCGGCTGGTGCGAGCGCTGAAGCTGGCGCTGGGCAACGAGGTGGACGACGCCGTGCGCGTCAAGAAGGATCCCGAGTACGCCAGGCTGCTGCGCGGGGCCGCCGCGCTGGACCGGATGTGGCACGCCGACGGGCGGTTCGACGCCTCGGGCCCGTTCACGATGGAGCTGTTCCACCGGATCGTCGCGGCGAAGCTCCCCGCCGGTCAGACGGAGCCGCGCCGGGCGGACTACCGCGCGGTGCTCCTGGAAGCGGCGAACGCGGCCGACGGCACGCGCCTGAGCGACTTCGTGACGCTGTCGCCGGCCGTGGACGCGGCCAGTTCCTGGAAGGGCGCCCTGTCGGCAGCGGCCTGGGACGGCGTCGTCGGGCCGATGCTGGGGGTCGGCGCCGCCGACGTGGAGGACGGCCATCGCTCCCGGGCGTTCTGGGCCCAGGTCAAGGCCCATGAACTGCTCTATCGCCCCGGTCTCGACGTCGACGGGCTCGCCCGGAAGGCCCTCCACCTGGAGGCGACCGACCCGGTGGACGCCGCGCGCCGGGAGGAGCTGTGGCGGCTGGTCGCCAAGGCGTACGCGCGTGGCCGCGACGCCGCCGATTTCCATGTGCTGGCCGCGTTCCACCTGGAGGGGGCCGAGCCCTTCTCCTGGGCCTGCCGGCTGAAGGACCCGCTGCTGAACGGGGAGAACGCCGGGAACGACTGGTCCACCGGGACGAGGATCGCCCGACTGGACACCTCCAGGATCCAGACGCCCGACGGCCTCGAGGACGCCCCGTGGACCGGCCAGGACGACGCCGGCTACGAGCGGGCCGTGCCCTTCGTGGTGCGGGCGTCCTACGACCCGTCGGACCCGGACGCCCTGCGCCTGCGCTTCCGCGGCAAGAAACCGGTCTTCCGGGTGCCGTTCGAGGAATTCGTGGAGCTGATGGCCTACCATCCCAAACTCGTGGACCGGCGCCTCAACGGCGTCCTGGTGCTGGACATCCCCGGCCTCTACGACACCCGCCTCGCGGACATGCTGACCGAGCGGCTGGGCCGCCCCACCACGGTCACCAGCGGCACCACGGGGATCGCCCGCCCCAGCGGGGCGCAGTACCCGGTCCTGTCCCTGTCCCCCTCACCGCTGGAGCCGAAGCCGACGGCGGCGAGCTGGGTCCTCAGGGAACCGGTCGAACCCGCCACCCCCACGAACGCCCCGCTCCCGGTGCCACCCGTGCTCAGCGGCGCGCCCTTGCCCGGTGGCGCGCCCTTGCCCGGTGGCGCGCCCGTGGGCACCCGCCCCGGCACGTGGCATGGCTGAGGGCGGGCGTAATCTCCATGGGGCGCCACGCGCCTCGGGAGACGGGGCGGGCACACCGGGCGCCCCCCGCGGGGACGCCCGGTCGGGCGCGCCCACATCACCGACCATGCCGAGCATTCCCAGTAGTTGAGCACCATCGGCCCAGTAAGCGAGGACAGCATGAGCGACAACGGCGCTTCCGCCGCGGTCACCCCATCCGAACCGGCCGAGCGGCCGGCCGGTTCCGCGGAGTTCGAGCCGGCCGCCGATTCCCCGGAACCCGGGACGTCCCCCGACGGCACGGTGTCAGGGGAGGCCGACGACACGGAAGTTCCGGAGCCGCCGGAGGAGTTCGTCAAGGCCGCCAAACTGGCGCCGAACCACTGGCTGTACCTGACCGACCCCGCGTGGCAGGGCGAAGGCCCGCCGCCGGACTGGGCGGTGGTGGGCCAGTGGCGCTCCGACGACGACGGCGAGATCGTGGAGTGGCAGGACAACGAGAGCTACCAGCCCTCCCCGGAAGCGCTCGGCTGGCCGGAGCCCGAGGACGACGTGGACGCCGCCATCCAGCTCGCCACCACCGGCTACGGTCCGGCGGAGGCCGTCACCGCCGCGCTGGCCAAGGCGGAGGTGGCGGTGCTGGTGACGGCGAACGGCGAACCGGTGAGCGCGTCGGCGCCGGACGGCGGGGCGGTGGTCCCCATCTACACCTCGCCCCGCTATCTGCACGCGGCCGGGCGGCTGGGGTTCGAGCGGGTGCGGGTGCCCGCGCTTCTGGAGCGGCTTCCGGAGGGGCACAGCCTGTGCATCAACAGCTCCGCCCCGGTCAGCATGGTGATGACCACGGACGGCCTGGCGGACATCATGAACGCCGCGGCCGAGGCTCCCGCGGAGGAGCCCGCGGCGGGGGAGTCCGGGGAGGCCGGGGAGTCGGGGGAGGCCGGGGTCGAGTGGCCGACGATGGTGACCCGCGTGGACACCGCACCGGACGCCCGGACGGGCGAAAGCCGGTGACCGAGGCGTCCGCCTCCGCCCGGCGCCGGGAGCGTCCTTGGAGAACACGCCATCGGATGGCAACCCGGTGACGGCCGACACCCTCTTCTCCACCATGAAGAACGTCGTCATCGCCACACTCGAGACCCAACCGTGTCGTGCCGGTGGCGATCACGAGTGGAACATCTAGTTCTGCCGCCCATAGCTGGACTGGGACACATGTTTGCCATATCCACTTCGTATACTCCAAGCCCCCGGCAGCACCGGGCACTTCAACCCCATGGGACGACGACCAGGTGACAACGGCATGAGCGAGACCCCCCGCCGGTGTGCCGCCCCGGCCGAGCCGGAGCGCGAAGGAGAGACGACGTGACCCGTTCCGGCGGTGGCCGGCCGCGCTGGTTCGGCGGCCGGGGCAAGGCGGGACGCGGTGACCGGCGGCCCACCGCGGCCGCCCCCGCCTCGCTGGATGCCCCGGGGGCCGACGCCCTCGGGGCGGAGCCGGACGAGGTGATGCTCGCCGAGGAGTACGGCGCTCTGATACTCCTGCGCTCCGCCCAGGACACCACGATCAGCCAGACGCAAGTGGACGAACTGGTCGAGCTGCTGGGCCCCGAGACGGGCATCGCCACCGTCGTGACCGGCGCCACGCCCGCGTCCGGCCCCCAGGTGGAGGAGTTCTGGCAGCGCCTGGGGGAGGTGTTCGACTCACTGCGCGAGGCGGGCACCGGCACCGTACGGCTCGTCATGTCCGGCGCGGGGGAGGAGCGGCCGGACCACCCGTCCGTGGCCCGGCGGGTCGCCGACGCGTGGGAGCTGGAGGTGATCGCCCCGGACGGCGACGTCCAGATCGTCCCCGGCGGATGGCTCTTCGTCCAGCCCGACCCGCCACCCCGCAAGGGCTGGTGGAGCTTCTCCCCGGGTGTCCAACCGGTCGCCCTGGGCACCCGTCAGCCCGCCCCCGCCTGGCAGCCCGGGGTCGAGCAGGTGCCCGCCCGCACCGACAGCGGCTGTGTCATCGAACAGATCCCGGCGGGGCTGCTGGCCCGCTCCCCGCATGCGACCGCCCCCCAGCGCGGCGACCTGTGCTACTCGGTGCCCGTCGACCCCCGGGGCCCCACCGTGCTGGTCGGTGTCCCGGAGGGCAGCGACGTCTCGGCCTCCGACGTCGGCGAGGTGCTGTCGGCCCTGCCCCAGGCGCTGTGGTCCAGGATCCGGCTCGCGCCCGGCAGCCCCCGCGACATCCTGCGCACGGGGCAGTCGGCCGCCGACCTGCTCGACACCGAGATCGTGGTCTACACGGGCCTGCCGCTGCTCGCCCCCGGCGGCCCCGCGCAGCGCGGCGCGGCCCGCGCCGTACTCGTCGGCGCCGACGGCACCCCGCGGTGGCGGCCCTTCGTGGACGCCGTGGTGTGCGCGCCCTCGACGAAGGGCGAACCCGCCCCGAGCCCGCGCCTGCTGCGCTGGACCCCGCCGCTGCCGGGCCCCGGCAACGTCGAGCACGGCATCGTCCGGCTCTCCGACCGCTGGCAGATCACGGTGACCCGGGCGGGCCTGTGGATCACCGAACGCGACGGCCAGGCGCCCGCCACCTCGACCCGTGAGGTGGACGCCGAGGGCCCGGCCATCGAGGTCGGCCGCCCCGGCGAGGCGCTGGACCCGTCGCTGTGGCCCGAACTCAACCGGCTCCTCGAGAGCCTGGGGGCCGATGTACGCGGCCGGGCGCGGCTGTACGTGCACGGCACGAACACGGACGGCGGCCGCGAACTGCGCGCGATCGCGGCGCGGCACGGCGTCCGAACCCTCCGCTTCACCCCCCGCCCGGCCTCCGCCCCCCGCCCGACAGCGGCCCCCGGCCCGACACCGAGCACTGCCCCACGCCCGGCCACCCACCCCACCACAGGCGCCCACCCGACCCCCGCCGGCGCGCCCCCGCTCCCCGGCCCCCGCCCGGCCGCCGGCGCGCCCTCGCCCCCCGGCGCCCGCCCGGCCGCGGGCGCGCCCCCGCTCCCCGGCGCCCGCCCGGCCGCCGTGTCGGGCTCGGCCGCCGCTGCCCCCGCACCCCGTCCGACCGCCCCGACCGGGGCAACGGGCTCGGCCGCCGCCGCGGGCTCAGCGCCCGGCACGCGCCCGAGCCGTGGCACACCCCCGCAGCCCGGCGGCCGCCCGGCACCCGGTAGCCGCCCGGACCTCGGCAGCCGCCCGGCACCCGGAGGCCGCCCGGCCCCCGGCGGCCACCCGACCTCGGGCAGGGGCCCAGCACCGACGCCGGGCCACGGCCCCGCCCCCCGCCCGACGCCCGGAACCCCAGCGGCCCCCGGCACCGGCCCGCGACCCGGTGCAGGCCGACTTCCCGCCCCGCGCCCGGCAGGCGGTACGGCTCCGCCGACCGGCCCGCGCCTGTCCGGAGACATGCCGCCGTCCCCCGGCGGACCGGCGGCGCCCGGCGACCGCCCGGTGCCGGGCAGGCCGTCGCCGCCCGGCGCGGACCCGAGTCCGGGTCCGCGGCCAGGGCCTGGGCCGTCGGGCGTGAGCGGTCCCTCTCCGGTGTCCGGCGGCTCGCTTCCGTCGGCTGACGGGGTCTCGGAGCCGGGCGCGCCCCGGGCACCGCGCCTCGGTCCGGAAGAGGGGCCCGCTCCGGCCTCCGCGCCCAGCGCGGCTCCGCCCCATGGCGGCGTACCGTCGGTCCCCGGCGCGTCACCGGCCGACGGCCGGAACCCGGGGTCGGGCCCGCGGTTCGGGCGCGACTTCTGGGCCGCGGCCGGTTCGTTCCCGGCGCCTGACAACTCGTCGGCGTCCGGTCCCGCCCCGTCGCCCGACAGGGGCGCGGGGTCCGGCGCGGACACCGACCCGGGCACCCTTGCGGCGCCCGGTACGCCGCCGGTCCCCGGGGAACCCACGGTCCCCGACCGCCACCCGGCGACCGACGCGTCCCCGGCGGCCGACGCGCCCCCGGCGCCCGGGGCGGAGGAGGACGTGTACGTACCGCCGCCCCCTCCGGCGCGGCCGCCGATGATGAGCGTGTCCTCGGGTTCCGGCGACCCGGACGAGAAGGGGCCCGAGCCCACGGGGACGGAGCAGCCGGCGGGGCCCGAGCCCGAACCCGAGCGCGCCGAGTCCGACCCGGAGCCGGAACCGGAGACGGCGCCGGAGCCGGAACCGGAAACGACGCCGGAACGGGCACCGGAAACCGCGCCGGAACGGGAAACGGAAACGGCGCCCGGAACCGG
>NZ_MAXF01000193.1 GCF_001704635.1 Streptomyces sparsogenes | reverse complement strand
CCGGAACGGGAAACGGAAACGGCGCCGGAGCCGGAACCGGAAACGGAAACGGCGCCAGAACGGGCACCGGAAACGGAAACCGCGCCGGAAGCCGAGACCGCGCCCGCGCCACCGGTGCGGCGGGTGGCGGCTCCGTTGCCGCCGGTGCCGTTCCAGCCCGGCCACATCAGCACCGAGGCCGAACGCAGCGCGTTCCGGGCGCTCGCGGAGGCGGTGTGGGACCGGCACGGGACCGCCGTGGCCCGTATGCTCACCCGGATGCCCGCGCTGCGCGGGCAGGAACAGGAGGCGGCGCGCGCCGACCTGATCGCGCTGCACCTGTATCTGACCACCTCTGAAGGCGCGTTGAGCCACGACGAGCTGGCCCGCGCGCTTCGCAGTGGCGACAGGCCGCTGCTGCCGTACGCCGCCTGCCTCGCCTCGGCGCTGCGCCGGCTGCCCTCGTACCGCGGGGTGGCGTTCCGCGGCGCCGGGGCGGAGGGCATCGCCGACCGGCCGGTGCCCGGAGACCTGCTGCGGGATCCGGCGCCGGTGTGCGCGCTGCCGCTCGCGTCCGGCGCGCCGCGCCCGCGCGGTGCGCAGTACGTCATCTCGTCGGTCACCGGGCGCCGGGTGCGCCAGCTGACCGACCAGCGCTCAGCGGGTGCCGCCCGGGACGAGGTGGTGTTCCCGCCGGGCACCCTGCTGCGGGTGCTCGATGTACGTGAGGAGGGCGGCGCGCCGCTGATTCTGCTGCGCGAGGTCCCCCTCACCACGCCGCACGCACAGCCCGAGCCCGGCGCCGCGGAGCTCGACCCCGCGGACCGCGCGGCGCTCGACCGGATCGACGAGGTGTTGCGCGGCCACTCGGTGGCGCCGGGCCCGTTCGACTGGCCCGAGTTGTGCGACGGCCCCCTCGGACAGTCCGCGAACCGGCCGGTGTCCGACTGACCAGGCCCTACCGAAACGGAGACTTGATGCCACAGAAGGACAAGGAGGGCCCCTCCGGGCCCACGGTGCGGCGTACCGTCACCATGCCTGGAGCGATCGCCGACCCGGGTTCCGCGCTGCGTCCCCAGGCGGGCCGCGGCGTGGCGGGGGAAGCCGAGGCGACGCCCGCGCCCGTCCACGGCCCGACGGTGCGGGCGACGCCGAGCACCGCTGCCACGTCGGACGGGTCCTCGATCTCGTCCACCGGCGAGGCGTCCCCTGCCCAGGCGGTCGCCGACGGCGCGTCCGCGGAGAAGTCGTCTGCCGAGAAGTCGTCCGTCGGCAAGGCGGCGGGCGACGCGTCCTCGGCTCGCGCGAGCGACGACCAGGGCGACGTCGGCGTGGGCATCCTCACCGCCGCCGAAGGCGGAAGCCCACCGGCCGCATCTCAGGGTGACGGCGCGTCGGACGACGGGGACGAGCCACCGTCCGGCCGTCCGACCAAGGCCCTGCTGGCCGCGGCGGGCATCGGTGGCGCGCTGCTGATCGCCGTACCGCTGCTGGTCGCCGGTACCAGCGACAAGGACGACAGCAAACCGGCGGCGATGGCCCGCGAGGCGTCGGCCCACACCATGCCGGCCGACGAGAAGAAGGACGACGCCCCCGGGGTGTACGCCCCGAAGTCGCCGTCGCACGACACGCCGAGCCCCAAGGCCACGACCAAGGCGAAGTCCAGGGCCCCGGAGCGCTCGGCGCCCCCGAGCCCCGCGACGAAGGAGCCGGAGGTGAAGCCCAGCCCCACCCCCAAGAAGAGCAAGAAGGCGTCGCCGAAGAGGGTCGCGACCGCGATCGACTACTCCAACAAGAAGAACGTCCTCCTCAGGAACCTGGTCACCGGCAAGTGCGCCGACATCCCTTACTACGAGAAGGGCAGCGTGAACGGTCCGATCCGGCAGTACGACTGCGACGGCACCGACGCGGACAACCAGGTCTGGGACTTCGAGGTGCGGTACAAGGGCCTGGGGCCCCGCTCCGCCAACCTCTTCCAGATCCGCAACATCAAGGACGGTCTGTGCATGGACCTGCCGGGGCACGGCGGTGTCGAACACGGCACGGAGGTCAAGGAGTGGGGCTGCGACGGCACCACCACCGACAACCAGTTGTGGTGGCTGGAGAAGCGGGGCGACAGGACGTTCTGGATCCACAACTACGCCAGCAACCAGATGTGCCTGGCGGTGAAGGCCGACCGGGGGTCCGGTGACCCCTCCGCCCCGCTGGCCCTCGGGCCGTGCAGGTCGGACCGCAACCACGAGTGGACGTTCTGAGGACGGCCACCCGCGAGCACCAGCGGGCCCCCTCTGCCCCACGGCGGAGGGGGCCCGCGCCGCTCGGATCAACGGCCCGGTTCCCGGCCCGCGTCTGGTGTACGGTACCGGCTGACGTCGGCCTGCCCGGCCGGGAGCGGAGCCGCGTCGAGCGGCTTCAGGTGGGAGACGACGTGCAGCGCAGCGACGGCATACCAGTGCCCGCATCGTTCTCGGGGATCGCGTCGAACCGAGCCATGGGCGGGCTCGTGCACGCGATGAGCGGCGGTTCCCGACTCCAGGCATGGCGGAACAGGGCCTTGGTGATCGTCGTGTACGAGCAGGGCGGCGTGGTCGGCCTCGCCGACGACCCGGCCCCCTTCCACTTCCGCTACGACGAGGTGAGCGGCTTCACCCAGGACGTGGTCAAGCGATACGTCAACCAGAGCTACCGCGGCATATCCACCACCTGCGTGGTCGCCCTCAACGATGGCCGCAGCCACCGATTGCAGGGCCAGTCCACCCGCACCGAGCGCAGTGTCGTCGAGGATTTCCGCCAACTCGTCGACCCGAGGATCGCCGCGGCCCAACTCCCCGGAATGCTGGCCGCGATGCGCCGGGGGCAGGCGTTGGCCTTCGGCCCCTATGTCCTGGAGCCGGGTGTGCTCACGACGGGGACCGGTCGCAAGCACAAGCGGCTGCCCTGGTCGCAGGTCGAGCAGGTCACGGTGGAGCGTGGCTTCGTCAAGGTGACCGAGCGGGGGCGGCGCGGTACCTGGGCCACCGCGGGCATCTCCGCGGTCCCCAACCTCACCGCGTTCATCCACCTGGTGCGCGAGGCACAGGCAGGTGGATGAACACCGCCGTGGGACGGGAGCGGCCGACGCACAGGGTTCGCTCGGTCCGCTTCGGAAGGGCTGCCTCCGGATGGCGTAGGCTCGGTGAATGGCGAAGTACTTCGACGTGCATCCAGAAAATCCTCAGCAGCGCACCATCGGCAACGTGGCCGACAGGATCCGCTCCGGCGCGCTCGTCGCCTATCCGACGGACTCCTGTTTCGCCCTGGGATGCCAGATGGGTAATCGTGACGGCATCGCCCGGATCCGGTCGATCCGTCACCTCGACGACCGTCACCACTTCACCTTGGTGTGTCAGAACTTCGCCCAGCTGGGACAGTTCGTGCACATCGACAAAGACGTGTTCCGCGCGATCAAAGCGGCGACGCCCGGCAGCTACACCTTCATCCTCCCCGCGACGAAGGAAGTACCGCGCCAGCTGCCGCACCCGAAGAAGAGGACGGTCGGCGTCCGGATTCCCGACCATGTCGTCGCCCAGGCCTTGCTCGCGGACCTCGGTGAGCCACTGCTCTCCAGTACGTTGCTCCTGCCCGGCGAGGACGAGCCGCTGACGCAGGGCTGGGAGATCAAGGAGCGGCTCGACCACGTGGTGGACGCCGTGGTCGACTCGGGAGACTGCGGCACCGAGCCGACCACGGTCATCGACTTCTCCAGCGGCGAAGCCGAGATCGTACGCCGAGGGGCGGGCGACCCGGCCCGGTTCGAGTAGCCGCGGCGGGCCCAGGGGCATCGCCCCGCTCACCGCCGAGCCCACGCGAGCGCGGTCGCCCGCCGCTGACCCTGTCATGGCCGGACGCGACTAACCCGCGCCGACGACGGCCAGCGCGCCGTAACCGGCGACCGAGACGAGCAGCGTGGACAAGGCCCCCAGGGCAAGTCCTCGCCTTCCCGCGCGAAACAGCGCGCCGACCTTGACGCCGCTGCCCAGCCCGAACAGCGCGGCGGCGAACAGCAGCGTGGTGACGACCTTGGCCACGGACAGCGCGGCCGACGGCACGACGCCGCTGGTGCGCACCAGCATCATCCCCAGGAAACCCAGGACGAACAGCGGAACGATCGCCGGGCGTTTCCCCGTCGGGGCCCCGCCTCGCCGACGCCGCACGATGCTGACGCCGGCGACCATCGGGGCGAGCAGGACCACCCTGGTCAGCTTGACGACGACGGCGATGGCGACCGCCTCGGCGCCCGCCGGCGACGCGGCCGCGACGACCTGGGCGACCTCGTGCACGGAGAGTCCCGCCCAGGAGCCGAGGCGCTCGGGACTCATCCCCAGCGCCTGGCCGACGAACGGCACGAAGGCGATCGCGGCGCTGCCGTAGAGCGTCACGAGCGTGACAGCGGTCGCCACGTCCTCCCTGTCGCTCTCGGTGACGCTGTCCATCGCCGCGATCGCCGACGCCCCGCAGATGGAGAATCCGGTCGCCACCATCAGCGCGAGCCCCCGTGACACCCGGAGCAGCCGACCGAGCAGAAGTGTTCCGAAGAAGGCCACGAGCACGGTGACCACCACCGCCAGCACCTTGCCCGCGCCGAGCCCGAAGACCTCGCCGAGCCCGAGCTGGAGGCCGAGCAGCACGACGCCGAGCCGCAGAAACCTCCGCGTCGCCCAGCGCAGACCCTCCTGGGCGCTCGCCGGAAGGCGACCTCCCACGGCGACCCCGAGCACCACCGCGACGGTCAGCGCGCTCACCGCGGGCACCAGCTTGTTGAGAGAGAACGCGGCTGCCGTGCCGACAGCCGCCACGAGCAGCCCCGGGGCCAGTGAACGCACTGACTCGGCGGCCTCCGCGGAACGCTCGACGGCGGATCCTGGTTTGGTCATGACCTGATCGTCATCGTGGTGCGCGGAACGCGGTACCGGCCACCGCGTGCGGACGTCATACCCGGAGGGAATGACAAGGTCATAGCCACGCGGCATGAGAACGTCATAGCCAAGCGGTATGACCGCTGGTCCGAGCCGAGCCATACCCTGGAGCCATGAGCCAGTTGCCGGATCTGGAATCGCTGCGGCTGCTCGTCCTCGTCGGAGACCTGGGAAGTCTGAGCAGGGCGGCGGCGCAGCTCGGTCTCGCGCAGCCGTCGGTCAGCAAGCGGCTGTCCACCCTGGAGCGCAGGCTCGGCCTGGTGTTGGTGGAGCGCACGCGGCGCGGATCGCAGCTCACCGACGCGGGTCGGGCCGTGGCGGGCTGGGCCCAGCAGGTTCTCCAGGACCTGGACGGCCTCCTCACCGGCGCCGAGGCCTTGCGCACCAAGCGGGACGCGGAGCTGCGCGTCGCGGCGAGCATGACGGTGGCCGAGTACCTGGTGCCGGGTTGGCTCGGCGAGCTGCGTCGGACGCGGCCCGAGCTGTACGTGGGTCTCCAGGTGACCAACAGCGAGCACGTCCCCGAGCTGCTGCGCAGCGGGGCGGTGGATCTCGGTTTCATCGAGTCACCGCGGGCCCCGGCCGGATTGCCCGCCCGACGGGTCGCCCATGACCGTCTGCTGGTGGTCGTCGCGCCGGGGCACCCCTGGGCGCGCCGCCGTCGCCCGCTGGGCGTCGCCGAGCTCGCCGCCGCGCCGCTGGTTCTCCGGGAACGCGGATCGGGCACCCGCGAGACTCTGGACCAGGCGCTGCGCCGGGCGGGGGCGGCCGAGCCCCGGCCCCTGCTGGAGCTGGGGTCGGCCACCGCCGTGCGCAACGCCGTGATGGCCGGCACCGGCCCGGCGGTCATCAGCGAACTCGCGGTGCGCACCGACCTCGCCGACCGCCGCCTGGTGGCGGTCGAGGTCGAGGGCATCGAACTGCACCGCGTCCTGCGCGCCGTATGGGCGGCGGAGCGCCCTCTGGCCGGCCCCGCCGCTGAACTCCTGGCCGTGACCAGGCGCCACAGGTGTTGAGGGCCGCGGAGTCGGCCGGGTCGAACCAGGTCCGTCACTCCGCGAGGGCCGCGCGGAGGAACTCGAGGATCTCCGCCCGGGCGGCCTCGGCCTGCGGCTCCACGCCCGGCATGCTGAGGAACGCGTGGATCGCGCCGGGGTATTCGGTGAGCCGTGTGGACGTCCCGGCCGCGCGCAGGCGTTCGGCGTAGCGGCGGCCGTGGTCGGCCACCGCGTCCTGGGTCGGCACCAGGACGAGCGCGGGGGCCAGTCCGCCCAGGTCGTCGGCGTACAGCGGGGAGAGGGCGCGGCTGTCGGTGCCCGGGGGGACGGCGAGCTGTTGGAAGAAGCGCAGGAGCGGCAGGGCGCGGGACGGGGTGTACGCGTACTCGGCGATCGAGGGATAGTCGAACATCGTCCCGGTCACCTCGACCGCGGGGTTGACCAGCACCTGCGCCCGGAGCCGCAGTCCGGCCTCCCTGGCCCGGATGGCGGCCAGGGCGCTGATCAGCCCGCCGCAGCTCTCGCCGAACACGGCCGTGCGCGCCGGGTCGACGCCCCACCGCGCGGCGTGCCGCAGCACGTGGTCGAGCACGTCCCAGCCGTCGTCGGCGGCGGCCGACAGGGGGGTTTCCGGGGCGAGGAGGCGGTGCTCGACCGAGACGACGAGCGCGGGCAGCTGGGCGGCGAGGTGGCTGTTGGTCCAGTCGCACTGCACCGCCGTCCCCACGAACCCGCCTCCGTGTACATGGAGGACGAGGGGCAGCCCGGTCGCCCGGTCGGCTCCCGCGCCGGCGTGTCCGGGCGCCGGCCGGTAGACCCGGACCGGGAGGTCGCGGCCGGGCAGCGCCACCTCCTGCCAGTCGATGACGGCGCCGGGATCCGGCTGCCCGGTGATCGCCCGCATGGCGCTGGAGGCCCGGAAGCGGTTCTCCGCGTCGCGGTAGGCGACCAGTTCCTCGACCGTCAGCGTGGACCAGTCCGGCTCCTGCGGCCGCTGTGCGGTGGTGGTCTCGCTCATGTCTCCTTCTCCCTTCCCCGGCTGGACGCGGGGTGTCGTGGTGGCCATGTCTGCGGAAAGCATGTGTCCTCATTATGCACGCGGTGCGTGCAACAGCAAGCGCATGGGGAGTGCACAGGTGTCGTCCATGGCGGGGCCCCGCGCCGCCCGGCCCTGGTCGTGGTCGTCGTTCGCCTGGTCTTCAACTGATCGGCACACCCGTCACACAGACGGCACAGACACCCCCCGGCCGCCGCGCCCGCCCGGGCCCCGGTCATGACGGTCATGGCCGAAATGACGTGGCTCGCCTCGCGAAAAGGGCAGGGTGTCCAGCGATAGGAGTGACCTTCCTGTGAGGAAGAAGCACCGATGACGTGCCCGAAAACACGTGCCGCGTGATCGGAAAATAGCGGAATGCCCGGTTCCGGAGGTTGGCTGATTCGCAGTGCCACCTGCCCCGTGGTTACATCCCTTCCGCGCTCAGGCAACCACGGCTTCCGGGCCTTCCCGGAACCCCGTGACCCTGCCTGGGGAGCCGATTCCCCTCGGCGCCCACGCGCTGTCGCAAGCCCAACGAGCCAGTCACCCAAGGGAGACGCAACAATGAACAACGCGCCCAAGGTCGCCACCCAGGAGATCTCCGACGCCGAGCTGGACAACGTGGCCGGCGGGGTCGGCCACGTGGTGGGTGACGCCCTCGGCACCGTCGACTCCCTCACCGGCGCCGTCGGCGTCGTCGCCACCGCCACCACTACGGTCGACGGTGTCACCGGCCTGAACACCACCGGCATCGTCGGCGGCGCCGTCACCAGCCTCTGAGGCCGGCACACCGCCCTCCCCGTGCCCCAGGCCCGCCTGGTCCGGGGCACTCGGCGGTCCGCGGCCGGTCCGCGCGGCGCCGCCACATCGGCCACCTCTCTCGCGGTTGAGGAAAGACTTTCGTGCAGTTCCGCCAGCAGGCCCTCGCCACGTCGCAGTCGGCAGAGGACATCGAACTGCCCGTGCGCTACGCCCGCCCCCAGGGATGGCTGGCACTCGCGGTCACCCTGGTGGTCATGGCCGGCGCCACCGTATGGGCCTTCACCGGGACGGTGTCGAACACCCTGGAGGCCCCCGGCATCCTCACCCACGGGCAGGGCGGCTATGTGCTGCAGAGCCCCATCACGGGCCAGGTGACCTCCGTCCTCGCCCGGGAGGGCAGCACCCTCCGGGCCGGCGCACCGCTGCTGAAGGTCCGCACCGCCCGCGGCACCACGGCGGTGCGCGTCCTCGCCGCCGGCCGGCTCACCACCCTCTCCGTCTCGATCGGCTCCGTCCTGCGCACCGGCGCGGACGTCGCCTCCGTGGAGCGGGTCCGCCACGCGGGGGACCCGCTCGTCGCGACCCTCTACGTACCGGCGGACCGGGCGGCCTCGGTGCGGCCGGGAACGCCGGTCGACCTCAGTGTGCAGTCCGCGCCGGCGCAGACCTACGGGGTGCTGCGCGGCGAGGTCCGGGCCGTGGGCCGGACCGCCCTGTCACGCCGGCAGATCGGCTCCTGGCTCGGGGTCGAGCAGCTCGGCGAGGAGTTCTCGGCCCACGGGCCACCGGTCGCGGTCCAGGTACGCCTCCACCGCACCTCCGCGACCCGCTCCGGCTACCGCTGGTCGTCCCCCCAGGGTCCGCCGTTCGCCCTCGACTCCATGACCCTGGCCACCGGCACCGTCCACCTGGCCGACTACCACCCCATCGATTGGCTCCTCCCGTGACCGCGACGAACGAGGGCGGACCGCCCCGGCCCGCGCCCGCCGGAAGCAGCGGCGCGCGCCGCCCCCAGCCGGCCCGCGGCCGGCGGCGCGCCCCGCGCGGCGGACCGGGCCCGAGGAAGCCCCGGCGCCGGACGGTGCGCACCCCCACCGTGCTGCAGATGGAGGCGCTGGAGTGCGGTGCGGCGTCGCTGGCCATGGTGCTCGGACACTACGGGCGCCACGTCCCGCTGGAGCAGCTGCGGATCGCCTGCGGTGTGTCCCGGGACGGGTCGCGCGCGAGCAACCTGCTGAAGGCCGCCCGAAGTTACGGGCTGCGCGCCAAGGGCATGCAGATGGAGCCCGAGGCCCTCGCGGAGGTCCAGGCCCCGGCCATCCTGTTCTGGAGGTTCAACCACTACGTCGTCTACGACGGCATGGGGCGGCGGTTCGGCAGGCCCGGCGTCCACATCAACGACCCCGACAAGGGGCGCCGTTTCGTCCCCGCCGAGGAGTTCGACACCAGCTTCACCGGCGTGGTCCTGGTCTTCGAACCCGAGGAGTCCTTCCGCCGGGGCGGGCGCCGCCCCGGTGTGCTGGGCGCCCTGCCCGCGCGCATGCGGGGCACCACGGGCACCCTGGTGGCCTCGCTGCTGGCGAGCCTGCTGCTGGTGGCGGTCGGGGCCGCGGTCCCGGCGCTCAGCCGCACCTTCATCGACACCTTCCTGATCGGCGGCCAGGACTCGACGCTGGCCCCGCTGTTCGCCTCCATGGCGGTGGCGGTGGTGCTCACCGCCGTACTGACCGGTGTCCAGCAGGCGAATCTGCTGCGCGGACGCATCATCTCCGCCACCCTCGGCAGCGCGCGTTTCCTGCGGCATCTGCTGCGGCTGCCCGTCACGTTCTTCGCCCAGCGCAGCCCGGCGGACCTCGTCCAGCGGCTGCGCTCCAACGACACCGTCGCCGAGACGCTGGCCCGCGATCTGGCCGCCGCGGCCGTCGACGGGGTCGTGGTGGTGCTCTACGCCTTCCTGCTGTGGAGCTACGACACCCAACTCGCCCTGGTGGGAGTCGGGCTGGCGCTGCTCAACGTGGTGGCCGTGCGGGTGGTGATACGGCTGCGGGCCACCAGGACCCAGAAGCTGCGGGCCGACACCGCGCGCCTGACCACCACGTCGTACACCGGTCTCCAGCTCATCGAGACGGTGAAGGCCACCGGCGGGGAGGCGGGCTACTTCCGCCGCTGGGCGGGCCAGCACGCCACCACCCTGGAGGAGCAGCAGCGCCTCGGGGTGCCGGGCGCCGTCCTGGCCGTCGTCGCCCCCACCCTCGCCACGCTCAACAGCGCCCTCATCCTCTGGATCGGCGGGCTGCGCGCCGTCGAGGGACATGTCTCCATCGGTCTGCTGGTGGCCTTCCAGGCGCTCGTGGCCCGCTTCACCGCGCCCATCGCACGGCTGGGCGGCGTGGCGGGCCGCATCCAGGACTTCTCCGCCGACGTGAACCGGCTCAAGGACGTGGAGAACTTCCCGGTGGACTCCCTCTACACCCGCGACGAGCCACGCGAGGACACCCGCCGGCTCACCGGGCAGGTGACGCTGGAGAACATCACCTTCGGCTACAGCCCGCTGGACGAACCGCTGCTGCGCGACTTCTCGCTGTCCGTCGGCCCCGGCCGGCAGGTGGCGCTGGTCGGCGCCTCCGGCAGCGGCAAGTCCACCGTCTCCCGGCTCGTCTCCGGTCTCTACACCCCCTGGGAAGGGGTCATCCGCATCGACGGACAGCGACTGGAGGACATCCCCCGAGCGGCGCTGGCCGCCTCGGTCTCCTTCGTCGACCAGGACGTGTTCCTGTTCGAGGGCACGGTGCGGGACAACGTGGCGCTGTGGGATCCGTCCATCCCCGACGAGGCGGTGGTGGACGCCCTGCGGGACGCCGCGCTCTACGACGATGTGATCGCCCGCCACCCCGAGGGCATCTACTGCCGCGTGGAGCAGGACGGCCGCAACTTCTCCGGCGGGCAGCGACAGCGGCTGGAGATCGCCCGCGCCCTGGTCCGCCGCCCCAGCGTACTGGTGCTCGACGAGGTCACCAGCGCACTGGACGCGCGCACCGAACAGATCGTCATGGACAATCTGCGCCGCCGCGGCTGCGCGTGCGTGGTGATCGCCCACCGGCTCAGCACCGTGCGGGACAGCGACGAGATCCTCGTCCTGAACCGCGGCACGGTGGTCGAACGCGGACGCCATGAGGACCTCGCCGCCGCCGGAGGCCCGTACGCCGAGCTGATGAGGGAGCACTGACATGACGTCCGTTCACCCGGCCGCGCCGGTGGCCACGGACGGCGGCGACGCGGTGCTCCAGGCGCTCGGCGCCCTCGGCACGCCCGTCGGCGCCGGGCTGCGCAGCCTTCGGCTGGAGGGGCCGCAGGTGCTCTGGCTGGTGGCCGGCGGCGCCCTGGACCTGTTCGCGGTCGACGCGGCCGAAGAGGGACAGTGGCACTTCCTGGGCCGCCTGGAGACCGGCGCGGCGCTCCCGGGCCCGGTCGTGGGGCCGCGCCACACCCTGCTCGGCCGCCCCTCGCAGGACTGCCTGCTGCGCCGCATCCCGCTGCGCGAGCTGTACCGGCCGGAGGCCTACGACGCGTACGGCGCGCACGGCACGGGCCGCGCCGACGATCCGTACGGCATGTACGGCACCTACGGCGCGTACGGCGGCGGCGGGGCCCAGGACACCGCGCCCACGCCGCTGGAGCACGCCGTGGCGCTCGGGGTGAGCCGCAGCCTCGGGGTCCTCTTCCAGGCCCCGCTGCATGGCGGGGCCGCGCCCGACGCGGAGGCGGCCGACGAGGACCTGCTCTGGCTCCCGGTGCCGCCCGGCAGTGTGCGCTACGGCGCCGAGTACAGCGACCGGGCCGCCGGCGACCTGCTGATCGACGGCGCGCTGTGGCAGCGGATGGTCAACCAGCAGTACCGTCTCGGCACCGCCGTGGACCGCTGGATCGAGACCATGGAGCGGGCCCACGCGGACCGCACCGCGGCCGGGATCCGGGCCGGTGAGGCCATGCGCTCCCGCGCCGACCAGGCGCTGATCGCCTCCATCGGAGGGCCGCGGCGCGACCGGCGGCCGTCGGAGGAGAGCACCGACGACGTCGTTCACGCGGTGTGCCGCGCCGTGGCGGAGGCCGCCGGGATCACCCTGCCGGAACCGCCGAGGGGCCGCGTGGCCGAGGACCGCACGGACCCGGTGGAGCGCGTCGCCGCACACGCCCGGATCCGCACCCGCGCCGTCCGGCTGGAGGGCCGCTGGTGGCGGGAGGACACCGGCCCGCTGGTGGGCTACCGCGCCAAGTCCGGGGCGCCGGTGGCGCTGCTGTGGCGGCGCGGCGGCTACGAGGCGGTCAACCCCGTCTCCGGCCTGCGGATCCGCGTCGGCGGGAGCAACGCGGAGGAGTTCGAACCACGGGCCGTGATGTTCTACCGCCCGCTGCCCGACCGGCCGATGACGGTGTGGCGGCTGATGCGTTTCACCGCCTGGGGATCCGCCGGGGACATCCGCAACCTGCTGATCAGCGGGGTGGTGACGGTGGCGCTCGGCGCGCTGGTGCCCCTCGCCACCGGACAGGTGCTCGGCGGATTCGTGCCCCGCGCCGAGAAGAGCCCCATCGTCCAGATCTCCCTGGCCCTGATCGTCTCCGGTGTCGTCGCCGCCGCCTTCATGCTGCTCCAGAACCTCACGCTGCTGCGGCTCGAGGGGCGGCTGGAGGCCACCCTCCAGCCCGCCGTGTGGGACCGGCTGCTGAGGTTGCCCACCACCTTCTTCGCCCGGCGCTCCACCGGAGAGCTGGCCGGCGCGGCGCTGGGCATCAGCGCCATGCGCCGGGTGCTGGCCGGCATCGCGCCGACGGTCCTCCAGGCAGGCACCGTGGGCGCGGTGAACCTCGCCCTGCTGATGTACTACAGCGCCTCCCTCGCCCTCGCGGTGGTCGCCTTCCTGCTGGTGGTCTCCGGAGTCTTCCTGGGGATGGGCCTGTGGCAGGTGCGCTGGCAGCGGCGGCTGGTGGAGAGCGAGAACAAGCTCGACAACCAGGCGTTCCAGACCCTGCGGGGCCTTCCCAAGCTGCGGGTCGCCGCGGCCGAGAACTTCGCGTACGCGGCGTGGGCCCGCGGCTTCGCCCACTCCCGCGAACTGCACCAGCGCACCGGCCGCATCAAGAACCTCACCCAGGTCCTGGACGCGGTCTACCTTCCGCTGGTCTCGCTCGTCGTGTTCATGCTGCTGGCCGGGCCGGCGCGGGGGAGCATGTCGGCGGGCGCCTTCCTGACGTTCAACACCTCGGTGACCATGCTGCTCACCTCGCTGACCCAGCTCACCAACGCCCTGGTCTCGGTGGTCGCCGTCCTGCCCCTGTTCGAGCAGGTCAAGCCGATCCTGGACGAGCTGCCCGAGGTACGTGGCGGCAGCGCCCCGCCGGGGGTGCTCTCGGGCGACCTCAAGGCCAGGAACCTCACCTTCCGCTACGGCGACGACGGGCCCCTGGTGCTCGACGACGTCTCACTGGAGATCCGGCCGGGCGAGTTCGTCGCCGTCGTCGGGCCGAGCGGCTGCGGGAAGTCGACGCTGCTCCGGCTGCTCATCGGCTTCGAACGGCCGGTGTCCGGCAGTGTGCTCTACGACGGCCAGGACCTCGCCGCCCTCGACCAGGCGGCGGTGCGCCGCCAGTGCGGGGTGGTCCTGCAGAACGCCCAGCCCCTGGGCGGAACGGTACTCGAATGCATCCGCGGCGCCGAGCCGTACACCCCCGAGGAGGCCATGGCGGCCGCCGAGCTGGCGGGTCTGGCCGAGGACATCCGCCAGATGCCCATGGGGCTCCAGACCATGATCTCCGGAAGCGGCGCCATCTCCGGCGGCCAGCGGCAGCGGTTGATGATCGCCCAGGCCCTGATCCGCCGGCCGCGCATCCTCTTCTTCGACGAGGCCACCAGCGCCCTCGACAACGACACCCAGCGCATCGTCATCGAGAGCACCCGCCGCCTCAACGCCAGCCGACTGGTGATCGCGCACCGGCTGTCCACCGTCATGGACGCCGACCGCGTCCTGGTCATGGAGGGCGGCCGGATCGTGGAGCAGGGCGCCCCCGCCGCGTTGATGGCCGTCCCCGGCGGAAAGCTGCGCGAACTGGTGCGGCGCCAGATGCGGTAGCGGGGGAGGGCGCGTCGCGGGGCGCGGACACGGGGTGGGGGCACGGGGTGCGGGTCAGAGGGGGTGTGGGTCAGGGGGCGTGGGTCAGGGGGTGTGGAAGCCGCGAAAGGTCACCTGCTTCCGGCTTTCGAAGCCGAGCCGCTCGTAGAGCGCGATCGCCCCGGTGTTCGCCTCGGCCACGTGCAGGAAGGGGCGTTCGTTGCGCGCCAGGACGCGTGCGACGAGCGCGCTCACCAGGCGGACGGCATGACCTCGCCCGCGGGCCTCGGGAGCCGTGCAGACGGCGCTGATCTCGGTCCACCCCGGGGGCCTGAGCCGCTCGCCCGCCATGGCCACCAGCCTGCCGCCCGCGCGGATGCCGAGATAGGTGCCGAGTTCCAGGGTGCGCGGCCGGAACGGCCCTGGTTGGGTCCGCTCGACGAGCTTCAGCATCTCGGGCACGTCGGCCGCACCCAGTTCGATCACGTCGGATTCGATCGCGAGGCCGGCCTGAGCCGGTGGGCCGTTGCCGGGCCGGACCATCTGCCGGCCTTCGAGGACGAAAACCGGCTCCCAGTCCGACGGCGGGATCGCCGGGCAGCTGAACATGTCGGCGAACTCGCCACGCCCGAGGAGCCGGGCGAGGTCGGCCCAGTCCGCCGGGCCCGGATCCGCGGTCACCGACGAGAAGGTCGCGACATCGGACAGGTACGTGGCGGCCCGGCCGCGCCGGCGGGCGAGATCCCCGTGGTGACCGCGCAGCGACTCGCCCACGGGATCGTCGAGCGCGGCGTCACCGCTCCTCATTCGCCGCACCCTTCCACCTCGGCGGACCCTTACTCTCTCATCAGCCACGAGTACCGGCACGACCGGCGAGCCCGCCGGACGGCGGGCGCGTCAGCTCGTCGGCGCCGGGTCCGAGGACAGCTCCAGACCGCGGGCGGTGACCGGCCGGGCGCTGCCGTCGGCCAGCCGGTAGGACAGGCCCACCACCGCGGTGCGTCCCGCGTCGACCTGGTCGGCCAGTTCCCGGGAGCGGTCCATGAGGAAGTCGACGGTGTGCCGGACGTGGGTGGCGATGAAGTCCTCGTCCTCGCTCACCCCGGCGGCCTGAGCGGCCAGCACGCTGGGGGTCACCCGCTCGATCACATCCCTCAGGTATCCGCGGCCGGTCGTGCCGTCCGCCACGGCGGCGCGGGTCGCCGCGACCGCACCGCAGGCGTCATGGCCGAGGACCACGACCAGCGGGCAGTCCAGCACGCTCACCCCGTACTCGATGCTGCCCAGGACCTCGGGCCCCGCCGCGTGCCCGGCGGTGCGGACGACGAACAGGTCCCCCAGCCCCTGGTCGAAGATGATCTCGGCGGCCAGCCGGGAGTCGGAGCACCCGAGCAGCACGGCGAACGGGCGCTGGGCGGAGGCCAGGTCGGCGCGGCGGGCGGCGTCCTGGTTGGGGTGCCGGGGCGTGCCGGCGGCGAAGCGGCGGTTGCCGGCCAGGAGCAGGTCGAAGGCTTCGCGCGGGGTGGAAGGCATGGTGTCACTCATGGCCGCAGGGTACGACCGGAGCCGGCTCGCCGACGCGCGGGGGGCCTACCGGTGTGGCGGGTCTCGTCTCGACGGAGGAGCCGACGGGGGTGTCGGCGCGGTGCGGGCGGGGGTGTCGGCGGGGGTCTCGGCGCGGTGCAGGCGAGGGCGCGGGGCCTAAGCCCACGGGACGGTCAGCCAGGGGCTTGCCGGATCGGTGGTGAGGACGCGGTGAGCGCTGAGCACGTCCTGGTACCACGTGCCGAACTCCTCGTCGTCGAAGTGGAGGCAGCGGCCGAGGATGTAGGCGGCGGAGAAGTCTTCCCAGGAGCGGTAGGCGGTCCGGGCGGCGGTGCTCGCCCGGAGGATGGCGCTCTCCGATTCCTGCTGGGTGCAGTAGCGGGCGCCCAGGCCCCAGCGGGCCATCCCCGCGGCCCGTCCGTAATCCCACGCCGCCACCGTGCGGATGAACGCGTCATCGGCCAGCAGACCGTCCGCGCGGAAGCGCTTCTCGTAGCGGGCGATCCGGCCGATGAGCCGCTGCACTCCCGCGATCCGGGCCTTCACCTCGGTGTCGCTGAGCGGCTCGACCTTCGTCACGCCGTCCGGGCCGAGCCGGTATTCGGTCCCCGTGCTGTTCTCCCGCAACACCCGCTCGGCGACCTTCCGCCAGTGGTCCGTCTCGACCTCGCCGCCGAAGTCGCGGGCCAGCGCCCGCCGGACGCCGAGTGTGAACTCCCACACACCGCTGACCAGGTCCGCGTTGAGCAGACGCTCCTGGTAGTGCTGCCATTCCCGGCGGCTGGTGATGTCCCACCAGTCCTTGAGCCGTTTCTTCTCGCTGTGGTAGCCCGTGCCGTGGTAGGCGACGGCGTTCCAGAGCTGACCGTTGTTGACGGACAGCAGGGCGGCCAGGCCCAGGCCATGGGCCGTCTGCCCCGAGGCCGCCGCGCCCCCTTCCAGGGCGCGCAGCAGCGTCCGATGGGGAGGCAAGCCGCAGCAGTCGCATGTCTCGGCGCGCTCGACGTGTCCCTGCCACAGGGCCCGGTGGGCCGGTGTCGCCGGGAAGAACACCTCACACGGGCTGCCCGGATTGATCACGATCCACGTTGTGGAGCCGTTCTGCCACCGCCTCGCGAACCAGTCGAGTGGCTCGCAGTTGAAGACCGTGTCCGCGTCCTGGTCGGGAGGCGGCAGCATTCCTTCGGTGAGGATGGGCAGGCAGTTGGCCCGGACCTGCGGATACCAGTAGGGCGTGCAGCGGAGGGTCGTCGGATGGGCGTCGAGCCGGGCCTTGGAGTCGGCGATGAAGAGGTCCGCGACGGCCAGCACGTCGAAGTACGCCGACCAGTCACCGCGCAGCTTGGCCTCGTAAAGCTTCCGCTCGACCGCGCCCGGCGCCTGCCACGCGTCCCGCGCCTCCCGCGCCCGGTGGTCCTCCCGGCCGGTGGCGGTGCCCTCCCCGTTCCCCATGGCGGGCCACTCTACCGAGAGATCCGCACCCGTCCGCCGGGCACCCGATCCGGGCCTACCCCACGACCAGGGCACCCAGCACGTACAGGACGAACGCCGCGGGCACCACCGCCACCAGGGCGGCGGGGCGGCGGAAAACGGGCTTGCCGGGGTCTCGCCGGGTGCCGAGGAGGTCGTACCCGGGCTCGTGCAGACGATTGATCTTCGCGCGGGCCCGCAGGTTCACGACGATGGTGAGGGGGTTGAAGATGAGCGCGGACAGCGGGTGCCACCACCCCTGCCACAGGGTCTTGGCCGTCAGGCCACGGAACAGCGCCGTCCCGCACGCCCGGCAGAACCGCCCCTTCTGCTTCCGGAACAGCAGGAAGAGCAAGAGGCCCTGGTGGTGCCGGACGGCGACCTCGGTGGCCGGAGACCCGCAGCACACCTGACACACCGGCTGCTCGGGCGCGGCGTACAGCGCGTCCGCGCCGGTCTCGTCCGCCGCGCCGACGGAGGGCTGGGCACGCAGGGGATAGCCCGGCACCGGCTGGGCGGGCGCGGGCCGCGCCGCTTCGTACCCCCCACCGGGAACGGCGCCGTACGGGTCGCCGGGCGAGATCGGCAGCGACATCGACTTCCTCACGACGGGCGATCCGCGCGGACACCGCACAGGGGGCGCGCCGATCACGTGTACTCGACAACGTGCGAGGTGACCATACTCGCCGACCCCGGTAGCCGACCCCTCTATATGATGGAATCCGCCGCTCCGGCTCATCGTCGCCGTGCCCGCATCACCGAGGGGTCGAGGTTGCCAACCATCAGGGATGTCGCCCAGCACGCCGGGGTCGCGCCGAGCACCGTCTCCTATGTGTTCAACGGCTCCCGGCCCATTTCCGAGGAGACGCGCCGGCGCGTGCAGGAGGCCGTGGACGCGCTCGGATACCATCCGCGGGCCAGCGCCCGGACGCTGCGCAGCAGCCGCACCCATGTGATCGCCCTCGCCCTGCCCCGCCCGGCCGGCCGGCGCAACGCGGTGGACGGCCCGTTCGCGATAGCGGTCAGCGACGCCGCCGTGCGGCTCGGCTACGACCTGCTGCTCACCACCTCCCAGGACAAGGCCGAGGGGCTGCGCCGGGTGGCGCTGAGCGGGCTCGCCGACGCGGCCGTGCTGATGGCCGTCGACATGGAGGACGCCCGGATCGACGTCGTACGGGAGCTGGCGTTTCCCGCCGCGCTCATCGGGCGGCCGGCCGACGAGGACGCCCTGCCGTGGACCGACCTGGACTGGGAGGAGGCCGCCGCGCTGGCGGTGCGGGAGCTGGCCGCCGCCGGACACCGCGAGATGGTGTACCTCGCGCCCACCGAGGAGGAAGTGGCGGGCAGGCGCAGTTACGCGCTCCGGGGCATCGCCGGTGCGGCCCGCGGCGCCCGCGGCACCGGCGCCACCGTCACGGTCGCCCACGCGGTGGACGACCCGGCGGAAGTGGCCCGCCGGCTCCGGGGGCTGCTCGTGGAGCGCGCGGACGGCGGCGCGCGTGAACGGCCGACCGCGCTGATCGTGCAGCATCCCTCCGCGCACCACCACATCCTCACCTCCATGACCGATGCCGGGCTCCGCACACCCGAGGACCTCACCGTCGTGGTGATCGGCGCCGTGCCCGGGGACCTGTCCGGCCGTCGGCTGCCCCGGGTCGAACTGCCGGTGGAGACGCTGGCCGGCGAGGTGACCCGGCTGGCCGTGACCGCGGCCACGGCGCTGCGCGAGAACACCGCGGGAGACGCGGAGGCCGGTCCCCGGCTGCTCGCCGACACCGTCGGCCATCTGCTGATCGCCCCCGCCCTGCTGCCGGGGGACACGCCGCTCACCGCCCCGCGGGCCTGATCCCGGGGCCCGCCCGCGGCCTGTTTTCTTCCCCTGAGGCTCTTGTCGCCGTCGGACACATGCCCTTAACATCGCTCCAGTCGGTTCGTCGAATCGATTCGATGCCCCCTCTTCGTATCACCCGCGCGGCGCCCCATGCGACCTCCGTCTCCTGACAGAGCGGTAGCCCGAGCCGAGAGACACCCACATGCCATTCCTTCGCCGCCGCCCTGCGGCGCCGGTCCTGCTCCTGACCCTCCTCGTGGCCTCGGCCGGCCTGACCGGGTGCGCGCGGGAGGCCGACCCCGACACCATCACGGTGCTGAACTCCGCCACGGACCAGCACGAGCACGACCAACAGCAGAAGTTCTTCGACCGGTGTGCCAAGCCGCTCGGGGTGAAGGTCGAGCAGACCAGCGTCCCCGCCGCGCAGGTGGCCACCAAGGCGCTGCGGATGGCGTCGTCGCACTCGATGACCGACATCCTGGAGCTGGACGGATCGGAGCTGCCGCAGTTCGCCGACACCGGTGGCCTGGTCCCGCTGAAGAAGGCGGGCGTGAGCCTGGACGGGCTCTCGCCGGGTGCCGTGAGCATGGGGAGCTTCAAGGGCACCGCGTACGGCATCGCCCGCTCGGTCAACACCCTGGCGCTGTTCTACAACACCGATCTGCTGGAGAAGGCGGGGGTGACACCGCCCACCACCTGGGACGAGCTGAAGGTGGCGGCCAAGAAGCTCACCCGGGGCAAGACGTTCGGGATGGCGTTCAGCGCCACGCCCGACGCGGACGGGGTCTACCAGTTCCTCCCCTTCTTCTGGTCGGCGGGCGGCAACGAGGCCCACCTCGACAACGGCAAGGGGGTCGAGGCCGTCCAGCTGTGGAAGGACCTGGTCACCGAGCGGTCCGCGTCGAGCGCCGTGGTCACCTGGAACCAGCAGGACGTCAACGACCAGTTCATCGCGGGCCGGGCCGCCATGATGGTCAACGGCCCCTGGCAGGTCCCCGTGCTCAGCGAACACCCGTCCCTGCACTGGGCGGTCACCACCATCCCGGTGCCCGTGGCCGGCAAGGATCCGGTGGCCCCGATGGGCGGCACCGTGATGACCCTGCCCCGCACCGGCGAGACCGGCCGCCAGACCACCGCCGCCAAGATCCTCAACTGCCTGAACGAGCGGAAGAACCAGGTGGGCTGGGGCGCGGGCGTGAACAACATCCCCACCAGGGACACCGCGGCCGCCCAGTACAAGGCCGACAACCCCAAGCTCGCGGGCTTCGCCGACACGGTCGCCGCCGCCCGCTCCCGCACCGCCCTCGTCGGCGCCCGGTGGCCGGCCGTCTCCACCGCCCTGGCGGGTGCCTTCCAGTCCGTTCTGACCGGCAGCTCCTCGCCCGAAGCGGCGCTGAAGCGTGCCCAGTCGCAGGCCACGGCCGGCGGAGAGTGAGAGAGCCCTCATGAGTACCACCACCGCCGCGCCCGCCGAGTCAGTGGCGACGAGCCCCGCGGCCCCCGCCCGGCGGGCGTCCCGCGCCACGCTGACCCGATGGCTCTTCGTCGCGCCCGCCGTCCTCTACATGCTGGCCTTCTTCGGGTATCCGCTCGTGCGCAACGTCGTCATGAGCTTCCAGCACTACACCCCGCGCACCTTCTTCACCGGCGAGGCGCCGTTCAACGGCCTCGACAACTGGACCGCGGTGTTCGGCGACAAGCTGTTCACCGAATCCCTCTGGCACACGGCCGTCTTCACCCTGGGCTCCCTGCTCGGCCAGTTCGTCCTGGGCCTGGCGCTGGCCGTGTTCTTCTCCCGGCGCTTCCGGCTGTCCGGCTTCGCCCGCGCCGTGCTGCTGCTCCCGTGGCTGGTCCCGATGGTGGTCTCGTCGGTCGTGTGGCGGAAACTCCTCGACCAGGACACCGGGGTGCTCAACACCCTGCTGATGAACCTGCACCTCACCTCCGAGCCGGTGCCCTGGCTGAGCAGCCCGAGCGTCGCCCTGCTGTCCGCCGTCCTGGTCAACATCTGGGTCGGCATCCCCTTCAACATGGTGATCCTCTACGGCGGGCTCCAGGAGATCCCGCGCGAGATGTACGAGGCCGCCTCGCTCGACGGCGCCGGCCCCTGGCGTACGTTCCGCAGCATCACGCTGCCGCAGCTGCGGCCGGTGATCACGGTGGTCCTGGTCCTCGGCTTCATGTCGACGATCAAGATCCTGGACCTGATCCTCGCCCTCACCGGCGGCGGCCCCGCCGACTCCACCCAGACCCTCGGCACGGTCACCTACCAACTCTCCTTCCAGCAGCTCGACTTCGGGCAGGGCGCGGTGGTCGGCAACGTCCTCATCCTCATCAGCGCGGTGTTCGCCGTGTTCTATCTCCGGGCCAACCGGTCCGACTTCGCCGAGGGGAAGTGATCGCCGTGTCCACCCGCACCCTGCGACGGCGCGGTAACACCGTCATCGCGCTGGTCATCCTGGTCATCCTGCTGTTCCCGCTGTACTGGATGCTCAACATCGCCCTCCAGCCGGGCGAAAGCCTCGCCTCGACCCACTGGCTCCCCACCTCGCCGGGCTGGTCCAACTTCGAGCGGGCACTGGAGAGCCAGGGCGGCTCGCTGGTGACCAGCCTGGTCGTCGCGCTCGGCGCCGTCGTGGTCTGTCTCGCGATGGCGGCGCCCGCCGCCTACGGCCTGGCCCAGCTCGGCCTGAAGGGCGGCCGGTCCCTCGTGTTCGGCACCCTGATCACCCAGATGGTGCCCGGCATCGTCATCGCCAACGCGCTCTACAGCGCCTATGTCGACCTGCACCTGGTCAACTCGCTCGCAGGGCTGATCCTCGCCGACGCCTCGCTCGGGCTGCCGTTCTCCATCGTGCTGCTGAGGGCGTTCATGGTGTCGATCCCGAAAGAGGTCGTGGAGGCGGCGATGGTCGACGGGGCGAGCCGGTTCACCGCCTTCGTGCGCATCGTGCTCCCGATCAGCCGCAACTCGCTCATCACCGCCGGACTCTTCACCTTCCTCTTCGCCTGGTCCGACTTCATGTTCGCGCTGACCCTCAACACCACGGACGCGGTCAAGCCGATCACCCTCAGCATGTACGAGTACATCGGCGCCCACGTCAGCGACTGGGGCGCGGTCATGGCCACGGCCGTCGTCTCCGCCGTCCCGGCGGCGATCCTGCTGATAGTGGCCCAGAAGTACGTCGCCGCGGGAATCACCGGCGGCTCCGTCAAATGACGCTCTCCCACCCGGAAGGTCCGCACCCCCGCATGAGCAGCACGCCATCCCCGTCATCCGACACCAAGCGATTCCCCCTCTTCCCGCCCGGCTTCGTCTTCGGGACCGCCACCGCGAGCTACCAGATCGAGGGCGCCCACGACGAGGACGGCCGCGGACCGTCCATCTGGGACACCTTCAGCCACACCCCGGGCCGCACCGAGGGCGGCGCCACCGGGGACATCGCGTGCGACCACTACCACCGCTACCGCGAGGACGTCGAGCTGCTGCGACGGCTCGGCGTCGACTCGTACCGCTTCTCCGTGGCCTGGCCGCGGATCCAGCCGCGAGGCACCGGCCCGGCCAACGTCAAGGGCCTGGACTTCTACGACCGGCTCACCGACGCGCTGCTCGAAGCCGGGGTTTCCCCCGCCGTCACGCTCTACCACTGGGACCTGCCGCAGGCCCTGGAGGACCGGGGCGGCTGGCGGGTCCGGGAGACCGCCGAAGCCTTCGCCGAGTACACCCGGCTGGTCGTCGAGCGTCTCGGCGACCGGGTGGGCCGGTGGATCACCCTCAACGAGCCCTTCTGCTCCGCCTTCGTGGGATACGCGGAAGGACGGCACGCCCCCGGCGCCCGCGAGGGCACCGGAGCCCTGGCCGCCGCCCACCACCTGCTGCTCGCCCACGGCCAGGCCGTGCGGGTGCTGCGCGAGGCGGGCGCCTCCCAGGTCGGCATCACCCTGAACCTCGACCGGATCCACGCCGCCAGTTCCTCCCCGGCGGACCAGGCCGCGCTGCGCCGTGCCGAGACGCTGCACAACGAGGTGTGGACCGAGCCCCTGTTCCACGGGCGCTACCCCACCGGCGAGGCCGAGACCTGGGGCGAGCTGGCCGACGGCGGCTACCGCCGCGACGGCGACCTGGACATCATCGGCGCACCGCTGGACTTCCTGGGGCTGAACTTCTACCGCCCGCTGACCGTGTCCGACGCGCCGTACGCGGAGGCCGACGCGTCCCGGCGTACCGCCACGGACATCCGGGTGGCCGAGAGCGACCCGTACGGCACCCGGCACACCACCATGGGCTGGCCCATCGTCCCGGAGGCCTTCACCGAGCTGCTGGTGGACCTCTCCAGGCGGTACCCCGACCTGCCGCCCCTCTACATCACGGAGAACGGCTCCGCCGAGGCCGACACCGTCTCGCCGGACGGGGCCGTGCGGGACACCGACCGGGTGACCTACCTGCGCGACCACCTCGCGGCCCTGTCCGCCGCCATCGACGCGGGAGTGGACGTCCGCGGCTACTACTGCTGGTCGCTGCTGGACAACTTCGAGTGGGCCCGGGGCTACGGTCAGCGCTTCGGGATCGTACGGGTCGACTACGAGACCCAGGAACGGACGCCCAAGGACAGCTACCACTGGTTCCGTGAGCTGATCGCCGTCAACCGCGCGTCCGCGCAGGAGCACTGACATGAAGTTCACCGACGGCTATTGGCAGCTGCGGCCGGGGGTGACGGCCCGCTACGCCACCTCCGTCGCCGACGTGGACGTCGCCGACGACCGGTTCACCCTCTACGCGCCGGTCACCCGGGTCCGGCACCGCGGCGACACGCTCAACGGGCCCCTGGTGACGGTGGAGGCGTGGTCGCCCGCCGAGGGCGTCATCGGGGTACGGCTGTGGCACCACGGCGGCAGGCGCCCCCGGACCCCGCGGTTCCCGCTCGCCACCGACCCGGACGGCGGGCCGGCGAAGACCGTGCGCGAGGGCTCGACCGTCGAGCTGGTGTCCGGCGCGCTGTCCCTCAAGGCCGGCACCGGGGACCCCTGCACCCTCGAATTCCGCTCCGGCGGCAAGGTCATCACCTCGCTCGGCCCCCGCGACCTGGGCTTCGTCACCGACGCGGACGACCGCCACCACATGCTGGCCAGGATGTCGCTCGGCGTCGGCGAGACCGTGTACGGCCTCGGCGAGCGCTTCACCCCGTTCACCAAGAACGGCCAGAGCATCGACATCTGGCAGGCCGACGGCGGCACCAACAGCGAACAGGCCTACAAGAACGTGCCGTTCCATCTGAGCAACCGCGGGTACGGCGTCTTCGTCAACCACCCCGGCAAGGTCTCCTACGAGATCGCCTCCGAGAACGTCGGCCGGGTCCAGTTCAGCGTGGAGGACCAGTCCCTCGAATTCCTCGTCTTCGCCGGACCCGCCCCCAAGGACGTGCTGCGCCGCTACACGGGTCTCACCGGCCGGCCCGCCCTGCCACCGGACTGGTCCTTCGGGCTGTGGCTGTCGACCTCCTTCACCACCTCCTACACCGAGGAGACGGTGTCCCGGTTCGTCGCGGGCATGACCGAGCGGGACATCCCGCTCAGTGTCTTCCACTTCGACTGCTTCTGGATGCGGGAGTACCAGTGGTCCGACTTCGTCTGGGACCCCGAGGTCTTCCCGGACCCCGAGGGGATGCTGTCCCGGCTGAAGGAGCGGGGGCTGCGCGTCTGCGTCTGGATCAATCCGTACATCGCGCAGAAGTCCCCCCTGTTCGCCGAGGGCATGGCGGGCGGCTACCTGCTCAAGCGGGCTGACGGCGACGTCTGGCAGTGGGACAAGTGGCAGGCCGGGATGGGCCTGGTGGACTTCACCAACCCCGCCGCCCGCGAGTGGTTCGCCGCCAAGCTGCGCCACCTGCTCGGCCAGGGGGTGGACGCCTTCAAGACCGACTTCGGCGAGCGGGTGCCGACCGAGGACGTCGTGTGGTTCGACGGCTCGGACCCGGAGCGGATGCACAACTACTACACCCAGCTCTACAACGAGACCGTCTTCGACCTGCTCGTCGAGGAGCGCGGCGAGGGCGAGGCGGTGGTCTTCGCCCGCTCCGCCACCGCGGGCGGCCAGCGCATGCCGGTCCACTGGGGCGGCGACTGCGAGTCGACGTTCGAGGCGATGGCCGAGTCGCTGCGCGGCGGCCTGTCCCTCGGGCTGTCCGGCTTCGGCTTCTGGAGCCATGACATCGGCGGCTTCGAGGGCACCCCGCCGCCTGCCGTCTTCAAGCGGTGGGTGCAGTTCGGCCTGCTGTCCTCGCACAGCCGGCTGCACGGCAGCAAGTCCTACCGGGTGCCGTGGGACTTCGGCGAGGAGGCGGTCGAGGTCACCCGGGACTTCACCCGGCTCAAGCACCGGCTGATGCCCTACCTCTTCCACGCCGCGGTCGAGGCCAAGGAGTCCGGCACGCCGGTGATGCGGGCCATGCTGCTGGAGTTCCCCGAGGACCCGGCCACCCACACGCTCGACCGTCAGTACATGCTCGGCCCCGATCTGCTGGTGGCGCCCGTCTTCAGCGAGGACGGCACGGTCGAGTACTACGTGCCGGAGGGCACCTGGACCGATGTGCTCACCGGGGAGCGGGTCAGCGGCCCCGGCTGGCGGCGCGAGCGGCACGGTTTCCGTACGCTGCCGCTGCTGGCCCGGCCGGGCTCGGTGATCCCGTTCGGCGCGGTGGACGACGGTCCCCGGTACGACTGGGCGGACGGCGTGACCCTGCATGTGTACCCGGGCGGGGCCGACGGCTCCGAGACCGTGACCACCGTCCCCGCACGCTCGGGGGCCCCGGCGGCGGTCTTCACGATCCGGCGCTCGGGCGGTGAGACGGTCGTCGAGACGGACAGCGACCTGGCGTGGAACGTCGTGGTCGTGGGGGCCGCCCCGGCCGACGACGCCCGGGCCCACCCGGCCGGAGCGCTGTACCAGGCCCCGCCCGGCACCCACCGCCTGGCCGTTCCGGCCGCCGGCGGGTGAGGTAGCCGCGGCCGCCCCTCCGCGCGGCCCGGGCCGCGCGGAGGGGCCTCAGGGGGTGTCCCGTACTCCCGAGGGGGAGCGGAGGTAGGAGTGGAGCTGACCGAGCAGCTCGGCGATGCCCTCCTTGTCGGCGCGGTAGCGGACCAGCTTGCCGCTCCGCGTGGACTGGAGCAGGCCTCCGCGGCGGAGGACGGCGAGGTGCTCGGAGGTGGTCGACGGGCCGAGCCCGGCGCGCTCGGCGACCTCCCCGACGGTCAGCTCCTCTCCGTCGGCGAAGTGCGCGAAGAGCTTCTGCCGCGTGCTGCTGGCCAGCGCCTTGAGAAAGACCTGAAGGTCGTCGTCGGGCAGGACGGCCTCACGGTGTGCCGCCTCCTCCCCGCCGGGGGCCGCCGGCAGCTCGTCCACGGCTCGGTAGGGGCGGGGCACGCGGAGCGGGCGGTGCAGGTCGAACTCGGCCGGCGGGATGTCCAGGGCCGAGCAGGCCTCGCGGACGACGGCCCGCTCGCTGTCGTCGAAGTGGCCGTCGGCGCATCCGATGACGATGCCGATCTGGATGACGGCTCGCGCCTCCGCCGGTTTCCTCTTCGCCTTGCCGATCTCCTGGAGGGCGCTCACCTTGCCGAGGGTGAAGTCCGCCGTCAGCTGGTCGAGGTGTTCCTCGAAGCGGCGGTGCAGGGCGTCCGGGGGAAAGTGGTGGAGCACGTCATTGGTGGCGACGAGCTGGGCGACGCGTCGCCGCTCCGACGGGTCGATGGTGCCGTCCGCCGCCGCCACCAGGGCGCACATCGCCATACTCGCGTCCCGGAACGCCCCGCTCTGCAGCTCGTGCTTCTTCGCGGTGAGCTGAGCCTGCATCGTCTGGGCCGTTTCCCGGAGGCGGTCCCACAGCGCCATGTGTTTCTCCTTGCCCCTACTGCCCGCCGTGTGAGGAGAAACAGAATCTACAGGTTTGTAGAGAGGTAACGGAAAAACAGCCGGGTTGCCGCGTGGAAAGCGCGCTCAGGGAGTCGTGCCCGACGCGAGATTCTGTTACCGCCCGTCTTCCAGGTTGTTGATGCAGACGACCTTGGGCTGGGTCATCTCCTCGAAGGCGAAGCGCACGCCTTCGCGGCCCATGCTGCCGTATTTGAAGCCGCCGAAGGGCATGGCGTCGAACCGGTAGTCGGAGGAGTCGTTGATCATCACGCCTCCCGCCTCCAGCAGCCGGGCCGCGGACAGGGCGCGGTCCAGACGGGAGGTGAAGACGCCCGCGTGGAGGCTGTAGTCGATGGCGTTGGCCTGCTCGATGGCGTCGTCGAAGGAGTCGAACGGCTGGAGCGCGACGACCGGGGCGAACGCCTCTTCCCGCCAGATCGCGGAGGTGGCGGGGACGTTCTCCAGGACGGTCGGTGTGTACAGGGAGCCGTTGAGCTGGTTGCCGCACAGCAGCACCGCGCCCTGGGCGATCGCCTCGTCGACCTTCGCGCGGGTGGCCTGTGCGGTCTCGGGGGTGATCATGGGGCCGATGTCGGTGTGCTCGTCGGTCGGGTCGCCGACGCGGAGCAGTTTGGTGCGGGCGACGAAGGCGTCGCGGAAGGCCTCGTAGACCTCACGGGCGATCAGGATCCGCTGGGTGCCGATGCAGTTCTGGCCCGCGGCCCAGAAGGCCCCGGAGACGCAGGAGGTGACTGCCTCGTCCAGGTCGGCGTCGTCCATGACGATGACGGGGGCGTTGCCGCCCAGGTCCATGGCCAGTTTCTTCAGGCCGGCGGTGCGGGCGATGGCCTCGCCGGTGGCGAACCCGCCGGTGAAGGACACCATGCGCACCTCGGGGGCGCCGACGATCGCGGCGCCGATGTCGGCTCCGCCGCCCACGACCGTGACGACCTCCTTTGGCAGGCCGGCCTCGATGAGCGTGTCGGCCAGGCGGAGCGCGGACAGTGGTGTGTGGGCGGAGGGTTTGAGGATCACGGCGTTGCCGCCGGCGATGGCCGGGCCGAGCTTGTGGGCGACCAGGTTGAGCGGGTCGTTGAACGGGGTGATGGCGGCGATGATGCCCAGGGGCTCGCGGGTGAACCAGCCCTGCCGCTTCTCGGAGCCCTCGTACGCGTCGAAGGGGACGACCTCTCCGGCGTTGCGCCGTGCCTCCGCCGCTGACAGGGCGAGGGTGTTGGCCGCGCGGGCGGCCTCCTTGCGGGCCTGCGTGATCGTCTTGCCCGCCTCGCTGACGATCAGCTGGGCGAAGGACTCGGCGCGCCGCCGCACCAGGTGGGCGGCGCGTTCCAGGACGCCGGCCCGGGTGGCGCGGGACAGCGCGGCCGAGGTGCGCCGCCCACACCTGGCGCGCTGCATGATGCTGTCGATGGCGGTGGCGTCGGTGGTGCAGATCGAGGCGATGACCTCGCCGGTGTAGGGGTTGCGCACGGGCGCCATGTCGGCGCCGAGGTCGATGCGGGGGGTGACGAACGTGTCAGCCACGGGGGGCCTCCTTGAGGGCGCGGCGCACGGGGGTGGTGTCGTCGTGTGCGTGGTGGCGCTGGTGGATGGCGATGATGTCCGACAGCAGGGCGTAGGCCGTCTCCGTGCGGCCGGCGCCGGGTCCGGACACCGTGACGGTGCCGAGCAGGTCGGTGTGGAAGGAGACCGCGTTGCCGGGGCCGGAGATCCCGGCGAGCGGATGGTGGGCGGGCAGCGCGACGGGGGCGACCCGGGCGGTCACGGTGCCGTCCGCCTGGCGGGTGGCCGAGCCGACCAGCTTCCAGCGCAGCCCCTTGCCGAGGGCGTCCTGGGCGTCCCGTGGGGTGATCTGGGAGATGCCCTCGCAGACGACGTCCTCGCGGCGCAGATCGGCGCCCAGGACCTCGTTGGCCAGGATCACGGCCTTGAGCTGGACGTCGTGGCCCTCGATGTCGGCGGTGGGATCGGCTTCGGCGTATCCCAGCTCCTGGGCCTGCGCGATCGCCTCGGGCAGCTCGACGCCCTCCTCGAGGCGGCCGAGGACGTAGTTCGAGGTGCCGTTCATGATGCCCTGGACGCCGGTGATCTCCAGCCCGCCGAACATGCGCCGGGCGGTGCGCAGCACGGGGGTGCCGCTGAGGACCGAGCCCTCGAACTCGAAGCTGACGCCGTGCCGCTCGGCCAGTTCCTTGAGTTCCCGGCCGGCGACGGCGACCGGCCCCTTGTTGGTGGTGCACACGTGCTTGCCGGCCTCCAGCGCCCAGCGGACGTGGGAGAGGGCGGGCTCGCCGTCGCCGGGGTTGGTGAACGTGGCCTCCACGACGATGTCGGCCGCGACCTCGCGGATCACGTTCTCGTTGCGGGTCTCGGCGCTGCCGCCGGGCAGATCGGCGAAGCTCAGCTCCCCGGGTTCGGCCGCCAGCAGCGGGGCCAGGTCGATGCCGTCGGTGTCCACGAGGGAACCGGCCCGCAGATCGGTGATCGCGACGACCCGCAGGGCGAAGCCCAGCTCGTCGGCGAGGCGCTCCCCGCGCTGGGATATGAGTTCGGCCAGCGCGCGGTTGACACCGCCGAACCCGATGAGGGCGAGGTCGTATCGGCCCATGTGATCGCTCCTTCGCAGTCGACCGCGACCTTCCCGGTGCGGCTGCTCAGAGCGTCGCTCCCCGGCCTGTCACCCGCGCCATGCCACAACGGCCACCGGGTATGCCGATGTGCACCGTCCCGGTGGCGATTCGCCCGCTGCCGGGTACGCGCCGCCCTCCCGCGGTACGAGGCGGTGGGCGGCGCCCGGATCAGTCCGAGCTCGGATCACTCGGCGGGGAGCTTGTGGACGGTGGTGTCGTCGGGGTTCAGCCCTCGCCCGTCCGCGGACAGCACTTCCAGGGCGCGGAGGCGGTGCCCCTCCCGGCGGTCCACCAACTCGGAGTGGGGCTCGCCGGGGGCGAAGAGGTTCTGCTCGCCCCACTGCCGCAGGGCCACGATGACGGGGAAGAGCGCCTCGCCCTTCGGGGTCAGCACGTACTCGCGGTAGGCGCTGCCGTCCGAGGCGGGGACGGATTCGAGGACGCCGCCGGCGACCAGGGTGCGCAGCCGCGCGGTGAGGATGTTCTTCGCCACGCCGAGGCTGCGCTGGAACTCCCCGAAGCGCCGGCTTCCGTCGAAGGCGTCCCGCACGATCAGCAGCGACCACCAGTCGCCGATCGTGTCCACCGAGCGGGCGACGGGACATGCGCTGTCGTCGAAGCGCGTCCTGGCGACCATGGCGTCCTCACTCTCGGGCGGCACTCTCGGGCGTCCTCACCCCACGTCGGTTGCAACATGCTACCAAAGAAGTTACCGTCGCCACTGGTGGCAACTTGAAACCAGATAGGGGAGTGCCGATGCCGGGCAGCAGTGAGGCCGGGACACGACGGACCGAGGCGCGAAGGGAGGAGGGTCCCGCGTTCGTCCTGTCCCGGGGCGTCGTGGTGCTGTTCGCCGTCGCCTGCGGGGCCGCGGTGGCCAACGTCTACTTCTCCCAGCCGCTCCTGGTGACCATGGGCCACGACCTCGCCATGAGCCCGGCACTCATCGGCAGCGTGGTCACCCTCACTCACGTCGGATACGGGCTGGGGCTCTTCTTCCTCGTGCCGCTGGGCGACGTGGCCGACCGCCGACGGCTCATCGTGGCCCAACTGCTGCTCCTCGTGGTGGCGCTGACCGTGGTGGCCACCGCCCCCACGGCGGCGGTCCTGCTCGCGGGCATGGCCGCGACGGGGCTCCTCGCGGTCGTCACCCAGATGCTGGTGGCCTTCGCGGCATCACTGGCCCCTCCCGCCGGGCGCGGACGCGTCGTCGGCCTGGTCACCAGCGGCGTGGTGATCGGCATCCTGCTCGCCCGCACCGCGTCCGGCGTCCTGGCCGACCTCGCGGGCTGGCGCTCCGTCTACCTCGCCTCGGCGTCCCTCACCGCGCTGCTCGCCCTGGTCCTGTACCGCGTGCTGCCGAGCCACCGGGAGGCCCCGCCGGCGCCCCTGCGCTACGGACAACTCCTGCGCTCCACCCTCACCCTGTTCGCGCGCGAACCACTGCTGCGCCTCCGGGCCCTGTTCTGCCTGCTGGTCTTCGCCGCGTTCAGCACCCTGTGGAGCAGCGTCGCGCTGCCGCTCAGCGAGGCCCCGTACTTCCTGCCCCACAGCGCGATCGGGGCGCTGGGGCTGGTCGGTGTCGCCGGCGCCCTGGCCGCGACCGTGGCCGGCCGCCTGAACGACCGCGGACTCTCCCGGCGGACCACCGGCATCGCCCTGGCGCTGCTCACCGCCTCATGGCTGCCCCTGGCCTTCACCCGCCACTCGCTGTGGGCCCTGTTCGCCGGGGTGATCCTCCTCGACCTCGCCGTGCAGGCGGTCCACGTCACCAACCAGACCCTCATCTACGCCCTGCACCCGGACGCGGGCAGCCGGCTGATCGGCGGATACATGGTCTTCTACTCGATCGGCAGCGCCACCGGCGCCATCGCCGCCACCTCCCTCTACACGGCGGCGGGCTGGGGCGCCGTGTGCGCGCTGGGCGCCGGGTTCAGCGGCCTCGGGCTCGCCCTGTGGGCGTTCACCCGGGACGGCACCCCGGATCCGGGACCGGGAATCACGGGGTCTGCCTGACGAAGACGCAGAAGGGGTGGCCGTCGGGGTCGCGGTACACGCGGAAAGCCTCTTCGTCGTCAGGGTCGGGCCGCTCCCGGTCGGCCAGCAAGGTGCCACCCAGGGCGAGGACGCGGTCGTGCTGTCTCCTCAGCTCCTCCAGCGACGCCACACTCAGATCGAGGTGCATCTGTTGCGGGACCGGGCCGTCCGGCCACGTCGGCCGGGCAAGCCGCTCGACCTGCTGAACGGCGATCTGGGGACCGCCTGCCGGGCATCTCAGCACGAGCCAGTCCCGACCGCGTTCGTCCCGTTGCCCCGCCGGGGGAGGCTCGTCTCCGGCGCGATAGACAAGCCCCAGCAGGGTGCGGTAGAACTCGGCGAGCCTGCGAGCGTCGGTGCTGTCGAGCACCGTCTGTACCAGCCGGATACCGCTCTCCTGATCAGTCACAGGAACCAGGCTGCCCCGTCACGGCCTCATCATGACCGCGTCCGCCCGGGGCGCGTACGGTGGCGCTCTCCATGCGTGCCCCGGCGCGGCCCCCTCGGACGCCGAGGCCCTCCGGGGCACGATCACCGGGATGTACGCGGCCTGCCTGGCTCTCAGATGCCGGCCCTGGTGACGATCTGCCAGGCGAAGCCGGCGATCCCGGCCTGGAGCCGTGATTCCACGCCTAATTTGGCCAGGATCTGAGCCACATGGGCCTTGGCCGTGCGCTCGGTGATGGCCAGCTGGGTCGCGATGGTGCGGTTCGAGGCCCCCTTGCCCAGCAGTTGGAAGACGTCGAGTTCGCGCTCGGACAGCAGGGGCACGCGTGCCATGGCCGTGCCCCAGACTTCGTCCACCGAATTCATCACGGTATCTCCTTGGGTCGTTCCGTGGGCTGTGCCGCAGGCGCGGCCTCGACATATGGGTCGGCCCCGTCCGCGCCCAAAAACAGCCGCCACCGCTTCGGAAATGGGCGGATGGGCGCGCAGTTCGTGCCAAGGAATATCAAAGGAAAGCACCGGGTCGTCATTCTTTCCGGAGGCTCCCGGAAATGACGGCGGGTGAGGATTCCGGAGCCTCGCCAAGGGTCTGCGCGGAAGCGCTCCGGATCGAAATGGCGTCAACCCCGCTCGCGGCGGAGAAGGATCAGCCGTGGAACATGTCCTCCGCCCGGCACCCCATGGACTGGGCGTGCCGCACGGCGGTCAGAGAAAAGGATGCAACGCTCTCGTTCACGATACCCCCCCGAATATCTCGACAGAACGAACATCCGAACGAAGGCCGACTCGCGTGCGCGTGAACCGGACTGACTTTCGAAGCCAGTCACTGCGGGCAACGCTACTGGACTCATTCTGAGGCGAGCAACGGCGGGTCCAATATTTGAGATGGTTTGGCCCAAACTTGCCAAAGGCGGCCGAATGCCTTGCGCGGTGTTTACGGAATGCGAAGGGGAAACGGAGTGTCCGGCCGCGTCACGGCACGCCGGCGAGCCGGAGCAGCGCCGCGGTGCCCGCCGCCGCGAGCACGACCACCAGGAAGGGCGCCTTGCGCCACGCGAGCACTCCGCCGACCAGGACGCCGACCGGCCGGGCGGGGCCGACGAAGTCGTCCCCCTCGGTGAGCGCGGCGATGGCGGTGAGCGCGGCGAGCAGCACCACCGCCGAGGCCTCCAGCAGCTTCTCGGCCCGTGCCGGGAAGGTGATCTTTGCTCGCAGGAACGGCCCCGAGAGGCGGAGCAGAAAGGTCCCGACCGCCAGGGCGAACATCGCCGCCAGCGTCGGCAGCATCGGCACGGCGTCGCTCACCGCGCGGCTCCTTCCGCCGCCTTGGCGGTGAATACGGTGAACAGCGGGAGCGCGGCCAGGGCGGCCAGCACCGGCAGCCCGGTCGGCAGGAACGTGGTGGCGGCCAGCGCCAGCGCGACGCCGGCCAGCGCGGTCCGCCGCAGCGCCCGGTCCTTCAGGGCGGGCAGGATCAGCGCCAGGATCACCGCGGGGAACATGGCGTCGAGCCCGAGGGTCGCGGTGTCCTCCACGACGCTGCCGAGCAGCGCGCCCAGCGCGGCGCCCACCGGCCAGCAGAGCAGGATGCCCAGGCCGCAGGTCCAGTACGCGGCCCGCTTGTTCGACAGCTCGTCCTGGGCGATGGCGAAGACGACGGTCTCGTCGTTCATCAGATGGGTGCCGAGCATTCTGCGCCACCCCCGTCCGAGCACATCGGGCACCGCCAGGCCGAACGGCAGATGGCGGGCGTTCACCAGGAGGCCGGCCAGCAGGGCGGCGATCGGGCTGCCCCCGGCCGCGATGATCCCGATGAACAGGAACTCGGAGGACGCGGCCAGGACGAGCGCCCCCATCAGGACCGGGAACCACCAGGCGAAGCCCGAGGTGACCGCCACGGCGCCGTAGGACAGGCCGATGACGCCGACGGCCAGGCAGACGAGCGCGATGTCGCGCAGCAGCCCTCCGTCCAGAGTTCTCCATAACGAACGCATGGAGTTTATGCTGAACGCATCCGCGAATGTTCGTCAAGCCGAACGATCGACCATTGGAGCGAACGACCCGTGTCCGACGCCGACCCCGCGCTCAAACCCCCGCTCGAACTGATCGCCGCGTCCCTGCGGGCGGAGCGTGCCCGGGCGGGCCTCTCCCTCACCGAGGTCGCCCGCCGGGCCGGGCTCGCCAAGTCCACGCTCTCCCAGCTGGAGTCCGGCACCGGAAACCCCAGCCTGGAGACGCTGTGGGCGCTCTGCGTGGCCCTGGAGATCCCCTTCTCCCGGCTGCTGGCCGTCTCCCGGCCGCAGGTCCAGGTGATCCGGGCGGGGGAGGGGCCGGCCATCGGATCCGCCCAGAGCGACTACCGGGCCACCCTCCTCGCCGCCTCCCCGCCCCGGGCCCGGCGGGACGTCTACAGCATCGCCGCCGAGCCCGGCCCGCAGCGCTCCTCGGCGCCCCACCTGCCCGGAGTCGTGGAACACGTCGTGATCAGCGCGGGCCGGGCCCTGGTGGGCACCGCCGACGAGCCCGTCGAACTCCACCCGGGCGACTACATCTGCTATCCGGCCGATGTGCCCCACGTCTTCCACGCGCAGGAGCCGGGCACCCGCGCGGTGCTGGTCTCGGAGCACCCCTGAGCACCCGTGGCCGCGGTGCCCGTCGGCCTCAGTGCCCCATGCCCAGGCCGCCGTCCACCGGCAGGACGGCCCCGGTGATGTAGGCGGCGTCCTCGGAGGCGAGGAACCGCACCGCCGCCGCCACCTCCTCCGCCCGCGCGCCGCGCCCCAGGGGCACCTTGCCGAGCATGGCGGCCCGCTGCTTGTCGTTCAGCGCCCTGGTCATGTCCGTCTCGACGAACCCCGGCGCCACCACGTTGCAGGTGACGCCCCGTGAGCCGAGCTCGCGCGCCACGGACCGGGCGAAGCCGATCAGACCGGCCTTCGAGGCCGCGTAGTTGGTCTGCCCGGCCGCGCCGAGCAGACCGACCACCGAGGAGATCAGCACGATCCGCCCCCGCCGCGCCTCGACCATCTCCTCGGCGGCCCGCTTCGCCACCCGGAAGGCCCCCATGACATTGGTGTCCAGCACATCCGAGAAGTCCTTCTCGGCCATCCTCAGCAGCAGTTGGTCCCGGGTGATGCCGGCGTTCGCCACCAGCACCTCCACCGGACCGTGCGCCGCCTCCACCTCCTTGTACGCCCGGTCGACCTGCCCGGCATCGGTGACATCGCAGCGGACGGCGAGACAGCCGAGCCCGGTGGCGGCCTCCGGCGGGCCCGTCCGGTAGGTCAGCGCCACCCTGTCGCCCGCCTCCGCGAAGGCGCGGGCGACCGCGAGGCCGATGCCCCGGTTCCCTCCCGTCACGAGGACCGAACGGCTCACGATTCTCACCACACCCCTTCTCGACGGTTCACGGTGGGTACGGACCGGCAGCCCGGGCCCGGCAGCCCCGGACCCGGCGGGCCCGGACCCGGCACCACGCCGGTCAGGCGATCTTGTGGACCCAGCCGAAGGGGTCCGGCCGCGCGCCGAGCTGAATGTCCGTCAGCTCCGTTCGCAGCCGCGAGGTGACCGGGCCGGGCGCCCCGCCGCCGATCGTCCAGTCGCCGTCCGCGCTCCTGACGAAGCCGACCGGCGTGACCATCGACGAGGTGCCGCAGGAGAACACCTCGGTGAGCGCCCCCGACTCCGCGTCGGCGCGCCACTGCTCTACGCTGACCCTCCCTTCCTCGGCCCGGTAGCCGAGCTCGGCCGCCAGCGCCAGCACCGAGTCCCGGGTGACGCCGGCCAGCAGGGTCCCCGACAGCTCCGGGGTGACCAGTCGGTTGCCGTAGACGAAGAACAGGTTGCTGGTGCCCATCTCGTCCACCCAGCGGTGTTCCACGCAGTCCAGCCACACCACCTGGTCGCAGCCCTCCTCCCGGGCCTGCGCCTGGGCCACCAGGGTGCCCGCGTAGTTGCCGCCGCACTTGGCCTCGCCGGTGCCCCCGGGAGCCGCCCGGGTGTAGTCCCGCGAGAGCCACACCGTGAGCGGTTTCGCCCCGGCCTTGAAGTAGGCGGCCGCCGGTGAGGCGATCACCATGAACCGGTAGGCGGTGGAGGGCCCGTAGAAGCCGATGGTGTGCTGGGTGGCGATCATGAACGGGCGCAGGTACAGGCTGTGGCCCGGACGGTCCGGGACCCAGTCCCGGTCGGCGGTGACCAGCAGCTCCAGGGCCTCCACGAAGGTCTCCTCGGGGAGCTGTGGCATCGCCATCCGCGCACAGGAGCGGTTGAGCCGGGCCGCGTTGGCGTACGGGCGGAAGGTCACCACCGAGCCGTCGGGGCGCCGGTAGGCCTTCATGCCCTCGAACACCTCCTGGCCGTAGTGGAAGACCTGGGCCGACGGGTCGAGCACCAGCGGCCCGTACGGATGCAGCCGGGCGTCGTGCCAGCCCCGCTCCCGGTCCCAGTCGATGCTGATCATGTGGTCGGTGAACACCTCGCCGAAGGCGGGCGCCTCCAGCAGCGCCGCCCGCTCGGCGGCGGGCCGCGGGACGGCCGGCTCGGTGGTGAAGGTGATGGTCATGGGCGCTCCAGGGCAGGGGACACCGGGCTACGGGTCACAGGGGGGTGTTGGCGTGCTTGCGGGACGGCTGCTCGGCGTGCTTGGTCCGCAGCATGCGGAAGGCGCGCGCCAGCACCGCCCGGGTCTCGGCGGGGTCGATCACGTCGTCGACCAGCCCGCGCTCGGCCGCGTAGTAGGGGTGCATCAGCTCCGACCGGTAGTCCTTGACCACCCGGGTCCGCACGGCTTCCGGATCGGCCGCCTCCGCGATCTGCTTGCGGAAGATGACGTTCGCGGCGCCCTCGGCGCCCATCACCGCGATCTCGTTGGTCGGCCAGGCGTAGGACAGATCGGCGCCGATCGAGCGGGAGTCCATCACGATGTACGCGCCGCCGTAGGCCTTGCGCAGGATCAGCTGCACCCGCGGGACGGTGGCCTCGCAGTACGCGTACAGCAGCTTCGCCCCGTGCCGGATCACCCCGCCGTGCTCCTGGTCCACCCCGGGCAGGAAACCCGGCACGTCCACCAGGGACAGCAGCGGAATGCTGAAGGCGTCGCACAGCCGCACGAACCGGGCGGCCTTCTCGCTGGCCCGGATGTCCAGCACCCCCGCCAGGGCGATCGGCTGGTTGGCGACGACGCCGATCACCTGGCCGCCGAGCCGGGCCAGACCGCACAGGATGTTGGGCGCCCACCGCTCATGGACCTCCAGGAAGTCGCCGTGGTCCACGATCTCCTCGATCACCCGGCGCATGTCGTACGGCAGCCTGCCCTCCGCCGGGACCAGGTCGGACAGCGCCTCGGTGCGCCGGTCGGCCGGGTCCGCGCTCCGGGCGAAGGGCGGGTTCTGCTGGTTGTTGGACGGCAGCAGGGACAGCAGACAGCGGACCTCGCTCAGACAGGTCCACTCGTCGTCGTACACGAAGTGGGACACGCCCGACAGCTCGGCGTGCATGTCGGCGCCACCGAGCCGCTCCTGGGTGACGTCCTCGCCGGTGACGGCCTTCACCACATCGGGGCCGGTGATGAACATCTGCGAGGTGCCGCGCACCATGAACACGAAGTCGGTCAGCGCGGGGGAGTACGCCGCGCCGCCCGCGCACGGCCCCAGGATCACCGAGATCTGCGGGATCACCCCGGAGGCCCGCACATTGCGCCGGAAGATCCCGCCGTAGCCGGCCAGGGCCGAGACGCCCTCCTGGATCCGGGCCCCGGCCCCGTCGTTGAGCGCCACCAGCGGCGCGCCGGCCGCGAGGGCCATGTCCATGATCTTGTGGATCTTCTCGGCGTGCGCCTCCCCGAGCGCGCCGCCGAAGATCCGGAAATCGTGCGCGTAGACGAACACGGTGCGGCCCTCGACCGTGCCCCAGCCCGTGATCACACCGTCCGTGTGCGGCTTGCGCTCCTCGATCCCGAAGCCGACGGCCCGGTGCCGGCGCAACTGCTCCACCTCGGCGAACGACCCGGCGTCCAGCAGCAGGTCGATGCGCTCACGGGCGGTCAGCTTGCCCTTCGCGTGCTGGGTGCGGGTCGCGCGCTCGCCCGGACCGTGGCGGGCCAGCTCCTTGGTCGCGTGCAGTTCGGACACCCGTGCCCGGGTGTCGCCCCCGATGAGTTCCGGCTGGACGGTCATCCGCTCCCGCTCTCCTTCCTGTCACCCCCGGGCCTGCGCCCAGGCCGCCGCACGGCAGCGCTGCCGCTGCGCCCCCAGCCCCGCCACCTCCGCCTCCACCACGTCACCGGCCCGCAGATACGGCTGGTCGGGGCGGCCCAGGGCGACCCCGCCCGGCGTCCCGGTCAGCACCACGTCACCGGGGTGCAGCACCATGAACCGGCTCAGATACCAGACCAGATGCGCCACGTCGAACACCATGTCCGCGGTCGACCCGTCCTGCATCAGCCGGCCGTTGACCCGGCAGGTCAGCCGCAGCCGCTGCGGGTCGCCGGCCTCGTCCGGAGTGACCAGGTACGGACCCAGCGGACCGAACGACTCGAACGACTTGCCCTTCACCCACTGGCCGCCGCGCTCCAGCAGCCAGCTCCGCTCGGACACGTCGTTGCCCGTGGCGAAGCCCGCGACATGGGCGAGCGCGGCGGAGCGGTCCGGCAGATACCGGGCGCGCCGCCCGATCACCACCGCCAGCTCCACCTCCCGTCTTCTCCC
>NZ_MAXF01000192.1 GCF_001704635.1 Streptomyces sparsogenes | reverse complement strand
GCCCGCGACATGGGCGAGCGCGGCGGAGCGGTCCGGCAGATACCGGGCGCGCCGCCCGATCACCACCGCCAGCTCCACCTCCCAGTCGGTCTTCTCCCCGCCCGGCGGCAGCAGCAGGTCGTCGTGCGGGCCGACCAGGGTGGACGGCGCCTTGCTCGAGACAATCGGCTCGTCCGGCAGCGCCAGGCCCGCCTCGGCGGCGTGCATGCGGTAGTTGAGCCCGATCGACAGCAGGTGCCCGCCGGGACGCACGGGCGGCCCGACGCGCTCGGCGGCCGGGTCGACCGCCGGCAGCCCGGCGGCCTCCCGCTCCAGCCGTGCGCCCAGCTCCCGCAGCGCGTCCGGGTCCAGGGCCGCGCCCGTCCAGTCGGGCACCCACGCCGACAGGTCCCGCACCACCCCGCCGGGGCCCACCGCGCAGGGCCGCTCCTCGCCCGGCGCACCGATCCGCAGCAGCCGCATATCAGCCGACCGCCCGGGTGTCCTCGAGGTACTTCTCGAAGAAACGGGTCTCGTCGTCGGTCAGCCGCCGGGGCCGGCCCGCCCGGTAGTCGAACGGCGCCATCGTGGTCGAGGCGGTGGCGTACACGGTGTCGCCGTCCTTGACCGCGTAGTCGATGGTCACCGTCGCCGACTGGAGGTCGGAGACCCACATCTCGATCTCGACCGGCTCGTGCCGGTGCACCAGCTGCCGCCGGTAGCGGATCGTGTGCCCCACCACCACCGAGCCGTCCCGGAAGAAGGCGTCCCCCTCGGTCGGCGCCATCCGGAAGACGAAGTCGACCCGGGCCTCCTCCAGATAGCGCAGGAACGACACGTTGTTGACGATCCCGTAGACGTCCATGTCCGACCAGCGGATCGGGCAGAAGTAGCTGTGCCGCGCCATCCCTCAGCCCCCCTCGGCGGGCCGGGCGGCGGCCGGGCCGAAGGCGCCGGTCCGCCGCTGGAACGCGGCCACGTAGTCGTCCGCCGCGATCGGCGCCCGCAGCAGCTCGGGCGACAGGTTGAACCCGTCGGTCAGCGTGTCGGCGTACGGCCGGATCTCCGCGCACAGCGCGTCGGCCTCCACCGGCAGCCGCTCCACCTGCTCGGCCGTCAGCACCCCGCGCGCCAGGAGCCAGTCGGCGGCCCGCCGCACCTCCGTCAGCCCGTACAGGGCCGCCAGCAGGCCCAGCGCCGCCCGCGCGGTCTCGTCCCGCGCCGCGTCCACCGCCGCCGTGAAGCACTCCAGCGCGATCCGCACACCGCGCGCCCGGGCCATCTCCAGACCGGAGTTGATCGTCCCGTTCCACGCCTCGAAGTACGTCCGGTCCCCGGAGTCGTCCGCCATGGCCGCCCGGGCCGCCCGGAGCAGCTCCCGCTCCCGGTGGCGCAGCGCCGCCACCAGGAACGCCGGGTCCCGCAGGCTCCGGCCCCGCGGGTCGGGGGCGGTGTCCGGCTCCGCGCCGTCCTCCGCCCCGTCGCCGCCCCGCGCGATGATCTGCCCCGCCGTGGTGGCCAGCAGCACCTGGTTGTCGCCCTCCGCGGTGACCAGGCCCTGCAACAGCGAGCCGTAGTCCGCGATCCGGTTGACGCTGAAGATGCCCTGGGCCCCGCAGCGCTCCCGGCAGGTGGCGACCACCTCGGTCATCTCCCAGGTGGCCAGCGCCTTGGTGATCGACACCAGGTCGCCCAGCCCGGCCGGCACCGCATCCCGCGGCGCGCCGGTGAACTCCCGCTTGGCGTGGTTGAGCAGCAGCGTCATCGCGTACGTTTTGGCCAGCGCGGTGAACAGCGCGAGCTGGTGGCTGCGGTACTCGATGACCGGCAGGTCGTTGCGGCCCGGCGCGTTGGTCAGCCGCCGCGCCGCGTACCGCAGGGCGATGTACACGGCGGCCCGGCCCGCGCCCGTGGCCGCGCTGGAGACGCACAGCCGACCGGGCAGAATCCGGCTCATCGCGCGCAGGAACCGCTTCCGCTGGTTGCCGGCGGCCGGGCGGAACACACCGTTCTCGTCGAAGCCGCCCATGTCGCCGTGCAGCAGGTTGCGGCGCGGGACCCGCACATGGTCGAACCAGGTGAGGCCGTTGTCCAGGCCCTGCACCGGCTTCTCCGGGCACGGCGCCGCGTGCACCCCCGGACGCAGCCCGTCCCGGTCGCTGATCCGGACCAGGAACGGGAACACCCCGTGGTCCCTGCCGTCCGCCTTCAGCCGGGCCATCACCACGGCCAGCTTCGGGATGTCCTGGAACCCGCTGTACGACATGTACTTCTGCGCGAGCGCGTCGGGGGTGTTCAGCACGAACGTCCCGGTCCCCGCGTCGTACACGGCCTCGGTGCGCAGCGCGGCCACGTTGTTGCCGTAGCCCAGCTCGGTGGCCATGTACGGGCTGAAGGAGTCCAGCCGGTCCAACTCGTCGAACAGGTCCTTCAGATCGTCCCGGGCCCCGTGTTCCACGACCGTGCCGAAGGCCAGGTTGTAGTGCACCATCAGCAGCGAGAACGTGGAGACGTCCACCAGCGACGGCCACTCGGCCAGCGCGAACAGCCGCCACGGGTCCGCCAGGATCTCCCGTGGCCGCTCCAGGCCGGCGTGCACGGCCCGCGACCGCTCGTAGGCCAGCCTCCCGGCCTCGGCCATGGTCAGCCCCTCGCGGGGGTCGAACACCGGGTCCAGCAGCAGCTCGTGGAGGTCCTGGTGGGTCTGCTCGTACCTGCCGTCGAAGAGCAACCGGGACAGGTCGGCCGAGACCGGCGGGGTCATCTGTGGGTCCTTTCCTGCGGTTCGGTTCGTGAGGACCGGCGGAAGGGGGCGGGCCACCACGGTCAGCCGGCCGCGATCAGCAACGCGGCGTTCTGGCCGCCGAAGCCGAAGGAATTGCTCAGTGCCACCTCCACGCGGCCGCCTCGGGCCGCGCCGTGCACGACGTCCACCTCCACCCTCGGGTCGACCTCGGTGGTGCTCGCCGTCGGCGGGATCACCCCGTGGTGCAACGTGAGGGCGGCGAACGCGGCCTCGATGGACCCGGCCGCGCCGAGCGGATGTCCGGTGACCCCCTTGGTGGAGCTGACCCGCACGTCCGGCCCGGCCACCCGGTGGATCACCCCCGCCTCGACGACGTCGCCCTGCGGTGTGGAGGTGCCGTGGGCGTTGACGTACCCGATGTCCCGGCCGGTCAGCCCGGCGTCCCTGAGGGCCGCCCGCACGGCCAGCTCGGCACCCTTGCCCTCGGGGTGAGGGGAGGTGACGTGGTGCGCGTCCGCGGAGGCGCCGTACCCGACCACCCGGGCCACCGGCCGCACGCCCCGGGCCCGCGCGCCCTCCTCGGACTCCAGGACGACGATCCCGGCGCCCTCGCCGAGCACGAAACCGTCGCGGCCCGTGTCGAACGGGCGGGACGCGGTCCCAGGGTCATCCAGCCGCCGCGACAGCGCCCGCATCCTGGCGAACGAGGACAGGTACAGCGGAGTGATCGGCGCCTCCGCGCCGCCGGCCACCACCACATCGGCCACCCCCGACCGGAGCAGCTCCCGGCCCAGGCCGATCGCGCTCGCCCCGGCGGCACACGCCGTGCACGGCGCCAGGCAGGGCCCATGGGCGCCGATGTCGATCGCCACCTGGCCCGCCGCCATGTTCAGCAGCCCCATCGGCAGGGTCATCGCGGACACCTCCGACGGCCCCTCCTCGAGCAGCACCCGGTGCTGCTCCTCCAGCGTCGTGGTGCCGCCCGCGCCCGAGCCGAGGATCACGGCCACCCGGGAGCTGTCCGCCCACCCGCCGGGGGCGAGCCCGGCCTGGGCCAGGGCCTCGCGCGCGGCGACGAGGGCGAACTGGGCGTAGCGGTCCCACTGCCAGGCGCCGCGCAGCCCCAGACCGGCCGGATCGAAGTCGGGCACCCGGCAGGCCATGGTGACCGGCAGGCCGTCCAGGTCGGCGTGGCACGCCGCCGTCGGCTTCCCCTCGACCACCCGGTCCCAGTTCTCCTTGACCCCGATACCGGCGGGCGTGACCAGCCCGATCCCGGTGATGGCGGCGGCGAAGCCGGTCATCGGACCGCGGCGCCCTTCTGCTCGGCCAGGGCGATGATGTCCCCGACGACGGCGATCTCGGCCAGCTCCTCGTCGGTGATCACGATGCCCAGGCGTTTCTTCAGCGCGGTGGCCAGCTCGATCTGCGACAGCGAGTCGAGGCCCAGGTCGTCGAAGGTGGCGTCGGGCACCACCGTCGCGGGGTCGAGATCGAAGCGGGCGACGAAGACCTCGACGACGGAGTCGTGCACGGAACTCATGGCGTTTCCTCCCGGAACAGGTAGGGCGGAACAGGTGGAACAGGCAAAGAACGTGGCTCAGTTGACGGGTTCGGCCTCGACGTCCGGCCACAGCAGCGTGGTCGAGCCCCAGGACAGGCCGGCCCCGAAGGCGGACAGCAGCACCCGCTGGCCCGCCGCGAGGAGGCCGCGGGCGGCGTAGTCGTTCAGCAGCAGCGGCACCGACGCCGCCAGGGCGTTGCCCACCCGGTCGATGTTCACCGCGACCCGCTCCTCGGGCAGCTCCAGCTCCTCGGCGACCGCCCGCACGATGCGGATGTTGGCCTGGTGGCCGACGAACCAGTCGACGTCCGCCACCGACCAGTCCACGCGCTTGAGGACCGTCCGCGCCGACTGCGTCATCCGCGCGACGGCCTGGGTGTACAGCGGACGGCCCTCCATCCGCAGATACCAGTCCGCGGTCGTCACCGTGTCGTGTCCGAGCCCGCCGTCCGCGGAGCGCTGCCGCGAGCCGCCGGCCGGGATGGCCAGCAGGTCGGCCAGCGCGCCGTCGCTGCCGAGGTCGAACGGGCCCAGCGCGCCCGGCTCTTCCGGCTCGCCTCGGCGCAGTACCACCGCGCCCGCCCCGTCGCCGAAGATCGGCGCGGTGGTCCGGTCCCGCTGGTTCACCAGCGTGGTGAACGCCTCCGAGCCGATGAGCAGAACGGTGTCGGCGGTGCCGGAGTCGATCAGGCCGGAGGCGGTGGCGAGCCCGTACAGGAACCCGCTGCACGCCGAGGTCAGGTCGAAGGCGGCCACCGTGCCGAGGCCCAGCCGGGCCGCGACCTCCGGCGCCACCGCCGGGCACAGCCGCTCGGGCGAGGTGGTCGCCACGACCACCGCGTCCACCCCGGTCACCCCCGCCGAACGCAGGGCCCGGGCCCCGGCCGCCACGGCCAGGCCCCCGGTCGACAGCCCGTCGGCCACGACCCGTCGCTCCCGGATCCCGGTCCGGGTGCGGATCCACTCGTCCGTGGTGTCCAGTGTGCGCGAGAGGTCGTCGTTCGTGACCACCCTGGGTGGGAGAAAGCCCCCGATTCCCGTGAGCACCGCCGTCATCGACTCACCCTCCTGATCGCCGCCTTTCACGGCCTGGCGTGGCGTTGGACCAGGCTTGCCGACGCCTCGTCAGGGGGTCAATTGGCCCTTGGTACACCCGGCGTGGCGGTGTACCAAGGGCCAATTGCCCCGCTTGCGGCCCGGTGCGAATCTCGCCGACATGACCACGACACCTTGTGATCTCGCGGGGCTCCTCCCGGCCGACCGGTTGATCACCGACCCGGCCCGGCTGGCCTCCTTCGCCCACGACGAGGCCGCCGGCGCGCCGTACGCCCTCCCGGCGGCCGTGGTGCGGCCGCGCGACACCGGCGAGGTCGCGGCCGTCGTGGCGTACTGCGCCGAACGCGGGGTGCCCGTGGTCGCCCGCGGGGCCGGCACCGGCCTGTCCGGCGGCGCCAACGCCGTGGAGGGCTGCGTGGTCGTCTCCTTCGCCGCGATGGACCGCGTCCTGAGCATCGACCCGGACGAGCGCCTGGCCGTGGTGCAGCCCGGCGTCGTCAACGACCACCTGCGGGCCGCCTGCGCGGCCAAGGGCCTGTGGTACCCGCCCGACCCGGCCAGCGCCCCGTGGTCCACCATCGGGGGCAACGTCGCCACCAACGCGGGCGGGGTGTGCTGCGTGAAGTACGGCGTGACCCGCGACTACGTGCTCGGCCTCGAGGCGGTCACCGGCCGCGGCGAGGTGGTCCGGCTCGGCCGGCGAACCGCCAAGAGCTCGGCCGGCTTCGAACTGGCCGGCCTGCTGGTGGGCTCCGAGGGCACCCTGGGCCTGGTCACCGAGATCACCCTGCGGCTGCGCGGCGAGCGCGCCCAGGAGCACACCGTCGTCGGCTACTTCGACGACCTGCCGAGCGCCGGCCGGGCCGTCGCCCACGTGGTGGCCGCCGGTGTCGTCCCCAGCGCCCTCGAACTCGTCGACCGCTACTGTCTGCGCGCCGTCGACGAGTGGAAGAACATGGGCCTCACCGACGGCGGCGACGTGCTGCTGCTGGCCCGCTGCGACGCCCCCGGAGCGGCCGGCCTCCAGGAGGCCGACACGGTCCTGGCCTGCTTCGAGGCCGCGGGCGCCACCTGGAGCGCCCGGTCCGCCGACCCGGCCGAGGCGGACGCCCTGTTCGCCGCCCGCCGGCTGGTCTACCCCGCGCTGGAACGCCTGGGCATGGTCCTCAGCGAGGACATCTGCGTCCCCCGCACCCTCGTCCCCGAGATGCTCGCCCGCCTGGAGCGCACCGCCGAGAGCAACGGCGTACGCATCGCGAGCCTCGCCCACGCCGGGGACGGCAACCTGCACCCGATGCTGGTCGTGCCGCGTGGCGACGAGCGGCAACTGGCCCGGGGCCGCGAGGTGTTCGAGGAGGTCGTCGACCAGGCGATCGCCCTGGGCGGCACGGTCACCGGCGAGCACGGGGTGGGCCTGCTGAAGATGCGCGGCCTGGCCAGGGAGCTCAGCCCGGCCGTGGTGGACCTGCACCGCGGCATCAAGCGGGTGTGGGATCCGGCGGGCATCCTCAACCCGGGGAAGGTCTTCACCGCCTGACGCCCGCCGGTCTTCACGGGGAGCGTGGCGGAGCCGGGCGGCGGCGCGGGAGGAGCGCGGCCAGGGCGACCCCGGCCAGGACCGCCGCCCCCGCCGCGGCGTAGGCGGTGTGGACGCCCCGCGCCCCGGCCAGGGCCGGCAGCGCCCCCTTCGCCGCGCCCAGGGAGACCCGGTTGGCGGTGGTCAGCAGGGTCTTCATCCGGCCGCGCATGCGCTCGGCGGCCAGCAGCGACACGAAGGTCACGGCCAGCACCCCGACCACGTTCGTCGCCGCTCCCTCCAGCACCTTGGCGGCGAAGGCCACCGGCGGCGAGGTCGTCACGGCGGCCGTCAGCAGGCAGCCGCCCAGTAGCAGCACCGCGCCGGTGGCCACGGCGGGGATGCGCTCGGGCCGGCCCAGGCGGCCGGAGGCGATGAGGGCTGCGGCGGCGGTCTCCCCGACGAGGGCCGCGGCCCCGTAGGGCCCGGCCCACACCTGGGCCGGCAGCCCCAGGCGTTCGTCGACGTAGGCGACGTAGAGGGTATCCTTGGCGCCCCAGGCGACGCCCGCGACGGTGTACAGCGTGGCCGTGTAGAGGGCCAGGGGGCGGCCGTGCAGATAGCGCAGGCCCTCGTGGAACTGGCGGGTCACGCCGGCTCCGGTGCGCGTGGCGGTGGCCTGGGCCGGCAGGCACAGGGCGTGGAAGGCGACGGCGGTGGCGGCGAAGGTGGCCGCGTCCGCCACGAACACGGCCGGCCCCAGCGTGCCGGCGAGGAAGGGGCCGGCGGCGACCCCGGCGGCGGTGGCCAGCCGACCGGTGAGCGACATCGTCCCGCTCGCCTTGGCCACGGGCACGCCGGCGCGGGCGGCGGCGGCCGGCAGGAGGCGGGCCAGGGACCCGGAGAGGGCGACCTCCCACGGGGTGCGGACGGCCAGGACCAGGGCGTACCACCAGGCTCCGTAGTGGAGCATGAGCGCGGTGAGGGCGGCCAGCACCGTCGAGGCGGCGACCAGGGCGCGGCGGGCGTCGTGACGGTCCACCAGGACGCCGATCCAGGGGGCGCACACGACGGTGGCGACCAGCGGGATCCCCTGCACCAGCCCGAGGGCGGGTACGCCGGAACGGACCGTCACCAGGTAGGCCACGGCGGCCGCGTTGATCCCCGAGCCGGCCAGCGACACCGCCTGGGCCGCCACCAGCACGCGCAGCCCCGTCATCGCGGCGGCCCGCCACGGGCGGGGCGGCCGGCGAGGCGGGAGGCCGCGTGGGCGGTGGCGGCGCGGACGGCCTCCCGGGCGGGCAGGCGCCGGCCGTGCAGCGCGTGGGCGAGGGCGGCGGTGAAGGCGTCGCCCGCCCCGGTGGTGTCGGACACCGGGCCCACGTCCACGGCCGGGGTGCGCCAGCAGTCCGCGTCGTCGGGGGTGAGGGCGAGGCTGCCGTCGGCGCCGAGGGTGAGGACCAGCAGGGAGGCGCGGGAGCGGGACCGCAGCGCGCGCAGGAAGCCGGGCAGGTCCCGGCCCGCGAGGCGCTCGTGGCTCATGACGAGGGTGTCGGCGGCGAGGAAGTCCTGGTCGTACGGGTGGTCGGGGCCGCGCACGTCCTGGAGGTCCACCACCACCGGCACGCCGAGGCCCCGGGCGGCGGGCAGCAGCGGGCGGGAGAAGTCGAGGTTGCCCAGGACGCACACGTCCGCCCCGGTGGCGGCGGTGCGGAAGGCGGCCGGGTCGACGGAGGTGGCCAGGGCCCCGCCGAGGTCGGTGTTGACCTCGCGGCGGCCGGTGGTGTCCACGAGGACCACGGATCGCGGGGTGCGGTCCAGGGCCCGGGTGCACAGGCGGGTGCCCACGCCCAGGCGGTCCGCCGCGGCCAGCACCGCCCGCCCCGGCGGGTCGTCGGCCAGGGGCGCGAGCAGGTCGACGGCGGCCCCCAGCCGCGCGAGGGCCGCGGCCACGTTGAACCCCACCCCGCCGACCGCGTCCTCGATCCGGCCGGGCAGGTGGCGCGCGGGGCTGTACGGGTGCGGGAAACCCTCCACCGGCAGCCGGGTCTGCTGGTTGGCGATGCCGGCGACGACGGCCCTCATCCGCTGCCCTCCAGCGCCCGTTCCCGCGTCTCCCGCTCCTCTCCCTCCCGCGGGCCCGGTGCGGCCAGGTCGAGCAGCTCGTACAGTGCGCCACGGGTGCGGTGCGCGGCCTGGCCGGGGTGGCTGACGAAGCGGGGCGCGAGGTCGGCGAGGTCCGGTGGCACCCCGGCGGCCGAGGCGAGTTCGAGCGCCCGGGGCAGTGAGGGCTCGGTCAGCTCGGGCGTCATGGCGCGCAGCGCGTCCACCGGGGACCCGGGGGTGACGGCACCCGGCCCGGCGGGGACGGCCACCATCGGCCTGGGCCGCAGGGCGAACCGCAGCGCGAGCGAGCCGAAGTCGTACACCGCCAGGTCGGCGGCCGCGTACGCGCCCATCCAGGACTGCCACGGCGGGACGAGGCAGACCGTCTCCGGGGCCGCGGCGAGCGCGCGGGCGAGAGGGGGGCGGGGGCGGCCGCGCGGGCCCCAGTTGTGGGGGTGCGGCTTGAGGACCACGCGGACGTCCCCGGGCAGCCGGCGGGCGCTCCTCAGCAGGGCGGGGCCGTGCCACGCGAGCATCCCGGCGTCGCCCCAGGTGGCCGAGAGCAGCACGAGGAAGTCCTCGGGGGCCACGCCCAGCACGGCCCGGGCGGTGGCGCGGCGCGCGAGGACGGCGAGGAACTCGTCGGTCTCCAGGTCGCCGACGACCCGTATCCGCCCGGCGAGCCGGGGGGTGATGTCCTCCGCCCGCTGCCGCCCTTCCTCGCTCGCCTCGAACATGGCGGTGTAGATGGGCTTTCCCGAGCGCAGGACGAAGTCCGGGCCGTAGGTGAAGTCCTGGCCCAGCGCCAGCTTGCCCGCGCCCACCCCGTGCGGGACGAACACCCGTGCCGCGGCCCGCGTGAACAGGTGGGCCCCGCCGTGGTTGCCGAAGAGCGCCAGGTCCCACGGCTCGGCGGCCGCGGCCTCGAACGGCACCAGGGGCAGGCCCCAGCGGTCCGCCTCGGCCTCGCAGCCCCGCCCGAAGCGGTCCGGGGCGAGCGTCGCGGCGAAGGACAGCCGGCCGTCGCCCGCCAGCAGCCGGTGCACCCGGCGCAGCGTCCGCAGGGAAACCCGGTTGTGGACGACGTAAAGGACGGAACGCGCCTTCTCCGTCGAGCGGGCGGACGGAATTCCGGCGCCGGGGGATAAACCCACGCGTGTTCCTCTCGATGCCAGGGTGATCGGGCGAGAAGGCAGAGGTTACAACAATCACGCGATGCGGGTTCGACTCCGTTGCCTTTCAAGGAATTTCGGGTGACGGAACTCCGGGGATTTTCCGGTGCCGTTTATCGATACGCGCGCGATTCCGGACATCGGCGGATGTCGTTCGAGTGTTTCGGGTTTCGGGGGGTGCCCGGCCGGGACATCATGAGTGGGTGGTCGCTCTCATCGTCGTCGTCTTCGTGCTGGCGGTGGCCTGCTTCACAGCCGCCGCGCGTACCTCCCCCGCCCCGACGGGCGACGCCGTCCTCTCCCGCCGGACGGGATGGCTGCTCTACGGAGTCGTTCTCGTGGGCCTGGGCCTCTATCTGGTGAACGTGCGCCAGGAGCGGACGTGGAGCGACGACGAGGTCGGGGCGGTGGCGCGGGAAGCGGCCGAGGCGGTGGACGGAGACACGTACAGCAGCGCCTACGCCCTCCGTGACGCGGTGGATGACGCCCTGCGGCGCGCGGCCGAGGGCAAGGGCGCCTGGGAGGATCTGCGGGTGCACGACCGGGGGCTGGACTTCACAGTCTTCGCCGAGGAGGACGGACCCGCTCACTGCATCCGGGTGACCACGAGCAAGGCCACCGTGGTCTCTCCGGGATCCCTCGGTTCGGAGGCCAGGACCACCGAGGGGGTCCGGGCGTCCGCCACGGTCTCCGGCGGACGGTGTCAGCCGCACGCCGGCAGCTGACCCCTGTCGTAGAGCCAGAAGTTGACCCGCCGGCCCGCCACCGGCCTGCCGTCCGCCGCAGACCCGTGGGCGGGTCACTCACCGCCGGCGGTGAGCCTGGCGACGACATCGTCCATGTCGAGGTGGCGGTGCTCGGTGCCCGGCGGCACCATCACCTCGGTCTGCCGCAGGAAGGCGCCGACCGCGGAGGCCTTGACGTCCAGGAGCGCCACCCCGGCGCGTGGCCGCAGGAGGATGCGGAGCGCGTCGGGATGGCGGTGGCGCTGCGGGATCACCACGATGTCCCCGATCCCCGCGGGCCGGCGGAGCCCCTCCGCGAGCAGCGACCGGGCGAAGAACCAGTCGACGGAGAACGGGGTGGGCCTGCCCAGGGACAGGCACACGGCATAGGGGTCCGCCCTGTCGTACCGCAGCTCTCCGGGCAGCGGCACCGGCGGTGCGCCCGGGACGGTGACGTGGACGTCCACCGGGAAAGTGATCGAGAGTCCGTCGTGAGCACGGGACGGAGGGTGTCCCATCATCGCCCCCTGTCAGCGGCTGTTGGTGCGGTTCGGTCGGTCGGTCGGCCCCGGCTCTGCGGCAGGTGCCGAGGACGACCGTACGGCGGACCCGAGCGGACGGGTTGCCGAGGAGCGCACGTGGAATTGTCCGGTGAGGAACCGTCGTGTCCGCTGCTCAGCGGGTGGGCGACACGGGGTCGCCCGGGTCCGGGACGACGGCCCCCTCGGCCGTGTCGAAGGCGTGTGTCACCTCCGGCCGGGTGCCCGGGGCGAGCAGGCGGCGCGCCTGCTCCTCGTGGCGGCGATCGGTGGCCGTGAGCCGGCTGTGGTGCTGGGCGAGGTGTTCCGACCAGGAGGCGACCAGATAGTTCTCGATGAACCGCGCCGGGTCGTTGCCGTCCTGGTAGAGGCCCCAGGTGAGGGCCCCGGTGCGGCGGCGCGAACGGGCGACGCGGCCCATGCGGGTCACGAACTCGGCCCGGTGCTCGGGGGCGACCCGGTAGGCGACGGAGACCAGCACGGGGCCGTGGGCCGGCCCGGGGTCGAACACCAGCGGGGGAGTGGGCCAGTGGTCGGACGGCGACGGGTCGATGCCCTCCGCGTCGTACAGCGGCCACAGGCGGACGCTGGCCACGCCGAGCAGCATCAGGAGGCTGCCGATCAGCAGGGCGGTGCCGAGCCCGAGCCACCCGGCCAAGGCCCCCCACAGCGGCGCCGCCAGCGCCTGCCCGCCCTGGAAGACCAGGAGGTAGACGGCGAGCCCGCGAGCCCTGACCCAGCCGGGAAGCCGTGTCTGTACGGCCGCGTTGAGGGTGGACAGCACACCGATCCAGGCCACACCTGCGGGCAGCAGCGCGAGCGTCACCAGCCAGGGGATCCGGACCGTGGCCAGCACCGCCAGCACGCAGGCGAAGACCAGGGCGCCGCCGCCGAGTACGCCGCCCGCGCCGACGGCGCGGCGGATCCGCGGCAGGGCGAAGGCCCCCGCCACGGCGCCCACCCCCACCGCGCCCAGGAGCAGCCCGTACCCGCCCGAGCCGAGGCCGAGGGACCGGCTCGCGGTCAGCGGCAGCAGCGACCACAGGGCGGCGGCGCCGGGGATGAACAACACCGTGCGCAGGAGGACCCGGCGGACGCCCGGCGCGTTCCACACATAGCGGCGGCCGGCGTACAGGGCGGCCAGCGCCTTCTCGCCCCCGGTGACGGGGCGGGCCGCCGCCGGGCGCCGCCAGAACACGAGCACACCCGCGATGCCCAGGTAGGAGGCGGCGTTGAAGGCGAAGACCCACCCCGAGCCGGCCGCCGCGACCACCGCTCCGCCGAGCGCCGGCCCGAGGGCCCGGGCCAGGTTCACATTCACGGCGCCGAGCGCGGCCGCCTGGGACAGCCGGTCGCGTGCCACCAGTTCCGGCTGGATCGCCTGCCACGCCGGGCCCATCAACGCGGTGCCGCAGCCCAGCAGGAAGGTGAGGGTGAGCAGCAGGGCCGGGGTGAGCGCGCCCGTGAACGCCAGCGCGGTCAGCGCGCAGGACACCGCGAGCATCGCGAACTGCGCGGTCAGCAGCACCGAACGACGGTCGAAGCGGTCGGCCAGCACACCGGAGGGCAGGGCCAGCAGCACGACGGGGAGACTCGAAGCGGTCTGGACGAGGGTCACCAGAGCCGCGTCGTGCCCGATCAGCAGCCACTGGGCGCCCACCGTCTGCATCCAGCTGCCGATGTTGGAGACCAGCTGGGCGATCCACAGCGCCCGGAAGACGCGCGCCGCGAGGGGCGCCCAGGCGGATTCCGGCTTCGGGGTCGTTCGCGGTGATGGTGCGGGGCTCATCCTGGTCCATGCGGGTGTGCGTTGTGGATGCCATGGCTCTGGCGGGCGGTGGTCGGCGCGGTGCGGCGGGCGCGGTCGGCCCTGAGGCCGCGGTCGCCCTGAGACTACGAACCGCGGCCCGGAGGCGTTGCCTGACAGCGCACGGGTCGTGGTCCCGTAGCGCAGCGCGCCAGGGCGGGCCGGAGGCGGCCCCCGCCCCTGCGATCCTCACCCGTTCCCGGGAAAAGTGGTTGCACTCGCTTCCGCCCGTGGGCAGGGTGCCGTGGTGGTTCCGGCCAACACGTGGAGGAGAAGACACAGTGCCCCGGCCCTCGATCGAAGAACACCAGGTGACCGACCGCGAGAGCGGCCCGTACGCGGTCACGGCCGGCCCGGACGGCGCGCTGTGGTACACGCAGGTCCACAGCAGCCGGATCGGCCGGCTCACCCTCGCCGGTGAGCGGACGGACCACCCGCTCGGGCCGGACCGCGGGCCGACGATCATCACGCCCGGCCCCGACGGCGCCCTGTGGTTCACCGAATACCGGGCGCACCGGATCGGCCGCGTCACGACCGCCGGGGTGATCGACGAGTTCCCGCTGCCCACTCCCGACTGCGGCCCGTTCGGCATCGCCCAGGGGCCCGACGGCGCCCTGTGGTTCACCGAGACCACGGCCGACCGCATCGGCCGGATCACCCCCGGCGGGCAGGTCACCGAGTACGAGCTGCCGGTCACCGGCGCGTTTCCCTCCGCGATCACCGCGGGCGGCGACGGCGCGCTGTGGTTCACCCTGAACCAGGCGAACGCCATCGGGCGGATCGACACCGCGGGCACGGTACGACTCCACCCCCTGCCGACGGAGGCCGCGGCACCGGTGGGCATCACCGTGGGACACGACGGCGCGCTCTGGTTCGTCGAGATCGCCGCCGGTCAGATCGGCCGCATCACGACCGAAGGCGACATCACCGAATTCCCGCTGCCCGACCGCCAGGCGCGGCCGCACGCCCTCACCACCGACGCCGAGGGCGCCGTGTGGTTCACCGAGTGGGGCGGCAACCGCGTCGGGACGATCACCCCGGACGGCAGGGTCAGCGAGTACGACCTGCCAACCCCCGGCAGCGAGCCGCACGGCATCGCCCTCGGCCCGGACGGCGCGCTGTGGACGGCGCTCGAGATCGGCGCCCTCGCCCGTATCGCCCGTATCGGACGGTGAGGCCTCTCGCCCGTATCGGACGGTGAGGCCTCCGCGCGGGGCGCACGCCGCGCGCCCCGCCCCGCCGGGGCCTCACGAAATGCGGAGTGACTCGGTCCGTTAGCCTGTGGCGGTCATCGCGCGGAAACCCATGGCAGAGGACCCGAACAATGCGCCACCACGTATCAGGACTTGGGCGAATGGTTGTCTCCTCGGCCGCGCTCGCCGTCGCCCTTACCGCCTGCTCCGGTTCGGGATCCACGTCCGGGGGCGGAGGCCGGGGCGGATCGGATTCCACGGGCGAAAGCGCCGCCGCCGAGGACGAGTCGTCCACGTCGGCCGGCGTCATCTCCCTCACAGCGGCGCGGGGAGTCCTGCTCCACTACGCGAAGGTCAACAACGAGGCCAACGCCGTACCGGACCCGAAGAAGATCGCCCAGGTGGAGGGCGGCGCGCTGCTCCAGCAGAGTCAGGCGACCTTCACCCAGTTCTCCGCTTGGTCGGAGAAGGAACAGAATTCCTACAAGGTTCCCTTTTACTACCCGGTCGAGGGCGCCCACTTCTACATTCCCCGCAAGGGCGCCCAGAGCGTCTTCTGGGTCGACACCCGGGTCACCGGCAAGAACATCGGCAAGGACCGCCGGCGGCTGATCGCCTTCAAGCGCGACAAGAGCGGTCAGGGCGCCGCCTGGAAGGCGGTGGCCGTCGGCGAGCTCGGAAAGAAAACGCCGGAGATCCAGCGCGACGGCGACGGATTCGCCTCAGTGCTGGGGGCGTCGGACCGGGTGGGAAACACCGAGCTCGACGATCTGCGCGGGCTGTCCCAGGACTTCTACCTGACCGGCGGCAAGAAGGCGGGCAGCAGATTCACGGACACCTCGGCGGTGAAGGACTGGAAGAGGGATTACGCGAAGCGCGCCGACTTCCCCGACGGCTGCGTCAACGGCACCTACAACCCGGGCCGCACCGCCGCCGAGACGGTCTACGGCCTCAGGACCACCGACGGCGGCGCCGTGGCCCTGTACGACTTCGGGGTCGACTACGTGAACTGGGCGAAGACCGACGGCCTGCAGTGCGAGGCCGTCATGCGCATCGACAACATGCCCGCGGTCACGGACATCTACCTGGACGGCAGGACCACCTCGACCCGCCTGACCCGCTCCGACTCCCTGATGGCCATGGCCGTCGTCCCGCCGTCCGGCAAGCGGGTCCGCGTGACCGGGTACAGCTTCCAGCTCATCAACGCCAAGGGCTAGCATGTCGATCTTCCGCATCGGTGAGCCCTGAGGAGTGCCAGTGAGCCGCCACCTGGTTTCGATCGTCACTCCCGTGCACGGGCCCGCCGTGTCCCTGCTGCCGGAGGCATACGAGTCGATCCTCCGGCAGGAACTCCCCGACGGCTGGGAGTGGGAATGGCTGATACAAGAGGACGGCGAAGGCGTCCACGCCGCCGCGCACCTCCCCGGCGGCGACCCCAGGATCTCCATCGACTCCTCGCGCCGCGGCGGCCCCCAGGTGGCACGCACCATGGCCTTCGCCCGCAGCTGCATGTCCGGGGAGAGCGAGTACATCAAGGTCTTCGACGCGGACGACCTGATGGCGCCGGGCGCGCTCGCCCGGGACATCGACATCCTGAGCCGTCGTCCCACCGTGGGATGGACCACGTCGCGCGCGCTGGACCTGCTTGCGGACGGGTCGACCGTGGGCTTCGACGGAGACCCCGAGCGAGGCGTCCTCCCGGCCGGCAGCGTCTGGCGGTACTGGCAGGACAACAAGCGGGCGCAGGTCCACCCCGCCACGCTGTGCGCCCGCCGAGAACTCCTGCTGGTCCTCGGCGGGTGGATGGCGTTGCCGGCGTCCGGCGACACCGGTCTGCTCCTCGGCCTCGACGCCCTGGCCGACGGCTGGTTCCACGACGAGGTCGGCCTTCTCTACCGCAAGCACCCCGACCAGATCACCCAGCACCCCTCCCACTCCCAGGGACCGGAGTGGGAGGCCCGCATGCACATCATCGAACACCACACCCGCGCCCTCCGCGACATGCTGCGCCCGCGCGGGCAGGCCTGTTCCACCGCCCCATGAGGGACCGTCAGGGGAAGGTCAGGGTCCGGGCGAGCAGGGTCACCAGCACGAGCACCGTGGGGAACAGGGCGAGGAACATGGCGAAGGTGTAGCCCATGATGTCCCGCGCCTTCAGACCGAGGATCGCGAGGGTGGGAAGCATCCAGAACGGCTGGAGCAGATTGGCGCTGGCTTCGCCGAGGTCGTACACCACGACCATCCACCCCTGGTTCACATGGAGCTCGTTGGCCGCCCCCAGGACGTAGGGCGCCTCGACCACCCACTTGCCACCGCCGCTGGGCACGAACACCCCGAGCACACAGCTGTAGATGGCGATGAGGGGCGGATAGAGGTACTCGTTCGACACCGACACCAGCCAGTCCGCGATGGTCTGGTGCAGCCCGGTGAAGGCGATCATCCCGAAGATGCCGCCGTACAGCGGGAACTGCAGCAGCACACCTGAGGCGGCCGGCGCCCCCTCCTTGAAGGCGCGGGCGAGGTGCACGGGCCGCCAGTGCAGGATGAGGGCCAGCAGGATCAGGATCAGATTGACGGTGTTCAGGTCCAGCGCGTTGAGCGGGTTGCCCTTGGCCTGGGCGAAGTGGCGGACGAGATACCACACGCCCAGAACGAACAGCGCGATCGTGAGGGTCGGGCTGAACTCGACCCACTCGCCGGGGCGGCTGCGCCGGGAGTCCGGGCTGTTCGTGCGGAGTCCGGGCCCGAGATCGATGCCGAGGCGCTCCGCGGTCATCGCCCGCTCAGGCGACGGGGCCAGGAACCAGGCCATGGTGACCGCGACCGCGAAGACCACCGCGGTGGCCACCACGCCCTGCCAGAGGAAGATGGTGTCGGTCAGGGGAATGACCCCGCTGCCACGCCCCTCGGCGATGATCTCCTGTACGGCGGCGGGGCTGGACACCGCGCTGGCCACCTGGAGCGCGGCCGACCCCGACAGGCCCTGGGCCCACACCGTGCCGAGGCCGAGGAAGGCCATAGCCCCGATGGCGCGGTAGTCGACGCCGGCCAGCCGGCGGGCGATCTCCTTGGCGAGGATGGCGGTGAAGACGAGGCTGAAGGCCCAGTTCACATACGCCGTGGCCATCGCCACCGCGGCGGTGAACGTGATGGCGCCGCGCGGGGTCCGGGGCAGGGCGGCGAGCCGGACGATGAGGCGGGCCATCGGCGGCGAGACCGCGACCGCGTAGCCCGCGATGACGATGATCGCCATCTGCAGGGTGAACTCTATGAGCGACCAGAACCCCTTGCCCCAGGCGTCCACCAGGCCGAACCCGCTGGTCGCCTTCGGGTCGCCCGGCGTGCCGAGCAGGCTCTCCCCCGAGACCAGCCCCAGGCCGAGCACCACGAACGTGCCGATCAGAACGAAGCCGAGAGCGTCCGGCAGCCACTTCTCGGAGAAGCGGGTGAACCGCAACGCCAGCCGGGCGAGCCAGGTCTCCCCGCCGCCGTTCACCTCCGCTTCCGACGTCTTGAGGGGGTTCGTGGTCATACGGATCTCCTGTTCGTTCGGGTTCACCCGGCTTCGCGCGCCTTCCCGGGCCCGTGAGTGTGGTGCTGTCACGGCCCGATCCATGGCGAGGCAGGGCGCGCAAGATACTGATGGGGGGTGATCGAACGAGGCAATAGGGGCACCGCACACCGGTTTCCGCCGGACCATGTGGGAGTTGCCCATGAGCGATCACCAGAGGGGGCGGCCATCCGCAGGGGGCGTCCGAGCAGACCACTTAGTCCAAATATGGGAAGCTGGTTTGTTTGCTTCATCCAGCAGACCAGTGTTGGTACCCTAGGCGGCATGACGAGCGTGGAGGACACCAGGGCGGGGGCCGCCGTCTCGCAGACCTACCGCCAACTCAGTGACGCGCTGCGCCGCGGGGTCTATCCAGCCGGAAGTCGGTTGCCCGGGGAGCGCGATCTCGCCACGACCCTCGGGGTCAGCCGCTCCACCCTGCGCCTGGCCCTGGGCAAGCTCGCCGAGGAGAACAAGCTGGAACGCTCGTCGCAGCGCGGCTGGTTCGTCCGCCGCGATGTTGTCGGCGAACCGCCGAGCACCCTGCAGAGCTTCTCCGAGATGGCGCGCGCCCGCGGGCTGCGCCCGCAGTCCGAGGTGCTGCACCGACGCGTCCGCCCGGCCGCCTTCGAAGAGGCCGAGCAGCTGGCCATCGCCCCGGCCTCGCGCGTCCTCGACCTGCGCCGGCTGCGCCGCCTGGACGGCGTGCCGGTGTGCGTGGACTCCAGCGTGGTGGTACTGGCTCTCGCCCCCCGGCTGGCCGAGATCGACCTCACCGACCGCTCGCTGTACGAGACCCTGGAGCAGGACTGCGGGCTGCGGATCGCCCGCAGCTCCTACACCGTCCGCGCGGCGGCCGCCGACCCGGCCACCGCGGAGCTGCTGGACATCGAGCCGGGCGCGCCGGTGCTGATCGGCGAGGAGCTGACCTACGCCGACGACGGCTCCCTGATCCTGGCCGGCCGGATGGTCTACCGCAGCGACGCCTACCGCTTCCAGGCCGACCTGTTCCGCCCGATCCGCTCCTGACGCGGCCTCGGCCGGGGCCGCGGTGGCCGCGTCAGGTGGCCAGGAACTCCCGGGGCGGCATGGTCGCCGTCACCCGAGCCGACACGGCGTCGGCCACCTCCCGCTCGTGCAGCGGTACGCCCCCCTCGGCGAGGGCGTCCAGCAGCGCTCCCGCCACGGGTGGCAGCGAGCCGCGCAGCGGCACCGCTCCGGGAACGTGGGCGGGCAGCTCGGCGAGGAGTGCCTCGGCGACCGGGGAGTCCTCGGCCATCAGCACCGAGCCGGCCAGTACGACGCTCACGGGCCGGTCGGCCCGTGTGAGGCCGGTGCGCCGCGCGGCCACCCCGGCGTACTGGGCGAAGCGGGCACCTTGGGCGCGGATGATCTCCACGGCCACCGGGTCGCCCGCCGCGGCCACCGCGGTGACCACCCGTGCGCAACTGTTCCGCTCCTGCCCCGTGGCATGGCCCTCCCGGCGCGTCAGCCAGTGGTTGAGGGCGGCCACCGTGGGCTTGCCGTAGTGGGTGAGCAGGGCTTCGGTCAGGGCGGTCGGCGGTCCGAGTTCCAGTTCGGCCAGGAGGACCGCCCGGAATGCCTGGTTCGCCAGGCCGGTGGCGCCCATGGCGTGCTGGCTCCACCAGCCCATGTCCCACAGCTTGCCGTCGGGTCCGCGGGCGGCGATGGCCGCCGCCGTGCCGCCGGTGACCGAGATGCCGACGCCGCCGGGATCGCCGCAGCGGATGGCGGCGTAGCC
>NZ_MAXF01000191.1 GCF_001704635.1 Streptomyces sparsogenes | reverse complement strand
CGATCTGATCTTGACGCGAGCCATCGATCCTCCAGGATCACTGTGGTGCACTTTCGCGGACCAGTTACACCATTCACCATAGTGTGGTCTTTCTGGTCCAGGCAATGAGTCGCTGTCGAAACCTCGAAGACATCTGGTCGGGGCTCTGAAGGCAGACCCATCAAAGAAAATTTTGATGACGTCAACAACCATTGTGGCCTGATGAAAGTCCTGTTACGTTTCCGGCCATGTCGAACGCGCATCCCGAGGTCCGTACGGGTATCGGTGGCCGCCTGCGCCGCCGCAGGCGAGCCCTGCATCTCACGCTCAGCGATGTGGCCGAGCAGACCGGCCTCACCGAGGGGTACCTCTCCCAGGTCGAACGCGACCAGGCCAACGCGAGCGTGCGCACGCTCCAGCGGCTGTGCGAGGTCCTCAAACTCACCGTGGGCGACCTCTTCGACCAGGGCGGCACCACCGTCAGCCCGGTGCTGCGCTTCCGCGACAGCCACGGCATGTCGTTCGGCGAGGGGGCCACCAAGATCAAACTCACCCCGGGCTCCTTCGACCACCTCGAGGTGCTCCTCGGCCACTTCACCCCCGGCGGATCCACCGGCGTCGAGCCGTACACCCACGGAAGCTCGGAAGAGCTGCTCCTGGTCCTCTCCGGGGAGGTGGAGGTGTGGGTCGGTGGACAGCACCACCGGCTCTCCGCCCTGGACTCGATCCACTACCACAGCAGCGACCCCCACCGGATCGTCGAGGCCACGGGCACCCACGAGGCCCGGGTCCTGTGGGCCATGGCACCGCCCACCTACTGAATCCCCGCCCCACGCACCACCGCGCCACCTGTTGGAGTACTGATGACCCCCTACCGCAACGGCGAGATATCGCACTGGATGAGGGCCTCCCGCGTCGCCGGGACCCCCACCGGCCCGGCGCGGCACCGCACCGACCTGCCCGACGAGGAACAGGACCTCCTCATCGTCGGCGGCGGCCTGACCGGCCTGTGGGCCGCCTACCACGCGGTCGTGGACCGCCCCGGCGCGAGGATCACCGTCCTGGAGGCCAAGGAGGTCGGCTACGGCGCCTCCGGCCGCAACGGCGGCTGGCTCTCGCCGCTCATCCCGGGCAACCGGGCGGTGTACGCCAAGGCCGCCCGCGGGCGCGGACAGGACGGTGCCGCCGCCGTCGCCTCCTTCCAGCGGGAGATGGACGGGGCCATTGACGACACCCTTCGCGTCCTGGAGCACGAAGGCATCCAGGCGGACCAGCGGCGGGGCGGACACCTGCGGGTGGCCACCACCCCGGCCGCGATGAGGCGCCTGGAGCTGACCCACGCCGCCGACCTCGCCGGCGGATACCGCGAGGAAGACCTCGAACTCCTGGACGCCGACGCCGTGCGCGAGCGGATCGCCATCCGGCCGGCGCTCGGCGGCCTGCTGACCCGCACCACGGTGTGCGTCGACCCCGCCAAGCTCGTGCACGGCCTCGCCACCGCCGTGGAGGCCAAGGGGGTCCGCATCGTGGAGGGCACCCGCGCCACCCGCGTCGCGCCCGGCGCCGTGACCACCCCGCGCGGGACCGTCCGCGCCAAGACCATCCTGACCTGCGTCGAGGCCTACTCCGGGCAGATCGAGAGCGACGCCCGCGGCCTCGGCAGGCGCGAGGTCATCCCCGTCAACTCCTCCATGGTCGTCACCAACCAGCTCCCGGCGCACGCGTGGGAACGCATCGGCTGGGAGGGACGGGAATGCCTCGGCGACGCCGCGCACACCTTCGTCTACGCCCAGCGCACCGCCGACGGCCGCATCGCCATCGGCGGCCGTGGCACCCCCTACGCCTTCAACTCCGGCACCCCCGGCCAGGGCACGGTGGACGCCCGCACGGTGCGCACCCTCAGCGAACGGCTGCGCCTGTTCTTCCCCGACCTGCGGTTCACCATCGAACACGCCTGGCGGGGAGCCATCGGGGTGACCCGCGACTGGTGCGCCGGAATCACCTTCGACCCCGGCACCGGGATCGGCGTCGCCCGCGGCTTCGCCGGACACGGCGTGACGGCCACCAACCTCGCGGCCAGGACCCTGCTGGACCGGGCCGCCGGACGCGACACCGCCCTGACCCGACTGCCGTGGAACGACCACGACTCCGGACGCTGGGAACCCGAGCCGCTGCGCTGGATCGGCGTGCACGCCATGTACCGCCTCTTCGGGGTCGCCGACCGGTGGGAGGAGAGCAGGCACTCCCGGAACACCTCCCTCATCGCCCGTGTCGGCTCGCGACTGGCGGGGCTGAGCGAATGAGCACCGCACCGCACCGGAACACCACCGCGACGAACGACAGGATCGCCGGCACTCCGGCGGAGGGGCCGGGACACCCGTCCCGGCGCGGCCTGTGGAGCATGGCCTTCACCGAGCTGTGGGAGCGCTACTCCTTCTACGGCCTCCAGGGCATCCTCTCCTTCTACCTGCTCTACACGGTCGCGGACGGCGGCCTCGCCCTCGACCCGGCGGTCGCGGCGGGCATCGTCGGCGCCTACGGCGGCGCCGTGTACCTGTCCCAGATCCTCGGGGCCTGGCTGGGCGACCGGCTGGTCAGCCCGCAGCGCATGGTGCTGTACGGCGCCGTGGTCATCATGGCCGGACACCTGCTGCTCGCGTTCTGGCCCGGCCTCCCGGGCCTCGGCGCCGGACTGGTGTGCATCGTCCTCGGCACCGGCGCGCTGAAGACGAACATCACCTCGATCGTCGGCTTCGTCCTGGACGAGAACCCCGACGCCCGCCACCGGGACGCCGGCTTCTCCTACTTCTACATGGCCATCAACATCGGCGCGGTCGTCGGCCCGCTCACCACCGGCCTCGCCCAGAACGAACTGGGCTTCCACTACGGATTCGGGCTGGCGGCCATCGGCATGGCCGGCGCGCTGGTCCAGTACACCGCCTCGATGAAGCACCTGCCCGAGCGCGCCCGGACCGTCAACAACCCCCTGCCCGCGAACCGCCGCCCGCTCGCGGCCCTCGTGGCCCTGGCCTTCCTCGCCGCCGTGGGCGCGGCCGTCGCCACCGGTCTGCTCCGGGCGGAGAACCTGGCCACCGTCGTGACCATCGCCTCGCTGGTGACCGCCGCCGCCTACTTCCTCACCATGACCACCTCGTCGGCCGTCAGCCGCGACGAGCGCCGCCGCGTCCTCGGCTATCTGCCCCTCTTCCTGGCCTCCGGGGTGTACTTCGGCTTCCTGTTCCAGAAGTTCACCGCGATATCGATCCTCATCACCGAGCGCATCGACCTCAAGATCGGCGGATGGACCTTCCCGGTCGCCTGGATCACCACTGTCAGCCCGCTGGCGGCCGTGCTCATCACCCCGCTCATCGCCCGCGCCTGGAACAGGCTGGGGGAGCGCCAACCGGGGCCCGTGGCCAAGGTCGCCATCGGGCTGACCCAGATCGGCTGCGCCTATCTGTTCCTGCTGATCCTCTCCGAGGCCACCGGAGACGCGGAGATCCCGCTGATCCTCATCCTCCTGTTCATGATGGCGGCCGGCTCCTCCGAGGTCTTCGTCGGACCGATCGGGCTGTCCCTGGCCACGAGGATCGGCCCCGAGAAGTTCCGCTCCCAGATGGTCGGCCTCAACTTCCTCACGCTCGCGCTGGGCTCCTCCCTGGCGGGGTTGCTCGGCCAGCTGTTCACCGCGATCGACAACGCCTCCTACTTCACCCTCACCGCCGTGTGCGGGATCGGGATCGGCGCGGCGCTCCTCGCCGCACGCCGGCCGGTGGGCCGTCTCCTGGGCGCGGGGCTCGAGCGCTGAGAAGTACCTGTTTCTAAGCCTCGGTGAGCGTGCGGCCAGCTCAGAAATCGAACGAGACAGTCGTATGTGTTTCCGAAGAGGGCGTGTGAGTATGGGCCTTGGCCTGGATACTGGGGGCATGGGATTCGCCGTCTTCATGACCCTGCCTGGACTGGTCATCGTGCTGACCGTTCTGGCCTTCGCTGATCAGCTGCTTCTGCGAGCCGGGCGAGCCGGGCTGCTGCCGTGGCGGAACAGCGCCAGACAGGGGCAGATCTCAGCAACCGGCTTCGAGCAGCTTCATGCGAGCTTCTCGCCGGGCAAGCAGAGTGAACTGAAGGAGCGCCAGTCGGCGCTCATTCTGAGGGACGACGAGGAGGACGGAGCGCCGCCGAACCGGACCATGGTGGATCTGGAGGGCGGAATAGCGGTCGTCCGGATGCCTCCTCCAGTTGGTCGGTAGGACGAGCGCCGGCCTCCGTCGAACGTGCTCGGCCCGCGGTGGCACCGGTGTTCGGACGGTCCGGGGCATCGGTGCGGCAGCGCGGTTCGCGGCGGGTACGGGCCAAGGAGATGACGCTGTCCTTGAGGACGACGGTCAGTCCCTTGTGGCTTCCCGGGAGGTCGGCTGGCCGCTGCGGCGGGAGGTCCGGCGGGTGATGCGCCTGGTCATGATGGTGATCGCGGCCCAGGTGATCAGTGATTCCGAGTGCTGGATCAGCCGTTCGTAGTCGCGCGCGTGACGGCGGGCGTGCATGATCCAGGCGAGCGACCTCTCCACCACCCAGCGGCGGGGCAGGACGACGAACCCGCTGGCGTCCTTCGGCCGGCTGACGGTCTTCAGGGTGAGACCGAGGTGTGTCTTCGCCCAGGTCACGAGCTTGCCCGCGTAGGCGGAGTCAGCCCAGGCGATCGTGATCTCCGGGTGCATCAGCCGCAGCCGGAACAGGACTTCCTTCGCCGCGTCGCGGTCTGTCATGTCGGCAGGGGTGACCATGACGAACAGGGGCAGGCCCTTGGTGTCCACGACCAGGTGCCGCTTGCGCCCGTTGATCTTCTTCGCGCCGTCGTAGCCCCGGCTGTCCTTGCCGACGGTCTCCGCGGCCTTGACTGACTGGGAGTCGATCACGGTGGCGACCGCACCGGGCGCCCTGCCCATCTCGCGGCGGATGCGTTTGCGCAGGCGGTCGCGGATCTGCCCGACGACACCGCAGGCGGCCCAGCGGGCCATGAAGCCGTAGCAGGTCCGCCAGGGCGGGAAGTCCTTGGGCAGGGCCCGCCACTTGCATCCCGTGTCGACGACGTAGCGGATCGCGTCGACCACCTCGCGGCGAGGATGCTTCTCGGGGCGTCCCCCCTTGGGGGTGTCGCAGGCCGGGACCGGAAGCAGGGGCTCGATGAGCGCCCATTCGTCGTCGAAGGTGTCGGACGGGTAGCAGCGGTGCCTCATCGTGAACCTCCCCTCGGAGAACGGGGGTTGGGGACGGCCGCTTCGCGGCCGTCCCCAACCGGTCAGGCGTCGATGAACTCGGCGATGATGTCGAGCGTCGACTCGACCGAGCCCAGCTGGCTGTTCAGGTGCTTGATCCACCGTCCCTTCGGCTGGAGGGCGGCGTGCGGGCCGACGACGGCGGTCATGAAGCGGCGGATCTCGGTGAGTTTCTCCTTCACGACCGTGATCTCGTATGCCTGGAGTTGGGCGGTGTCAGTGCAGAAGCGGTAGCCGTCCTTCTTCGTCCAGATCAGGGGCGGCCAGCTGCGTTCGGCGATGATGTCGCGCAGGCAGGCCAGGCCCGCGCGGGCCTGGCTCGGTGTCAGCTCGCTGGAGCGGATGAGCTGGACGAAGGTCAGCCCGGCCGGGCGGGCTTCGAAGAGCACGAACCGGATGGTGTCGGCATGCCGCTGGGAGGCCGCCGATCTGCGCTCGGAGGCGCGTGGCACCCGTCTACTCGCTTTGCAGGAGGCGGGCCAGTTCGCCGTCGACGTCGACCTTCCCGGTGTCCACGGCCGTCTCGATCCAGTCGAGGGTGGCGCGGACGCGGGCGACGTTCTCGTGGATGATGACGCGTTCGTCGTCGCCGAGCTGGCGGTCGCGCAGACCCGGGACGACCCGGCCGGACGCCGCGACGAACGCGTGGCAGGCGGTGACCAGGTCGAGGAACTCCACCGACCGGTCGATCGCACGGATCGCCGGGGCGAGCGGGCTGTTTTCCTCGAAGTCCTCGCGGGCCTGCTGGCCGCGTTCGACCTGGGCCCGGTTGACCTGGTGGCGGGCCGTGTCGTCGCCCATCGCCCTGAACGCGACGTCCGGACGGCGCAGCAGCCCCGTGGTCACCTCCGCGGCGACGCCCTCATCCCGGGTCAGCTCCGCGACGACCTTAACCTTGTCGGCCGGCGTGACCTTCGCGACGACCGCGGGACGGCGCAGGATGTCCGGGGCGATCGCGGTGGCGACGTCGTCCTCGCGGGACAGCTGTTCCGCCGCCCTCACCTTGTCCTCGGGCTTGACCTGGGCGACCACGGCCGGACGCCGCAGCAGGTCCCCGGTCACCGTCGCCGCGACCTCCTCGTCCTTGGCGAGGGGGTGGATGGCGCTGATCTTCTCCTGCGGCGTGACGGGCTTGTCGACCTGACGGCCCGTGCGGCGCTTGGCCTCGTCCGGCGTCCACCGCGGCCTGCCCGGTGGCGGCGTGAGGATCGTCGCGAACCGCTCCTCTTCGTCGGAGATGGACGCGAGGATGTGATGTTGTGGACGGCGAAGGACACCTCCGCGACCCGGCGGTCCTCCGGCCACTTCGACGCGGTCTGCCGGGCCTGTTTCACCGTGTAGTAGGACATCCCGATGTCCTCGGCCAGACGGAACAGCGACTCCTTCACAGTAAACAGGCCGTCGGCCGGCACCGCCCCGCCGTGCTCGCGCATCGGCTCGATCTCCAGCGCGTAGTCGCCGACCTTGAACAGGATGCGACTTGCCGTTTTCACCAGTTCCCGCAGCTCAGCCACGATCTCCGCATAACGGTTCGCGCTGACGCTGCCCACCCGGCTGTCGTCGGCCTGCTCGATCTCTTCGGGCATGGTTCACCACCAACCCGCGGGCCGTGGACGGCAGTTGACCGTGACGAGACCCGGCCCGCCTCATGAACCCGAGAGTCGGACCGAAAATCCTATGATCACAACGAACGACCGCAATTAACCGGTATGTGACCGAAGTTGGGATTCGGATGCGTTCGCGTTACGGTCACTGTGACCGTTCGCCGAACGATTCCTTCCGGGCCCGCCAGGCCCTCGTCACGCACCGCCGCGAGCAGTAGACCGCGTTCGAACGGCGGTCCACCCCGGCCACCCACGTGGCCCCGCACTCCGGGCACTCGGCCCGGCCCGCGCCGCCGATCTCGGCCGCCACCCGCTTGCGCAACCGCAGGTCCCGACGCCACTGCCTGGCCCGACAGGCCGCGGAACAGAACCTCGTACGAGCTGGAGCACCCGGCCTCAACCGTTCACTACAGCCCTCGCACACCCGCCCCACGGCCTCCCTGGCGTCCTCGGACACCCAGCCAGGCTAGGGCCCAAAGCTACCCAAAACCGAGGCTTAGAAACAGGTACTGAGTTCCCCATGCCCTTTCGCGCGGGCCGGAAGGGGCAAAGACCCCCGGACCTCCCGGCCCAGGGGGTCCGCGTCCTGCCGACGGGCGGGGCGATGAGCGCCGGGCGCCTCGCCCGCCTCCTCGCCCCGCCCGGCCTCGTCCTCCGCCGATCGCGGGATGCTCAGCCCCGGACCACCGTCAGCCCCTCGGGCGCCGTCACGTCCACCGTCCCGTCCGCCGCCAGCGCGATGTCCAGCCGGCCCCCGCCGACCTGGAGCCGGGTCACCGACAGCGGGGCGTACGCGCCGGCGAAGGCGGGCGCCACCGTGACCGTGCCGCCGGGGACGTCCGCGTCCAGGCCGAGGGCCGAGCGCAGCACCAGGACCGAGGAGGTGGCCGCCCACGCGTGGGGGCGGCAGGAGGCGGGGTACGGGGCGGGGTGCGGGCCCGCTTCGGTGCCGTGGCCGGCGAACAGCTCGGGCAGCCGGCCGGCGAACGCCGCCGACGCCGACAGCAGCCCCGCCGCCAGCGGCGCCGCCGCCTCCGGGAAGCCGGCCCTGACCAGGCCGTGCACGGCGATCGCGGTGTCGTGCGGCCAGATCGAACCGATGTGGTAGCCGTACGGGTTGAAGCCCACCGAGTCGCTGCTCAGGGTGCGCAGGCCATGGCCCGAGTCCAGGTCGGGGCCGGTCAGCCGGGCCGCCAGCGCCGCGCTCTCCTCCCGGTTCAGCAGGCCCGTGCCGAGGAGGTGGCCGAAGCCCGAGGTGACCGAGTCCACCGGCCGGCCGTCGCGGTCCAGCGCGACCGCCGGGTACGGGCCCCGGGCGTCCTCCACCCAGAAGCGCTCCCGGAAGCGGGTGGCGAGCGCCTCCGCCCACTCCTCCCACGCGTCCGCGCCCGGCCGCCCGAACGCGCGCAGCAGCGCCGCCCCGCCCCGCGCGGCCTCGTACGCGTACGCCTGCACCTCGCACAGCGCGATCGGCGGCTCGGCGAGCCGGCCGTCGCGGTGGCGGATGGCGTCCCCGGAGTCCTTCCAGCCCTGGTTGGCCAGGCCCCGGCCGGTCCGGTCGACGTACTTGAGGAAGCCGTCGGGGTCCCCGGCCGCCTGGTCGCGCAGCCACGCGAGCGCCGACTCGGCGTGCGGCAGCAGCTGTTCCACCTGCTCCGGGGCCAGCCCCCAGCGCCAGGCGTCGTGCAGCAGGGTGATCCACAGCGGGGTCGCGTCGACCGTGCCGTAGTACAGCGGCGGGAGGGAGAACGCGTCGGTGAAGTTCTGTGTGCCGCGCCGCACCTCGTGCAGGATCTTCCCCGGCTGCTCCTCCGTGGCCGGGTCGGCCGCCGCGCCCTGGCGGCGGGCGAGCGTGCGCAGTGTGCCGGCCGCGAGCTCCGTGCCGAGCGGAAGCAGCATGCGGGCGGCCCACAGCGCGTCGCGGCCGAAGAGGGTCAGGAACCACGGAGCGCCGGCGGCCAGGAACTGATCCACGCCATGGGCGCCGTCCGGGTGCCCCTCCCCGGACCGGGGGTCCATCAGGCGCAGGCGGTCCGCGTCGGCGACCGACTGGTCCAGCCACTGGTCGAAGCGGCGGTCCGCGCTGCGCAGGGCCGGGGCGCGCCACGGGACGGCGTCCGCCGGGGCCGCCGGGAACTGGTCGCCGTCCGCGTAGGCCGCCGTGCAGCGCAGCGTCACCGTCCATGAGGCGCCGGGGTCCAGCTCGACGTCGTACGACAGCCGGCCCTCCGGCGCCTCCAGCGCGTCCGGCGCCGGCTCGCTGACCAGGTGTACGGCGAACCCGTCGCGGGACCACGCCAGACCGCTGCCCCCGGCGCGCTCCGGCTCTCCGGCTCCTTCCGCGCCCTCGGGCCGTGCCGGGACCGGGTCCAGGGTGTGGCCCGACTTCACCCGCTCCATCGGGGCGAGGTCCGTGGCGGCCGTGACCGTCAGCCGGAAACCGACCCGCTGGGTGCCCGCGTTGGTGACCTCGAACGTCTCCTCGAGCCGCCCGGCCGCCACGGTCCGGCGGCGGTGCAGGGCCACCGCCGGGTCGGGCGTCACCTCGCCGAGCCCGCGCAGGATCGCCCGGAAGTCCGCCCGGTCGGCCCCCCGGAGCCCACCGCCGACCGGCGCCAGGGCGATGGGCCCGGCCGCGACGGACAGGTGGGACAGCGCCCTGAGGTCGCCGTGGTAGAAGCCGTCCGCACCCCCGCCGAGCTGCCCGTCCGCGCGCGAGATCACAAAGCTCGGCGCGTGGAGAGTGACGACCGCGTCGTGCAGGAACGGCTGCAGGTTCCCGGCGGCCGAAGCGGCGGCCGAAGCGGGGACCGGGGCGGAGCCGTTGATGTCCTGGGTCTTGACAGTGGTGTCCAAAAGAGTAGAACCTCTCAGCGTTAGATCGTTCCAAAGACCCTAACGGCCTCTTCAGAGCGCTGACAATGCTTTTGGAACGCTCAAATCAAGTCGTGAGTCAGGGCCCAGGCCCTCGTACGTCGGAGACCCGTATGCCCCGCCCCACCAACAGTCCTCCGCCCAAGGGCGGCTCGGTGACCCTGGCCATGGTCGCCCGCCGGGCCGGTGTCTCCCCGCAGACCGTGTCCAACGCGATCAACTCGCCGGACCTGCTGCGCCCCGAGACGCTGGAGCGGGTCCGCCGGACGATCGACGAGATGGGCTACCGCCCGAGCCGGGCCGCGCAGACGCTGCGCACCCGCTCCAGCAAGCTGATCGGCTACGGCATCCAGCCGGCCCCGGACGGCAACCCGCCCCCGGTCATGGACCGCTTCCTGCACGCCCTGTCCCAGGCCGCCGACGAGGCCGGTTACCGGATCCTGCTGTTCGCCTGCCCGCCCGGCGGCCCGAGCCTGGACGGGTACGAGGAACTGCTCGCCCGGCATGACGTCGACGGCTTCGTGCTCAGCAACACCGCCCGCCAGGACCCGCGCCAGGCGTGGCTCGCCAAGCGGGGCGTGCCGTTCGTCGGATTCGGCCGGATGTGGTCGGGCCGGCAGATCGGCGACTGGGTCGATGTCGACGGCGCGTTCGGCACCGACGCCGCCGTGGAGCACCTGGTCGCCCTCGGCCACCGCAGGATCGCCTTCCTGGGCTGGCCGCGCGGCTCCGGCGTCGGTGACGACCGCGCCGAGGGCTGGCAGCGGGCCATGCGCCGGCACGGGCTGCCGACGCGCGGGCGGCGCGCGGAGAGCGCGGGGGACGTCGAGGCGGCCCGTACCGCCGTCAAACCCCTGCTGGACGCGGGCGCCACGGCCGTGGTCGCGGCCAGCGACACCCTGGCGCTCGGCTGCTACCACGCGCTGCGCGAGCGCGGCACCACCCCGGGCCGGGACCTCGCCGTGGTCGGCTTCGACGACTCGCCGACCGCCGCGATCCTCTCCCCTTCCCTGACCACGGTCGCCCAGCCGCTCGAGGCGGTCGGCCGGGAATGCGTACGGCTGCTGCTGGCGCGGATGGCCACCCCGGACGCGCCCCCCGGGCGCGTCCTGCTGGAGCCGTCCCTCGTCGTCCGCGAAAGCGCCTGAGCAGCGGCGCGCTGAGCCGCACGTACCACCCAGAACCACCCACGGAGGAATCATGGCCACCCGCACGGCCGCCGCTCTCGTCACCTGCGCGGCGATCCTGGCCGCCACCGGCTGTTCGTCGAGTTTCGGCGGCGACAAGGAAACCAAGCAGGACACCGGCGCCGGACAACACCTGAAGGTGCTCATAGCCACCTCGGGCGACGCCGAGACCAAGGCGGTCAAGGAGGCCGTGGCCGCGTACGAGAAGCGGTCCGGCAACACGGTGACCGTCGAGGCCGCCAAGGACATGAACCAGCAGCTGGCCCAGTCCTTCGCCGGCCACAAGCCGCCGGACGTCTTCTACGTCAACTCCGACCAGTTCGCCAACTACGCCAAGGGCGGCTCCCTCTACCCGTACGGCGACAAGATCAAGGACGCGGACGACTTCGCCGAGCCCCTGCGCTCCTCCTTCACCTACGACGGGAAGCTGGTGTGCCTGCCCAAGGACACCTCCACCCTCGCCCTCGCCGTCAACACCGACCTGTGGAAGAAGGCCGGGCTGACCGAGAAGGACTACCCGACCTCCTGGGACGAACTGCGGAAGGTCGCCGCCAAGCTGACCGGCGGCGGGGTCACCGGCCTGGTCACCAGCGACGAGTACCAGCGGCTCGGCGTCTTCATGAAGCAGGCGGGCGGCTGGATCACCGACGCCGGGCAGACCGAGATGACCGCCGACAGCGCGCCGAACGCCGAAGGGCTCGGCTATGTGAAGTCCCTGCTGCGGTCCGGCTCGATGAAGTACGCCAAGCAGGTCGACACCAGCTGGGGCGGCGAGGCCTTCGGCAAGGGCAAGGCCGCCATGACCATCGAGGGCAACTGGCTGACCGGCGCCATGAAGCTCGACTACCCGGACCTGAAGTACAAGGTGGTCCCGCTGCCCGCCGGCCCGGCCGGCAAGGGCACCCTCGCCTTCAGCAACTGCTGGGGCGTGGCCCAGGAGAGCGCCCACCGGTCGGCGGCCGTGGACCTGGTGAAGTACCTCAGCTCCGGCGACCAGCAGCTGAAGTTCGCGGACGCCTTCGGCGTGATGCCCTCCCGCACCAGCGCCCTGGCCACCTACGCCAAGCGGGTGCCGGCGGCCAAGGCGTGGGTCGACGCCAACGCCTACGCGCAGGGCCCGGTGACCGTCGCCGGGTTCGACAAGGTGCTCGGCCAGTTCAACACCGACCTGCAGTCGCTGCGCACCGCCGACCCGAAGAAAATCCTCGCCGACCTGCAGCGCAACGGCCAGCAGGCGCTCGCGAAGGGCCACTGAGCCGCCATGTCCTTCCGCGCCACCCCTCCCCGTACGACGCGCCGCACCCTCCGCGGCGCGCCGTCCGGCCCCCGCCCCACAGCGGGCGGGGGTCCCCGCACGGCCGGCTCGCCGGGCGCACCTGACGCGCCCGGCGGGTCCGGTCCCCACGCGGCGCCCCGCACCCCCAACACCCCGCCCGCGGGGCGCCGCGGCAAGGAGGGCGCCTGGGGCTGGCTGTTCGTCAGCCCCATGGTGCTGGTCCTCGGACTGTTCCTGGTGCTGCCCATCCTGATGGCCCTGTGGGTGAGCCTGCTGGACTGGAACGGGCAGTCCAACCCGTTCAGCGGGCAGGCGAAGTTCGTCGGCCTCGACAACTACCGGGCGCTGCTCACCGAGGACGGCCTCGACCGCACCCTGTTCGCCACCTCGCTGCGCAACAACGCCTACTACGTGCTGCTGACCGTGCCGCTGCAGACCGTGCTCGCGCTGACCCTGGCGCTCATCGTCAACCAGCGGCTGCTGCGCGGGCGCAGCGCCCTGCGCACCGCGTTCTTCTTCCCGTCCGTCACCAGCTCGGTCGCGGTCGCCACCGTCTTCCTCTTCCTCTTCCAGGGCAGCGGGGCCGTCAACACGCTGCTGTCCTGGATGGGCGTGCACGGCCCGAACTGGTTCGCCGACTCGCGCGGGGTGCTCTCGCTGCTGCTCGGCGCCCTGGGGATCGTGGACCCCGACCACCCCACGGGTCTGCTCGCCGACCACTCCTTCATGGGGCTGTCCTGGTACGAGTGGCTGTCCGGGCCGTCCATCGCGATGTGCACGATCATCCTGCTCGCCGTGTGGACCACCTCCGGCACCTTCATGCTGATCTTCCTCGCGGCCCTCCAGGACATCCCCCGGGAGCTGGAGGAGGCGGCGGCCCTGGAAGGCGTGAACCGCCGCCAGTTGCTGCGCCACGTCACCCTGCCCGCGCTGCGGCCGGTGCTCTTCCTCGTCCTCACCCTGGGGCTGATCGCCACCTGGCAGGTCTTCGACCAGGTGTATGTGATGGGCCAGGGCGCCCCGGGCAACACCACGCTGACGCCCGCCTTCCTGTCGTACGCGTCCGCCTTCGACGACGCCGACTTCGGGCAGGGCGCGGCCATCGCCTTCATCCTGCTCGCGCTGATCCTGTGCATCACCGCCCTGCAGCGCTGGGCGCTGCGCGAGCGCGGCGCCCGCCCCCGGAGGAACCGATGAACACCAAGGCCACGGCCGCCGCCTCCCCGGCGCAGGGGCGCCCGGTGCTCGGCCGCTTCCCGCTGCCGCTGCGGGTGCTGGGATACGCGCTGGTGGTGGGGGTCGGACTGCTGTATCTGCTGCCGTTCGTGCTCCAGTTGGTGACCGGCTTCAAGACGGACCCGGACGCGGCGGCGCACCCGCTGGGGCTGCTGCCCACCACCCCGACCACCGCCGCCTACCAGCGGCTGTTCGGGCTGAGCGAGGCCGGTGACGGGGTGCCCTTCCTGCGCTGGCTGGGCAACTCGGCGTTCGTCGCGGTCGTGGTCACGGCCGGGCGGGTGCTGTTCGACTCGATGGCGGGATACGCGCTGGCGCGGCTGCGCTTCCCGGGCCGCTCGCTGCTGTTCGCCTTCGTGCTCGCGGTGATGGCGGTGCCGGGGGTGGCCCTGCTGATCCCCAAGTTCCTGGTGCTGAACACCTTCGGGCTGTTCGACACCTACACCGGGATGATCGTTCCGTTGCTGGTGGACGCGGCGGGCATCTTCATCATGAAGCAGTTCTTCGAGTCGGTCCCCCGGGAGGTGGAGGAGGCCGCGCGGGTGGACGGGGCCGGAGTGTTCCGGACGTTCTGGTCGGTGGTGCTGCCCATGGCCCGCCCCGCGCTGATCACCTTGACCATCCTGTCGTTCCAGGGCTCGTGGAACGAGTTCACGCACTTCCTGGTGGCCACCCAGTCCGGGCAGTACGAGACGCTGACGACCGGGCTCGCGCGGTTCGTCTCGGGCGGACTGGGCGGCGGCACGCAGTATCCGCTGAAGCTGGCGGCGGCCCTGCTGGCGACGCTGCCGGTGGCGGCGCTGTTCTTCTGCTTCCAGCGCTACTTCGTACAGGGGGCCAACGCGGGGGCGGTCAAGGAGTAGGGCCAGCCCGCCGACCGTCCCCCCGACCGTCCCCCCGGCCGTCCGCGCGAACGGCCGGGGGGACGGTCGGTTCGGCTATGGCGCGTCTTGACTCTTGCCGACTGAAAAAGTTCGGAAGACACTCCGGAATGTTTCACCACTGTCGCCGGAAGTCCCGGAAGTCCCGGAAGTCCCGGAAGTCCCGGGAGTCCCGGAAGTCGAGAGGTGGCGGCATCGTGGTCCCCCCACCAAGGAAGGCGATCATGACAAGGTTACGACGCCTGGTCACCGGCTCCATCGCTCTGGTGTCCCTGCTCTTCGCGCTGGTCACCACCACCGGCACCGCCCAGGCCGCGCCCGCCGAGCGCGCCGCCGGGGTGCGGATCATGCCGCTCGGCGACTCGATCACCGACGGTTACAACGTACCGGGCGGCTACCGCGTCGACCTGTGGCAGAAGTTCGTGGCGGGCGGCCGCGCCGTCGACTTCGTCGGCTCCCAGTCCAACGGGCCGAGCAGTCTCGGCGACCGCGACCACGAGGGCCACTCCGGGTGGACGATCGGCCAGATCGACAACAACGTCGTGAACTGGCTCCGCACCTACACCCCGCGCACCGTGCTCCTGCACATCGGCACCAACGACATGTACGGGAGCGACCCCGCCGGAGCACCGGCCCGGCTCTCCACCCTGCTCGACCACATCACCGCCACGTCCCCCGACACGGAGGTCTTCGTGGCCACGATCATCCCCATATCCTTCGCCGACTCGACCGTCCGTACCTTCAACGCGGCGATCCCCGGCATCGTCCGTAGCAAGGTGAACGCCGGCAAGCGCGTCCATCTGGTCGACATGTACCGGGCGCTCACCACCGCCGACCTGGCGGACGGAGTGCACCCGAACGCGGGCGGCTACAGCAAGATGGCCAACGTCTGGTACAGCGCGCTCCTCTCGGTGCCCGGCAGCATGGGCGCCAGGGGCCCGGCCGGGGCGGACGGCGCCCTGGTCACCCAGGGAGCCGGTACACCGACACATGGGAGCGCGATTCGGCGGTGAACTCGGCGCCCCGCCAGTCCGCGTGCCGGGACTCCAGCTCGAACCCGGCCAACTGGGCCATCAGATCCAGCTCCGCCGGCCAGATGTAGCGGTGCGGACTGCGGAACACCCGGGCGTCCCTGCCCTCGCCGAACCGGAAGTGGTGCGAGACGACCCGCTGGCGCAGCACGTCATAGGTGTCCAGGCCGATGTAGCCGGCCTCGGACCGCCAGACCACCGCCTGCTGGCCGGGCGGAAGCTTCCGCACCTCCGGGACCCACAGCTCGATGACGAACCGGCCACCCGGGCCGAGGTGGCGGGCGGCGTTGCGGAAGCACGCCACCTGCTCGGCCTGGGTGAGCAGGTTGGAGATCGTGTTGTAGACGAGATAGACGAGCCGGAACGGGCCCGGGGCCTCGGCGGTCGCCATGTCGCCGAGGACGACCGGGATCGTCGCCTCATCCGCCTTCGTCCGCAGCCGGTCGAGCATCGGCCGCGACGACTCGATGCCGGTGACCGGCACGCCGCGCCCCGCGAGCGGGACGGCCACCCGGCCGGTTCCGATGGCGAACTCCAACGCCCGCCCGCCGTCGGCGAGTGCGGCGAGGCGGTCGACCGTGGGCTCCAGCACCTCCGGCGCGAACATGCCGGTGCCGGGCGTGTCATACCCCTGGGCGGCCTCCGCGTCCCAGATCTCGTCCTGTCGCATGCGGGCCACGATTCCGCGCGCGACCGTCGGCGTCCACCGAATTTGCCACCGCATGTGCCCCGCCCCTCCTGGCCGGTCACGGAGGCGGCGATGAGTTTTCCCCGCCCGGGGAGTCCCATCACCGTCAACCACCGCACAGGAGGAACACATGGCTCAGCTTCTGAGAGTCCAGAACTTCAACGTCTCGAGCGACGGCATCGGCGCCGGGGAGGACCAGAGCCTCGAAAATCCCTTCGGCCATGTCGATCCCGGGCGGCTGTTCGCCTGGGCCGGCGCCACGGCGAGCTGGCCCATGCGCACCGACCCCGGCGGCAGCCGGGGGCTCGACGACTACTTCACCCGGGACTTCGCGCACAACATCGGCGCCGAGATCATGGGCCGCAACAAGTTCGGGCCCCAGCGCGGCCCCTGGCAGGACCACCAGTGGCGCGGCTGGTGGGGCGACGAGCCCCCCTTCCACACCCCGGTGTTCGTCCTGACCCACCACGAGCGGCCTTCGTTCACGCTCTCCGACACCACGTTCCACTTCGTGTCCGGCGACCCGGCCACCGTCCTGGAACAGGCGCGGAAGGCGGCGGGGGGCAAGGACGTCCGCCTCGGCGGCGGGGTCAGCACCATTCGGGAGTTCCTCGACGCCGACCTCGTCGACACCCTGCACGTGGCGGTCTCGCCGGTGAAGCTCGGGACCGGCCTCAGGCTCTGGGAGTCCCCCGATGAGCTGCTCGACCGCTTCCACCTCGACGTCGTGCCCAGCCCGAGCGGTGTGACGCACCACCTGTTCTGGCGGAAGTGACGCCGAGGCGCGCTGCCGCCGGGTCCCCCCGGCGGCATCCCGCGACCGCCCGGACCCCGGCCGGCCCGTCACCCCGGCCGGCCCGTCACTCCGTCCGGGGGCCTTCGGCCTCTCGGGCGGCGTCCGCGAGCAGTTCCAGGGCCAGCCGCCGCAGCTCCGGGCCGGTCTTCTCCGGGCTGCCGGTGTCGAAGGGCGGGTCGGGGTCGTACTCCACGGCGAGCTGCATCGCCTGGGCGACCCGCTCGTTCGACAGCCGGGCGGCGAGGTGCAGCCCCATGTCGATGCCCGCGGAGACCCCGGCCACGGTGATGATCTTCCCGGCCTCGACGAACCGCCCGGGGGCGCAGAGCGCGCCGGCGTCCGCCAGATGGGGCCGGGAGGCCCAGTAGGTGGTGGCGGGCAGGCCGCGCAGCAGCCCGGCGGCGCCCAGGATCAACGAGCCCGTACACACCGAGGTTTCCGTGTCCGCTCTACGACGTCGAGGAGGCGGTCCAGACCGTCCCGCGCGCCTCGTACTCCAGCATGTTCTCCACACCGGTGGCGGCGTCCGCCCCCAGCTCACGGGCGACCAGCCACAGGCCCAGCTCCAGCCCCGAGGTGATGCCTCCGGCGGTGACGAGGTCCCCGTCGTCGACCACGCGGGCGTTTTTGACGACGCCGCCCCGCGCTTCGAGTTCCGCCTTCGCGCCGTGGTGGGTGGTGCAGGGGCGGCCCTTGGTCAGCCCGGCCGCGGCCAGCAGCAGCGACCCGGTGCACAGCGAACTGATCGTCAGCCCGGCACGGGGCGCGGCGGCGAGCGCCCGTGGCAGGACGCCGCTGTCGATCTCCGCCCAGACGCCGGGCCCGTCGCGGCGGGTGTATCCGCCACCGGGCACCACGATCACATCCGCATCGCCGGGAGCCCAGCGGTGCTTCACCTCGAACCCCGTCCCGTACGCCCCGCGGATCAGCCGGGGGCGTCCGGTGGTGACGAACCGCACCCGCACCCCCTGCGGGCTGTGCATGGCCGAGGCCGAGAACACCTCGTACGGAGCGACGCAGTTCAACTCCTCGACGCCGTCGAACATCACGATGTCGACGCGCAGGGGGCCGGACCGCCGTGGCGCGGCGGTGGCGCTCCCGGTGTTCAGCGACGTGGCCGTCAGCGTGCCGGCCGCCAGGGTCGCGGCGCCGGCGGCTGTGGTCCGGCGAAGGAAGTGTCTGCGTTCCAAAGGTGGCCTCCTGGGTCCGCCCGGCCTCTGTCCCCGGGGTCCGGGGCCGTGCCGCCGCGCGGGTGCGCGGGTGCTGCGCGGCCGGCCCGGTTCAGTAGTCGGACGGAGGGCGGAGGGAGTTCCGGGAGGAGTGGAAAGAGCTGTCAGGCCGGGTACGCGTGGGTCTGGGCCGCCTTGACCGTGGCCCAGACCGTGGCTCCGGGGTGGAGGCCGAGTTCGGCGGCGGCGACCGTGGTCAGATCGGCGGCCAGGGGCAGCTCGCCGGTGAGGTCGGCGCGGATCCGGTCGCCGTGGGTCTCCAGGCCGGCCACCTCGCAGCGCCAGAGGTTGCGGGCGCTGGAGCCGGTCGGGCGGTCCCGGTGCAGGGTCACGGCGCTCGGCGGGAACGCGACGAACACCGGGCCGGTGAGGTCCTCGACGGTCGTGATCCCGGCCCCGCCGTCGACATGGACCGTGTGTCCCAGGGCCTGCCCCCGGTAGAGGTTGAGGCCGACCAGGTGGGCGATGTAGTCGGTGCGCGGGTGGCGGGCGATGTCGGAGGGCGCGCCTTCCTGGACGATGCGGCCGTCCTCGACGACGACGAGGCGGTCGGCCAGGACCATGGCGTCCAGCGGATCGTGGGTGACCAGCACGGCGACCGCTTCGAAGTCGGCCAGGTGGCGCCGGAGCTGGGCGCGGACATCGAGGCGGGTGCGGGCGTCGAGGGCGGCGAGCGGCTCGTCGAGGAGCAGCAGCCGGGGGTGGGTGGCCAGGGCGCGGGCGAGGGCGACGCGCTGGGCCTGGCCGCCGGAGAGGCGGCGGGGCTTGACGGAGGCGTGTCCGGCCAGGCCCATGCGGTCCAGCCAGCCGGCGGCCTGGGCGCGCGCCTCCGCCTTGGACGCGCCGTGACAGCGCGGTCCGAACGCCACGTTGTCGAGCGCGGTGAGGTGGGGGAAGAGCAGATAGTCCTGGAAGACCACGCCGACCGGGCGGGACTCGGGCGGCGTACGGTCCAGCTCGGCGCCGTCCAGCCGCAGATGGCCGTCGGCGAGCGGGAGGAGTCCGGCGAGGGCGCGCAGGGCGGTGGTCTTGCCGGCGCCGTTCGGGCCCAGGAGGGCGACCACGTCCCCGGGCGCGGCCGTCAGCGCCACGTCGAGGCGGAAGGCGCCGCGCTCGACCACCAGCCGGGCGTCCAGCCCCTCGCCGGCCGGGCCGGGGGAGCCGGCGGCCTGCCGCGCGGACTTGTGGGTGTCGGTCACGAGGCGGCCATCCAGCGGTCCCGCAGCCCCGCCAGGACCGCGATCGACATGGCCAGCAGGACCAGGCTGAGCGCGATCGCCGCCTCCGGGTCGTTCTGGAGGGCGAGATACACGGCCAGCGGCATGGTCTGCGTACGGCTGGGGAAGTTGCCGGCGAAGGTGATCGTCGCGCCGAACTCGCCGAGCGCCCGCGCCCAGGCCAGCACGGCGCCCGCCGCGATGCCCGGGGCGATGAGCGGCAGGGTGACCCGGCGGAACGCGGTGAAGCGGGAGGCGCCGAGCGTGGTGGCCGCCTCCTCGTAGCGGGGGTCGGCGGCCCGTAGCGTGCCCTCCACGCTGATGACCAGGAACGGCATCGCCACGAACGCCTCCGCGACCACGACCCCGGCGGTGGTGAACGGCAGGGTGATCCCGAACCAGTCGTCCAGCCAGTGCCCCACCACGCCGTTGCGGCCGAGCGCCATGAGCAGGGCCACCCCGCCCACCACCGGGGGCAGCACGAGCGGCAGCGTCACCAGGGCGCGCACGAGGCCGCGCCCGGGGAACTCCACCCGCGCCAGCAGCCAGGCCAGCGGCACCCCGATCACCAGGCTCACCGCGGTCGCCGCCGTGGCGCAGACCAGGGACAGCTGGAGCGCCTGCCACACCTCGGCGCTGGTCAGCAGGTCGGGCATGCTCCGCCAGGGGGCCCTGACCAGCAGCGCGAGCAGCGGAAGGGTCAGGAACGCCAGGCCGATCAGCGCGGGCAGCAGAAGGGGCGGCGGGGCGCCCCCGCGGGCGCGGCGGCGCCGCCGGCCGCCCGTGCGGGGGCCGGCCGCGGCGCCGGTCTCGTCGAGCGGGGTCACGGCTCGAGGAACCCGGCCCCGCCCAGGACCTTCTGGCCCTCGGCGGACCGCACCAGCGCGATGAACGCCTTGGCGACCTCGGCGTTCCGCGCGTTCTTGAGCAGGGCGATCGGATAGTCGTTGATGGCCTTGGCCGACTCGGGGAACTCCACGCCCTCCACCTTGTCCCCGGCCGCCCTCACATCGGTCTTGTAGACGACCGCGGCGTCGGCCTCCTTCAGCACCACCTTGGTGAGGGCCGACTTCACGTCCTGTTCGTAGGAGACGGGGGTCAGCTTCAGGCCGCCGGCGTCCAGCGCCTTCTGCGCGGCGGCACCGCACGGCACCGTCCGGTCGCACAGCACGACCTTCAGGCCGGACCTGGTGAGGTCCTTCAGGGAGGAGACCTTGTCGGGGTTGCCCGGCAGGGTGGCGATCTCCAGCTGGTTGCGCACGAAGGTGGCCGGGGTGCCGACCGCGTCGCCCTTGTCCGTCACGATCTTCATGGTCTTGGGGCTGGCGGCGGCGAACACATCGGCCGGGGCGCCGCCGGTGATGCTCGCCGCGAGGCTGTCGCTGCCGCCGAAGCTGAACGTGACCTTCGTGTCCGGGTGCTCCTTCTCGAACCGCTCGCCGAGCGTCGTGAAGCTCTCCTTCAGCGAGGCGGCGGCGAACACCGTCACCTCGCCGGACAGCTCGTCCGAGGCGGCGGAGCCCCGGGTGGAGGAGTCCTTCGAGGAGTCGTCCGAGTCGGACGACGAGCAGGCGCTCACGGCCAGCAGGACGGCGGCACCCGCGCCGGTCATCCGGAGCATCCGGCGGGTCCGGCGTGCTGAACGGGTCATCAGATCCACTCCCTCAAGGTCCTACGGACTCGGCTACGGCTTCTCGACGACCACGTTGGTCGACTTGATCACGGCAACCGCCGGAACCCCGGGCTCCAGCGCCAGCTCATCGGCCGACTCGCGGCTGACCATCGCCACCACCCGGAACGGCCCGGCCTGGATCTCGACCTGCGCCGACACGTCCCCGAGGACCACGTCCGTGACGATCCCGGAGAACCGGTTGCGGGCCGAGGAGCCGGTGGACTCCCGCTCGGCCCGGTGCGTCTGCCGGGCGTACGCCGCGAGGGCCGGCCCCGGGATGATCCGGCGTCCCAGCTCGTCGCGCTCGGCGATCAGCTTCTCGCTGTCGACCAGACGCCTGACGGTGTCGACGCTGACACCGAGCAGGGCGGCCGCGTCCCCGATCCGGTAGGTGTGCATGCGCCGATCATACGTCCGCAGTTGCGAGGGGGAGGCCCCCGGCTGCGTTGCGTGAGCCCAAACCATCTCGCTGTCGGCCTGGCAGGTGCGTTTCGGGGGTCGGATGCGGCGACGTTAGGGACCGGCGCCACCGGGTACCGGTGACGCCCCGCGCCCCGGGCGGCGCCGGGGTCGTTGGAGGCAGACATGGACGCTTCGGTGGACCGGATAGCGCAGCCCTGGGGCGGCCGCACCCCATACGACCGGCACGGGGAATGGCCCACCCGGGTCGACACCTTCCTGGCGGAGGGGGTCGAGCCGGAGGCGGTGCGGCGGTGGGTGCAAACCGCGTCCCTCCTGCACTCCGACGGGGACGCGATGGACATCGCGGTGGCGGACCCGGCCTCGAAACAACCGCTGTTCAAGACGGCCGCGGCCGCGCTCCGCCGGGTGGAGCGCGGCGACGGCCACAGCGCACCGGCGCCCACCACCACCGCGTCCGCCCCCGCCCGCGCCGACGCCGCCCCGGCCACCGCCGGGGGCCCCACGGCGCTCGCCACCCAGCGGGCCGACGCCTCGCGGGACCACAGCTCCCCGGACCACCGCTTCCCGGAGCACCGTGCCCGGGACCGACACGCCCCGGGCCACCACTCCCGGAACCATCACTCCGGGGGCGAGCGCGGGGAGGGTGCCCGATGAACGGCATGAACGGCATCCAGCTCGTCCTCCGCGCCCTCCACCACGGCGAGAGCCACCTGGCCGGGGAACTCACCACCGCGGCCGAGCGCCACCGCGCCGACCACGAGGTCCACCACGTCGCCACCGACCTCGCCCAGTGGTCCCGCGAACACCTCAGGCGCCTCGCCGACACCGGCCGCGACCACGGCCTGAGCCTCGCCGGCCCCCCGCGGGACACCGCCCGGATCCCGGCCCCGGCCCCGGGCCCGCTGTCGGCGATCGAGGAGAAAGCGGCCGAGACGCTCGGCCACCAGCCAGAGCCCGGCCTGCTGCTCCTGCGCGACCTGCGGGATCTCCACCTCGGCGCCGCGCGGAACTCCCTCCACTGGGAGATGCTCGCGCAGGCCGCGCAGGCCGCCAGGGACGGCGACCTCCTCGCCCTGGCCTCCGCATGTCACCCTCGGGCACTGCGGCAGATGCGCTGGACCAACACCCTGATCAAAACCCTCTCGCCACAGATCCTGACCAGCGTCGGCCGGGTCCGCGCCCGGGAAGGTGGGCTGCCGGCTGAGTGAGCTTCCGCCGCCCCCCCCGCGCCGTACGAGGCCCTGGGGGCTTCGACGAGCACCAGCCGGGTACCCGGGGCGCCGGAACGACGAAAAGACCTCCTTGCCGCGCGGCGCGGGGAGCAGCGCACACCACCGGACGCGGCAGGTCACGTCGCAGGAGGTGGGCCCGATGGCAGCCACGCCCCGTGTGGTCACGGTTACCTCCCCCAAGCGCGCGGCGGCTGTACCGGCCGGACTCGCCGCCGGCACCGCGGCACGGCGGAGCCGGAGGGCCGACCGGTGACACGGCCCCCGGCCACGGTGCCGGCGGTGTCCCGGAGGTGGGCGGCCGGAAGACGCCTCTTCCTGACCTCGGCGGCGCTGCTGGCCGCCATGGGCGCGATCGGCCAGGGCGCCGGCTGGATCATGCTGACCACCACGCTCGGCCCCACGGCGTACGTGCTGCTGGCCCACCCGGAGAGCGAGGCGGCCCGGCTGCGCAACTCCTCGCTGGGCCACGCGGCGGCGACCGCCTGCGGCCTGGCGTGCCTGGCCGTCTTCGGCCTCTGGCAGCACCCCTCCGTGGTCGAGCAGAAGCACGACACCTGGCCGCAGATCGGCGCTCAGGCGCTCGCCGTGGGCCTGACCCTGCTCCTGCTCGAGCTGCTCGAGGCCCAGCACCCGCCCGCGGCCGCCACAGCACTGCTGATCACCTCGGGCATCGCCCGCCCGGGACCGCCCCTGTACGGCATGCTCACCGGACTCGCCCTGCTGATCGCGGGCGCCGCGCTGATCGCATGGGTCGGCCGGCGGCCGGACACGGCCGCCGGCCCGGAGGAAGGAGGAGGATGAACCACCCAGCCCCCACCGCGCACGCGTCCCCGCCGTGGACCCTCCGCGAGTACGCCTTCCTCGGAGACGGGGAACGCGGCGCCCTGGTGGGACCGCGTGGCGAGACGGTGTGGCTGTGCGCGCCCCGCTGGGACAGCGACGCGGTGTTCTCCTCCCTGATCGGCGGCCCGGGGGAGTACGTCCTCGGCCCCGAGGACGACTGGAATGTCTGGGGCGGCTACTACGAGGAAGGCACCCTCATCCACGTCGGCCGCTGGATCACCGGTGACGGCGTCATCGAGTGCCGCGAGGCGCTCGCCGTGCCCGCCGACCGGGGCCGGCTGCTCCTGCTGCGCCGCATCCGGGCGGTGCACGGTGACGCCCGCGTACGGCTGCGGCTCGACGTCCGCCCCGGCTTCGGCGCCCACCCGATGACCGGACTGCGCCAGGAGCGCGGCACCTGGTCGGCCCACGGCGGCGGGCTGCACCTGCGCCTCACCGGCGCCGCCGACGCCACGCCCGGCCGGTCGGGCCTGCTGGAGGCGCGCCTCACGGTGACCTCCGGCGAAACGCGCGACCTCGTCCTGGAAATCGGCGCCCGGGCGGAGACCGGCGAACTGGACCCGGACCGGCTGTGGAAGGCCACCGAACGCCACTGGGCCGATGTCGTACCGGACTGCTCCGCGCTGGCCGCCCCGCGCGACGCCCGCCACGCCTACACCATCCTGCACGGGCTGACCAGCAGCTCCGGCGCCATGGTGGCCGCCGCCACCACCTCGCTCCCGGAGCGGGCCGAGGGCGAACGCAACTACGACTACCGGTTCGCGTGGATCCGGGACCAGTGCTACGCCGGTCTCGCGGTGGCGGCGCACGGCGCCCATCCCCTCCTGGACGCGGCCGTCCGCTTCGTGACCGAACACCTCCTGGCGGACGGGTGCCGCCTGCGCCCCGCCTACACCGTCACCGGGGACACGGTGGCGGACGAGCGCTCTCTGCCCCTCCAGGGCTATCCGGGCGGCACCGACCGGGTGGGCAACCGCGCCGGCCGGCAGTTCCAGCTCGACGCCTTCGGCGAGATCCTGCAGCTGTACGCGGCCGCCGCCCGGCTCGACCGGCTCGACGCGGACGCGCGCCGCGCCCTCGATGTGGCCGTGGACGCCGTCGAGCGCAACTGGCTGCGCCCGGAGGCGGGGCTGTGGGAGCTGGAGAACCGCTGGTGGGCCCACTCACGGCTCTGTGCGGTGGCCGGTCTGCGCGCCGCGGCCCGCGCGGTGCGGGGCCGGGCCGGGCACGACTGGGAGGGCCTCGCCGACACGATCCTGCGCGAGACCCGCCGTCGCTGCCTGAGCCCGCGGGGCCACTGGTCGCGGGCCGAGGACGACGAGGGTCCGGACGCCGCGCTGCTGCTGCCTCTCGCCCGCGGCTGCCTCCCCCCGGACGACCCCAGTGGCCTGCGCACGCGCCGGTTCGTCGAGGAGCGGCTGTCCGAGGACGGCTATCTCTACCGCTTCGACCACGGCGACCGGCCCCTGGGGGAGGCCGAGGGAGCCTTTCTGCTGTGCGGCTTCATGATGGCCCTCGCCGCCCGCTACCAGGGGGACACCGTCGGCGCCTTCCGCTGGTTCGAACGCACCAGGGCCGCCTGTGGCCCGCCGGGGCTGTTCGCCGAGGAGTACGACGTCCGGCAGCGTCAGCTGAGGGGCAATCTGCCCCAGGCGTTCGTCCACGCGCAGCTCCTCGAGACGTCCGTACGGCTGGCCGGCGACGGCTGAGCCGATGCCGAAGAAGGAGCCGTGGCACAGGGCCGCCACCACCCGGCCGAATCTCCTCCGGAATTTCGGGTCTAGACAGGACTGGACATGTACGACTAGCTTCCAGTCATGCCTAAACAGGTCCTCAAGCATCAGCGCATCGCCCGCGTTCTGGCCCGTGAGATCCACAGCGGCGTCCTGGAGCCGGGCAGCAAGCTGCCCGGCGAACACGCGCTCACCCGGCGCTTCGAGGTCAGCCGCACCACGGTCCGCCAAGCGCTGGACGAGCTCAGCAGACAAGGGCTGATCTCCACCCACGCGGGCGTCGGCTCCTTCGTCGCCTTCGACGGCAGCTTGCTGGACAACAGCCTGGGCTGGACCAGGGCCCTGGCCGACCAGGGCGCCCGGATCACCACGGAGGTGCTCCGCCTCGAAGCGGTGCGCGATGCCCGGCTGGCGGAGGAACTCGAACTGGACAGCGCCGAGTTCATGGCGCTCGACCGGTTGCGCGTGCTGCCGGAGGGCACCCCCGTCTCGCTGGAGCGCAGCAGGGTGCCGCTGGTCCCGGCGCTGGCCGATGTCCCGGTCGGCGGGCTCCTCGACGGCTCGCTGACCAAGACGCTGGCCGCGGCCGGGCTGCGGGCCACCCACGGCGACGAGTGGGCGTCCGTGCGGCCGCTGGCCGCCGAGGAGGCGACCCTGCTCCGCCGCCCGGAGGGAGAGGCCTGGCTCAGCACCCGCCGGGTCGGCCGCGGCGCGGACGGCCGGGTCGTCGAGCAGGTGACCAGCCTGCTGGACCCCGCCCGCTTCCAACTGCACCTCGGCTTCGGCGAGCCGCCCCAGTGAGCCCGTCCAGTGAGCCCGTCCAGCGCCCGACCTACCCCCCACACCGACAGGAAGCCCGGATGAACCACCAGCACGACCGCGCGCTCGGCGCCCTGTACGGCCTGGCCATGGGGGACGCCCTGGGCATGCCCACCCAGATCATGTCCCGGCGGGCGATCACCGCCCGGTTCGGCACCGTCACCGACTTCGAACCCGGCCCGCCGGACAACCCGGTGAGCGCCGGAATGCCCGCCGGCTCGGTCACGGACGACACCGATCAGGCCCTCATCGTCGGCCGGCTGCTGATCGAGTCCGGCGGGCGCGTCGACCCGCTGCGGCTCGCGGACGAACTCCTGGAGTGGGAGCGTGCCATGAAGGCCAAGGGCTCCTTCGACCTGCTCGGCCCCTCCACCAAGGCCGCCCTGGAGGCCGTGTCCCGCGGCGTACCGCCCCAGGAGGCGGGCAGGTCCGGGTCCACCAACGGCGCGGCCATGCGCATCACCCCGGTCGGAGTGGCCTTCCCCGCCACCCCGCTGGAGCCCTTCGTCGACCGGGTGGCGGCGGCCTGCCAGGTCACCCACGACACCGGCATCGGCATCGCCTCGGCGGCCGCCGTGGCCGCCGCCGTGAGCCGGGGCATCGACGGCGGCGACCTGGAGGACGCCTTCGCCGCGGCCGTCACGGCGGCCGAGGCCGGCGCCGAGCGCGGCCACTGGGTCGCCGGCGCCGACATCGCCGCCCGCATCGGCTGGGCCGTGGACCTGGTCCGCGGCCTGCCGGAGGACCAGGCCCTGGACCGCCTCTGCGACCTGGTCGGCACCAGCGTCGCCAGCCAGGAGTCCGTCCCCGCCGCCTTCGCCGTCCTGGCCCTCGCCGAGGGCGCCCCCTGGCGGGCCTGTCTGCTGGCGGCCAACCTCGGCGGCGACTGCGACACCATCGGGGCCATCGCGGGCGCCGTCGCCGGGGCCGTCAGCGGGGCCTCGGGGCTGCCCGCCGAGGCCCTCGCCACCCTGCGCTCGGTCAACGGCCTCGACCTGGAACCGCTGGCCACCGCCCTGCTCGCGCTGCGCGCCGACGCGGCCCGATGACCCCACGCCCGGCCGGCCACCCGCACCGGAGCGCCCCCCGTAAAGAAAGACAGGTACCACCATGGCGGCTTCAGAGAACGACCGCGTGGGCTCCGTGGAGACCCGTGGCATCGAGCCGGTCCCGGACACCGAGCGCCACGGCCACGCCGGGCAGATGTTCTGGACCTGGTTCGCCGCGAACATCAGCATCCTCGGCCTGCCGCTGGGCGCGGCCCTGGTCAGCTTCCGCGGCCTGAACATCTGGCAGGCGGCCGTCGTGGCCGTGCTCGGGTCCTTCGGCTCCTTCGCCCTGGTGGGCGCGCTCAGCATCGCCGGCAAGCGGGGCGGGGCGCCCGCCCTCACGCTGTCCCGGGCGGTGTTCGGGGTCCGCGGCAACGCGGGCCCCACGCTGGTCACCTGGATGAGCCGGCTCGGCTGGGAGACCATCAACACCACCACGGCCGCCTTCGCCCTGCTGGCGTTGCTCGACGTCGCCTTCGGCATCCGGCGCAACACCGTGCTCACCGTGGTCTGTCTGCTGGTCTTCATCGGCTGCACCCTGCTGATCAGCGGCCTCGGACACGCCACCATCATGTGGATCAACAGGTGGGCCAGCTATGTCTTCGGCCTGCTCAACGTGGTCGTCATCGGCTTCCTCGCGGCCACCGTGGACTGGGGCAAGGTGTTCCACGCCCCGCTCGGATCGGTGAGCGCGATGGTCGTGGGCGTCGGCATGATCGCCGCCGGCACCGGGATCGGCTGGGCCAACACCGGCGCCGACTACGCCCGTTACCTGCCCCGGCGGATCCCCGGCGGGCGGCTCGTGGCCGCCTCCGCGTTCGGCGCCGGCATTCCGCTCGTCGTGCTGATCTCGCTGGGCTCCCTGCTCGCCGCGGGTGAGCCGGAGCTGGCCTCCGCCTCCGACCCGGTCTCGGCCATCAACGCGATGCTGCCCAGCTGGATGTCCATCCCGTACCTCATCGCCGCCTTCGGCGGGCTGCTGCTCTCCAACCACCTGTCCGTCTACTCGGCCGGACTCACCATGATCACCCTGGGCATACGGGTCCGGCGCACCCTCGCCGTCGGCCTGGACGTCGTCGTCACCTTCGCGGGCGGCATCTACTTCATCCTCATCGCCAAGGACTTCTACGGCCCGTTCATCACCTTCCTCACCCTGCTCGCCGTGCCGATCAACGCCTGGGTGGGTGTCTTCGCCGTCGATCTCCTCACCCGCCGGTCGTACGACGGCGCGGCCCTGATGGACGTCGGGCGCTCCAGCCGCTACTGGTTCCGGGGCGGTGTCGCCTGGTCCGCGATGACCGCCTGGGCGGTGGCCATCGTGGTGGGCCTGCTGTTCACCGAGGCGAGCACCGGCCCGGCCGACGTGTGGTTCTCCGGGCCGCTCGCGCACAGCTGGATCGGCGCCAACGGGCTGGGCTGGGTGGTGACGCTGACCCTCGCGGCCGCCGTCTACGCGATTCTGCGCAGGGTGGACGGCAGCGTCCGCCAGGAGGCCGCCGACCAGCGGCCCCAGCAGCAGGTCCGGCCCGCCCCGGCCACCCGGGAGATCTCATGAGCGAGCCCACGGACGGCCGGCTGGTCCTGGCCGGCAACGCCATCGTCGACCTGGTGATGCGCGTGCCCGCCCTGCCCGAACGCGGCGGCGACACCGTCTCCCGGGACACCGCCTTCACCACGGGCGGCGGATTCAACGTCCTCACCGCCGCCCGCCGCCTGGGCCTGCCGGCCCTGTACGCGGGCGCCCACGGCACCGGGCCGTTCGGCGACCGGGTGCGGGCGGACCTCGCCCGGGAGGGCATCGGACTGGTGCTGGATCAGATCCCCGGGGTGGACACCGGATTCTGCGTCGCCCTCGTCGACGACGGCGGCGAGCGCACCTTCGCCACCAGCCTCGGCGCGGAGGCCCGGCTCACAGAGGCCGACGCCACCGCCGTGCTCGCCGCGCTGCGCCCCGGCGACATGGTGCAGATCTCCGGATACGGGCTCGCCTACCCGGTCAACGGCCCGGTCCTGGCCTCGCTCGTCGCCCGGCTGCCGGAGCACACCCGGGTCTTCCTCGACCCGGGCCCCCTGGTCGACCAGATAGCCGAGGAGGTCCTGGCCCCCGTCCTGGCGCGCTGCGACTGGGTGAGCTGCAACCAGCGCGAGGCGAGGCTGCTGACCGGTCTGCCCGACGCCCACGAGGCCGCGGCAGCGCTCGCCACCCGGCTCGGCCCCCGCACCGGGGTGATCCTGCGGGCCGACGCGGCCGGCTGTCGGCTGGTCCCGCCCGGCGGTGAGCCCCTGCACCTCCCCGGCCGCCGCGTGACCGCCGTGGACAGCAACGGCGCGGGCGACGCCCACGCGGGAGCCTTCCTGGCCCTCCTCGGCCACGGGCTCGACCCGGTCACCGCCGCCGAGGGCGCCAACGCCGCGGCCGCCTTCGCGGTCACCCGCCCCGGCCCCGCCACCGGGCCGACCCTCGAGGAGCTGCTCGGCTTCCTGGACGGCGACCCGCTCGCCGCACGGCTGTCCTCGGCGCTCGGTCGGTAGCAGGCCGTCCGCAACCCCCGGAGCACGGGCCCCGGATAGCACGGGCCCCGGATACCGGTCAGGAATCGAGAAGCGCGCGCCACGGGGCGTCAATAGCCTGATCCCCATTGGCTCGTGGACATCCATGAAGGGAGTTCCCCATGTGTCACCCCTCCTGGGGGCAGGCGCTCGCCGAGGCGCAGCGCCGGCGGCAGCAAGGCGTGTCACCCCATCCGCCGAAGGCCGGTGAGCGGCGCGACGATCAGGTGGCAGAGGAACAGAAAGAACACGCCGGCCGGGGGGAGGCCACGCTCCCTCAGACCTGCGCCGCCCCCGCCCCGGCGTCCGTCTGAAGGGCGGCCCGCTCACCGCTCATCCGGTGCAGGCTCTCGTCCTGCACGGTGGCCGCCGGGTCACGGGTCACCCGGTACGGGGCGAGTTCCGCGCTGGGCCGGCCCTCGCTCAGCTCGCCCGCCACCAACCGTCCCAGCAGCGGGGCCAGATTGACGCCGCTGTGGGTCACCACGCTGTACAGCCCGGGGGCCGCCGGGCTGGTGCCGACCAGGGGCAGGCCGTCGGTGGGGACGGGACGGACTCCGATCCGTGCCCCGGCCAGCCGGGCCGAGCGCAGCGCGGGGATCAGGCGCTGCCCCTGGCGGTGCAGCCGCTCCTGGGGCGTGAGCCCGTCGCCCGGGGCGGGCTCGTGCGGCAGCAGCGCGTCGATGGGCCAGGAGATCGAGCAGACGCGGTCGCCCGGCGCGGGCCGCAGATCCACCTCGGGCGTGGTGAGGATCGCCTCCAGGCGGGCCTCGGGCACCGGGGTCGTCTCGCCGACCAGGCCCGGCACGCGCTCCATCGGGAGGCGTACGCCCGCGAAACCGGCGATCCGGTCCGCGTCCGGGCCCGCGCAGTTCACCACCCAGTCGGCCTCCCACCGGCGCGACCCGGTCCGCACGCCCCGCACCCGGCCGCCGTCGAGTGTCAGGGCGGTGGCCCGCAGGCCGTAGTGGATGTCCGCCCCGAGCAGGGCGGCCCGGTCGAGCAGCGAGCGCACGAACAGGGGAGCGTCGTACCAGGCGGTCGCCTCGTGGACGACGATCTCCTCCGCCGGGCAGGCGCTCGGGTCCACGGCGGGCGCCAGCTCGCGCAGCTCCGCCGGGTCCGCGAACCGGCACGGGTGGCCCCAGGAGCGCAGCCGGGTGGCCCGTTCCCGGAGCGACCGCTGTTCGGCCGCGGTGTTCGCCCACTGCACCGTGGGCGCGGCGTGGCGCCAGGAGTCGCCGCCCAGTTCCGCGGCCAGTTCGGCGTGGAGGGCGGCGCTGCGGCGGTTGAACTCGTAGTAGCTGACGGGGGTCTTGAGATGGGTGACGTCCATGGCGAAGGTCGCGCTGGACGTGCCCGCGGCCGGGCCGCCCGCTTCGATCACGGTGACGTCGGCGCCGGCCAGCGCCAGATGGTAGGCGACGGAAGCGCCGATCACACCGGCACCGAGGACGATGACACGGGACACGTGGGTTCCTTACGGGTCGATCAGAAAGAGGCGATCAGGCCGATCGGAAACGGCTGACCGGAAAGGGCAGGTCTCAGCGGACCTTGCGCACGAACGCCTGGGTGCGCTCGTGCCGGGGCGAGCCGATGACGGCCTCGGGCGGGCCGGACTCCACCACGACCCCGCCGTCCATGAAGGCCAGTGAGTCGCACACCTCGCGCGCGAAGCCCATCTCATGCGTGACGACGATCATGGTCATGCCGTCCCGGGCGAGGGCCCGCATCACATCGAGGACCTCGCCCACGAGTTCGGGATCGAGGGCGGAGGTGGGCTCGTCGAAGAGCATCAGCTCGGGTTCCATGGCCAGCGCCCGGGCGATGGCCACCCGCTGCTGCTGGCCCCCGGACAGCTGGGAGGGGTAGCTGTCGCACTTGTCCGCCAGGCCGACCCGGGTGAGGAGCCCCAGCGCCCGCCTCCTGGCCACCTCCTTGCGCTCCCCGGCGACCCGCACCGGCGCCTCCATGACGTTCTGGAGCGCCGTCATGTGGGGGAAGAGGTTGAACCGCTGGAAGACCATCCCGATGCCACGCCGCTGCTGCGCCACCGCCTTGTCGGAGAGCTCGTGGATCCTCCCGCCGCGCTCCTCGTACCCGACCAGCCTGTCGCGCACGTACAGCCGGCCCGCGTCCACCCGCTCCAGATGGTTGACACAGCGCAGGAAGGTGGACTTGCCCGACCCGGAGGGGCCGATCAGACAGAGCACCTCGCCCTGGGCCACCCGCAGATCGATGCCCCGCAACACCTCCACGTCCCCGAAGTTCTTGCGGACGCCCTCGGCCCTGACCACCGTCGCCGTCATGACGAACTCTCCTTCCGGAAGGCGCGTTCGAGATAGCGCTGGGCCAGTGTGAGCACGGTGGTGGCGACGAGATACCAGACGCAGGCCACCGTGAGCAGCGGGATCTGGGCGAAGTTGCGGGAGTAGATGCCCTGGACGGAGGTCAGCAGTTCGGGTACGGCGATGGCGAACACCAAAGAGGTGGTCTTGAGCATCGACACCGCCTGGTTGCCGGTGGGCGGGATGATCACCCGCATCGCCTGCGGCAGGACGATCCGCCGCATCGTCTGGCGTCGGGTCATCCCGAGGGCGTGTGCCGCCTCGGTCTGCCCGTCGTCCACCGAGGCGATGCCCGCCCGTACGATCTCGGCCATGTACGCGGCCTCGTGCAGCCCCAGGCCGAGCACGGCCGCCGTCATCTGGGTGATGAGCTGGTTGGTGTCGGCCTCGACGAAGGTCGGGCCCCAGGGGATGCCGAGCCCCACCGTGGGCACGACGGCGGACAGGAAGTACCAGAACAGCAGTTGGACCAGGAGCGGGGTGCCGCGGAAGACCCAGATGTAGAAGCCGCTGAGCGCCGCCAGCAGCGGATTGGACGACATCCGCAGGATCGCCAGGACGACGCCGCCCACCACCCCGATGGCCATCGCGAGCACCGTCAGCAGGGCGGTGGTGCGCAGCCCGTCGAGCACCGCGGGGGCGAAGAGGTACTCCGCCACCACGCCCCACTGCATGCGCGGATTGGTCGCCCAGCCCTGGACCAGGAACACCACCAGGAAGACGAGCACGGCGGAGGCGCACCACCGGCCGGGGTGACGCAGGGGCACGGCCTGGATCGGCACGCCCCGGTCGGCCGGCTGCTCCGGCCCCGCGCCGTCCTGTTTCCGCACCTCGGTGACGTACCGCGGGGAGTGTCCGCTCATGCGGCACCACCGTTGACCGTGGCGCGGTCGAGGGCCCCGGAGGACAGCTTCCAGGTCCCCAGGATCTTCCGGTAGCTGCCGTTGCGCATCAGCTCGCTCAGCGCGCCCTGGACGGCCTTGACCAGCGCGGTGTCCTGCTTGTCGACCAGGATTCCGTACGGCAGGTAGCGGTAGGGCTTGCCCACCTCCTTCAGCTTCCCGCCGGACTGCCCGGCGTGGTAGACGACGGTGGGGGTGCCGCCGACGAAGGCGTCGGCCCGCGAGGTGGACAGGGCCTGGATACAGCCGACCGTGTCGGGGAAGACCAGGGTCTTCACCGCCGGCTTGCCCGCCTTGCGGCAGGTGTCGGACTGGGCCTTGGCGTCGTCGACCTGGGCGGTGCCCTGCTCCACGGCCACGGACTTGCCGCACAGATCGCCGAGCGAGCCGATCTCCGTGGCGTCCTGCGCGTGCACCAGGACGGAGCTGCTGGTCTTGAAGTAGTCGACGAAGGTGATGTGCTCGCGCCGCTCCGGCTTGTCCAGCATGGCCTGGATGGCGAGGTCGTAGCGGTGGGCGTGGACGCCCGCGATCAGGCTGTCGAAGCTGGTCTGGGAGAACTCGACCTTGACACCCAGCACCTCGCCGATGGCCTTCATCAGGTCCGGCTCCATGCCGATGACCGTCTTGTTGTCGCTGTCGAGGAAGACCAGCGGCGGATAGTTGTTGCCCTGCGCGACGGCCAGCCTGCCGGACTTCTTGATCTTCGCGGGCAGCAGGTCGTGCAGCCGCTGGTCCACCTTCTGCTTCGGGGCGGCGGACTTCGACTCGCCGCCCGACGGGCCGCACGCCGTCGTGGTCACGAGCCCTGCCAGGACGAGAGACATCAGCGCACGTCGAACGGCCATGGGGACCCCTCTCCCATCGGGTTGGCTGGATTTGGTTCCCCACAATGTGCGGGACGCCCACCCTCGGCGCAAGGTCGTTCAGGATGAGCATTGGCGGCCCTGTTGTTCAGCTGAACTGATGCTCGGCGCTCCCGGTCGGGGGGCCGCCCGCCACGTCAGGCGGGCCGGCGGCGGGTCCGCCGGAAAAGCCGGGGGTGACGAGCCATGGTGTTCCTGGAGCCCCAGGCGTTAAGTTCGGGCGATGCTGACCCCGACGCAGCTCCTGGCCCTCCGTGAGGTGGTGGCCACCGGCTCCCTCCGGACGGCCGCCAGAAAGCTGGGTTTCACGCCATCGGCCGTGTCCCAGCAGATCTCGTCCATCGAGCGGGCCGTGGGCGTCAAGCTGTTCGAGCGCACGCCGCGCAGTGTGCGGCCCACCCCGGCGGGCATCCAGCTGGCGCGCCGCGCCACCCGGCTGCTCGCGGATCTGGAGGCGGCGGAGGACGAGATGCGCTCGTTCGCCTCGGCCCAGCGCGGCCGGCTCCACCTGGGCAGCTTCTGGTCGGCCGGTTTCAAGCTGGTCCCCGCGCTGCTCGCCGCCTTCCTGCGCGACCGCCCGGACGTGGACATCCGCTACCAGGAAGGCGATCCCCCGGTCACGGTGCCCGCCGTCCTCGACGGACGGCTGGACCTCGCCGTCGTCTTCGAATACGGCACGGTGCCGCACAGCAGCTGGCAGAGCGATCTGGATCTGACGCTGCTCCTGGAGGAGCCGCTGTATCTGCTGCTGCCCACCGGCCACCGGCTGGCGCACCGCAAGCGGGTGCAGATCAGCGAGCTGGCCGATGAGCGCTGGATCTGCTTCCTGGAGGACACGGACGCGGCCCGCTCGCTGTTCCGGATCTGCGCGGCCTCCGGCTTCCACCCGGATGTGCTCTTCCGCACCAACGACTACAACCTGCCGTTCGAACTCGTCCGCAAGGGCCTGGGCATCGCGATCGTCCCGGAGCTGGCCATGATCGAGTCCTCGGACGTCCATGTGATCCGGCTCGCCGACCCCTCCCATGTGCGAAGGGTCTCCGCGGTCCGCCGCGCCGCGGACCCGAACCCGCTGCTGGACCAGGCCATAGCCATGCTGCGCACGGCGGCCGACGGTGTCGATCAGCGGTGGCTCAGGGCGGAGCTTCCGGTGGCCCTCTGAGGCCCCGGCCCGACCCGGCGCGCCGGGGGGTTCGGCGTACCCGCCTCCGGGTGGGGCGACACCAGGCTCCGCAGCGTCCGGGAGGGCTCCAGACCCAGCTCGTCGAGCAGGACGCGACGGCATTGCTCGTACTGCAACATCGCCGCGCCCCTGTTGCCGGCGGCCAGATGCGCGTTCATCAGGACGCGATGAGCGCTTTCCCGCAGGGGTTCCGCGCGTACGGCGGCGAGCCCGGCGGCGACGGCCTCGCCGTGGCGGCCCATCGCCGTCAGCCGTTCGGTCATCGCCTCCAGGGCGTACAGCCGCAGTTCGTGGTACTGCTCCCGCTCGATCAGCACCCACTCGTTCTCCGACCACTCCGGTAACAGGTCGGCCGAGAGGTCGGCCCGCGTCTGCGCGGAGAGGATGTCGTCGCACGGGCATGACATGTCGAGCAACCGGTGCGCGCGCTGGGCCGCCGTGTGCAGGTCCACGTCGATGTGCTTGGAGATCGCCAGTTCCTGGGTGGACGCCTCGATGATGTGGTGGCCCGTTCTCGTCGCGCGCCACAGGGACGACCTGAGGTTGGCGTTGGCGCGGGAGGCCGTGACGTCCGGCCACAGCGTGCCGGCCACATAGGTCCGGGTCCGTGGCATGTCCTGGAGGGCCAGGAACGCGAGGAGGCGCTGGGCGCTGGAAGAGAGCGGAACGCGCTTGTGATCGACCGACAGCGCGAAGCCCTTCAGCAGTCTCAAGGTGATGACATGGCCTTCTGCGCTCATCGGCCCCCCGGGGCGATCGTGGCTTCAGCGACCCATCCCATGCCGGCGAAGCGATCGGGATGCCCGGGAGCCATGTTACGAGCAAGTCATGATCGTGTATCCGGCCTTTCGGATAAACGACGTTAAATGGCTGGGCATCACCGGAGCGTCGCGGGAACGTCACCCGTCCGGTTCGAGTATCTGATCGAGCCACGCCCGCACGGCACTGAGCACATCGTCGACCGCACTCACCGCGGTGGGGGGCGCCTGCCGCGGGCCGCCCGTCGGCACGATGCGTGCCCGGAAGCCGTCCGGCCCGTCACCTTCCACCCACACCCGGAGGATCAGCACGCCGGTCCGGTCTGAGGGGATCTCCATAAAGGGAAAATATGCCCTGCCCCGTGTCACCTCGGCGTTGTCGGCGCGTGTCCGGCTACGTCAACGCGGGCCGGCCCCGGAACGCGCCGGTGACGTTCGCGTGATGCGCCCATCGCGGTCCGGCCACGCCGGGCCCGGCATGCTCCCCGTGCCCGCTTTCGGGGCGCGGAGCCGGGGAGGAGGACGCGCATGGGTGACTTCGGCGTCATCGCCGACGTCTCGACGGTCGTCGTGGAGACCCTGACCCAGGCCCTGCGCGGGCTCAGCCAGGTGGAACCGCCGATCGCGGAGCTGAACGACCTCTCCGAGACGGTCCAGACACCGCCGCCGAAACTCACGGTGTTCCTCTACGAGATCGCCGAGGACCCGACCTCGCGCAACCGGCCGCCGGTGCGCTCCCAGCCGCCGGACCCACCGACCACCCGCAAGCCGCCGATGGCTCTGCTGCTGCGGTACCTGATCACCCCCTGGGGCGGAGACCAGGAGACCCAGCACCGGATGCTCGGACGGGCCATGCAGACCTTCTACGACGACGCGATCCTGGACGGCACGCGGCTGTCCGGCAGCCTGGCGGCGAGCACCGACTCGCTGCACCTGAGCCTGACCCCGCTCACCCTGGACCAGAAGTCCTGGGTCTGGTACGCGATCCAGAAGCCGTACCGGCTGTCGCTGAACTACGAGGTCCGCGTGGTCAACCTGGACTCCGCGGTCGAAACGGCGGTCCGCCCGGTGCACAGCCGGGTCATCGGCGGGACGGCGATGCCATGAGCCGCTTCCTGCCGCTGACCCGTTCGACGCTGCACAGTCCCGCCTGGTTCATCCCGTTCGACGACCACGCCGGGCGGGTGCGCGGCGCCGGGGTGACGGTCCACCTGGACCGGTTCGACGACGGCGCCTGGGTGCCGCTGGACGAGGTGGCCGTGCGCACCCCCAGCGCCGCCTTCGCCTACCCGGGACTCGGCAGGTGCGCCGAGCCGTGGGCGGCCCGGCCGCGGCGCCACCGGGCTCGCTTCGCGGCCGCCGGCTACCAGCCGCTGTACCCGGCCGACGGGGAGCCGTTCTCGGCCGGTCTGGTGGGCGTCGAGTTCCTGGTCCACCCGCATGACGACGCCCACCCGCCGGCGGTGGCGACCCAGCCGCGTCTGGTGCGGCTGCTGCCCAGCGTCTCCTACCCCTACCCGCCGGGGCTGCGCACGGTGCACGGCGCAGTGGTCGACGCGGCCACGGGGGCGCCGATCGCGAACGCGCTGGTCGAGGCCCGGGGCCGAACCAGCCGGGACCTGACGCCGTGGCACGAGCGCACCCTGTCCGACGCCGCGGGCGCCTTCCGGCTGGCCCTGCGGTGGGAGGGCGAGAAGGCCGACGAGCACGCCGTCGAGGAGACGTTCCGCCTGCTGGCCCTCGATCGGCCGGGCCGGTCCGGATCCCTGGTCGTGCGGCTGCCCCAGGACACCGAGCGCCGGCACGTCATAGAGATCCGCGAGCAGTGAGGAGCCGTCCATGGCGGAGTATCTGAGCCCCGGGGTCTACATCGAGGAGATCGATGCGGGCCCACGGCCGATCGCGGGGGTGAGCACCAGTACGGCCGGCATGGCCGGGGTCACCGTACGCGGTCCGTACACCGGCAAGCCCAAGCTGGTCACCAACTTCCTGGAGTTCCAGAACACGTTCGGCGGGTTCCTCCCCGAGCCGGACGCCCTGGTCCGGGACACCTGGGCGAACGACCCCAGGGAAGGCGGCCGCTGGTGGCTGTTCCCGCTGGCGGTCAAGGGCTTCTTCGACAACGGCGGTCAGCGGCTGTACGTCAAGCGGGTCGCCAGCAGGCAGGCGACGCCGGCCTCCGAAGTGATGGGCCACGGCCTGGTGAGCCCGGTCGCCGGCGACGCCGCCAAGGGCGCGACCCGCCTGGAACTGGGCCACCTGATCGGGTTCTCCGGCGTCGGGCAGCAGATCCAGATCTTCCGGGGCGACGACCAGCAGGTGATCCACACCGCCGGTGTCGCCGCCTACGACGCGACCGCCCACCGGGTGGAACTGGACGCCGCGCTGACCGCGGAGGTCAGGACGGGCCGCGGCGACTACGTACAGGTGGGGGAGCGCAGCGCGGAAGAGACACTGGAGTTCACCGCCGTCAGCCCCGGCTCATGGGGCGGCGGGGTCCAGGTGCGGATCCAGCCGATGGCCTCGGCCGCGCTGCCGGTGCTGCCGGACCCGCAGGAGGGCGGGCTGTTCGTCACGCGGCTGACCGCGGACGCCACCGCGGACAGCGAGATGGTCGAGGTCGCCGCGGTGGCCGGGCTCGACCCCGACGACCTGCCGGGCGACCTGTGGGTGCAGATCGGCTCCGGCCGGTTCAAGGTCCAGGCGGGCCAACCCGCCGACGGGAAGGTCGCGCTGACCCTGCCGTCCGGCACGGCCCACGAGGCGTGGCGCAATGGGCTGGTGGTGCGCCGGGTGCGCCGGGGCAACACCTCGGCCGGGCCGACGCTGCGGATCGGCGGCGCGAGCCGGCTGTACGAGGGCGCCGTCGTCCAGCTCGACGACGGCACCGCCCTCACCATCCGCTCCGTCCGCTCGATCGCCGCGGACGTGGTCACACTCGACGCGAACGTGCCCGGGACGCTGTTCGAAACCGACCGGCTGCACCTGGTCGAGGCCCAGGTGGACGCCCGGTTCACCGAGCCGTCGGGGACCGTGGTGACGGAGACCCACCGCAACCTCCGGCTCACCGGCGAGGCCCCGGCGAACCTGGTGACCACCCTGGCCGACCGCTCACGGCTGGTGCGGGCGACGGCCCTGGCCGCGCTGTCCACCGACCCGGCGAAGTTCCCCGTGCCCGCGGTCGGATCCTGGCTGACGCTGGCGGACGGGGACGACGCCTACGGCAGCCTGAGCGTCGCCGACTTCGTCGGCGAGGACGGCGGCAGCGGCAAGCGCACCGGCATCGCCGCGCTGGAGGACATCGACGAGGTGGCCGTCTGCGCGGTGCCGGGCATGTGGTCCGGGACGGTCGAATCGGCCCTGGTGACCCACTGCGAACTGCTCAGGGACCGGTTCGCGATCCTCGACCCGCAGGACGGCCTGGACATCGAGGGCGTCCAGGCGTTCCGTGAGCCGTTCGACACCAAGTACGCGGCGCTCTACCACCCGTGGCTGGTCGCCCGCGACCCCTCGACGGGCCGCGACGTCGAGCTGCCGCCCTCCGGCCACATGGCCGGGATCTACGCGCGCGTGGACGTGGAGCGGGGGGTGCACAAGGCACCGGCCAACGCCGTCATCCGGGGCATCCGGCTCACCGACGGCATCGCCCAGGACATCACCAAGCGGCATCAGGACCTGCTCAACCCCAAGGGCATCAACGCGCTGCGGTTCTTCCCCGGGATGGGCCACCGGGTCTGGGGCGCCCGCACCCTCTCCTCGGACAGCTCGTGGAAGTACGTCAACGTCCGGCGGCTGTTCCTCTACCTGGAGGAGTCGATCGACGAGGGCACCCAGTGGGTGGTGTTCGAACCGAACGACGAGGCGTTGTGGGCCCTGGTCCGCCAGACGGTCACCAACTTCCTCACCACCGTCTGGCGCAGCGGCGCGCTCGCCGGCACCACCCCCGAGGAGGCGTTCTTCGTCGCCTGCGACCGCACCACGATGACCGAGGACGACCTGGCGAACGGTCGGCTGATCTGCGCCATCGGTGTCGCTCCGGTCTTCCCGGCGGAGTTCGTGATCTTCCGGATCCAGCAGAAGACCCGCGAGACCCAGCTCGCCTGAGCGCCCGACGAAGGACCGAGGAGAGGCCACCATGCCGCCCGTGACCAGGGACGATCCCTACGCGTCATACAACTTCCAGATCATCGTGACCAACGTCAGCGACGACGGCGTCGCGGTGAGCGGGTCCTTCACCGAGGTGAGCGGCCTGGAGCTGGAGATCCCGCCGATCGAGTACCGCACCGGGAGCGAGGACATCACCGTCCGCAAGATCCCGGGGCTGAAGAAGTTCACCAACCTCACCTTCAAGCGCGGCATCACCGGCCACGTCGGTTTCTGGAACTGGGTGGTCGAAGCGCTCAACGGCAAGGTCCGGCGCACCTCCGGCTCGATCGTGCTGCTGGACGAGAACCGAAACGAAACCATGCGCTGGAACTTCGACCGCGGCTGGCCGACCAAGTACACCGGCCCGACGCTGAGCGCCACCAAGAACGAGATCGCCATGGAGACACTCGTCCTGGCGGTCGAGAAGCTGGAGATCGACGTCTGACATGGCCGCAGAAGCGCTCCCCGGGGTGTCCCTGACACATCGGCCACGCGGCCTGGACGCGGAGCCGATGCGCACGGACGTGGCGGCGTTCCTGGGCCGGCTCCGCCGGGGCCCGCTCTCCACTCCGGTGCGCGTGGAGAGCTGGAACGAGGTCGTGGGCGCCTTCGGACCGCCGGACGGCGCCTTCGCCACCCCGTACGCGCTGCGCGGCTTCTTCGAGAACGGCGGCCGCACCGCCTGGGTGCTCCGCGTGTCCGGGCCGGCCACCACGGCCCGGACACGGTGGACCGCCGGTCCGCTGAGCGGCCTGGCCGCCACCGGCTACCAGGTGGTCGCCACCAGCCCCGGAGCCTGGGCCAACGGCGGGCGGGTCGCGATCCGTTACCAGGCCAGCACCGTCGCCGGGCCGGCCGGCGTGGGCGTGCGGGTCATGATGCCCGGCGAGGCGCCCGAGACCTTCTCCGGGCTGCCGCCCGCCGATCTGGCCGACCGGCTGACCGCCTCCCGCTACATCCGGCTGGTCCCGGACGGGCCGCCACCGCCACCGGGACGGCCCGGCCCGATCTCGATGTCCTGGGACCTGACGCTCGACGGCGGCACCGACGCGGCGCCCGGCCGCGGCGAGTACACGGACGCCGTGGCGCTCCAGGCCGAACTCCCGGAACCGGCGCTGGTGGCGCTGCCGGACCTCGGCGCGGACCTGACCGGCGACACCCACACCGAGGTGGTGCTCGAACTGCTGCGGAGCGTCGCGCCCCTGCACGACCGCCTGGCGGTCCTGGACGTACCGCCCGGGCAGGTCTCCGTGGACGAGGCGGTCGGCTGGGTGGGCTCCCTGGCGGCCACGGGCGACACCCGGCTGCTGGGCTGCGCCGCCGTCTACCACCCGCCGCTGCGCACCCCCGACGGGCATGCCCTGCGGACCGTCCCGGCGTCCGGACACGTCCTGGGCGTGATCGCCCGCCTCGACGGCGAGCGCGGGGCCCACCACACCCCCGCGGGCGCCGTGATCCTGGAGGCGGTCGACCTCGCGGCCGAGTACCCCGAGCCGCAGCAGGTCCGGCTGTTCGACGCGGGGATCGACCTGATCCGGTGCACCCGCGGGCGGGGGCTGATGGTGTGGGGCGGGCGCACCCTGTCCCCGGACCCGGGCACCCGCTACATCGCGCACCGCCGGCTGGTGCACCTGCTGGTGCGCGCGATCCGGCGGGTGGCGAGCCCCCTGGTGTTCGACGTCAACTCACCCGAGCTGCGGCTGACCCTGGTGCGGGCGCTGACCTCCGTGCTCCTGTCGGCCTTCCGGGGCGGGGCGCTCGCCGGCGACCGGCCCGAGCAGGCGTTCCGGGTCGTGTGCGACGACACCAACAACCCGCCCGAGCAGGACCCGGGGCAGCTGGTCTGCGAGATCGAGGTCGCCCCGGCCGTCCCCATGGAGTTCATCCGGCTGCGTCTCGTCCTCGGCCAGGACCGAGGTCTGGAGGTGATCGAGGCATGACCCTGGATCCACTGCCCAAATACCGCTTCCTGGTCACCCTCGACCCCGGCGACGCGTATCTGCCGCCCGCGCAGGCGCTGCTGCTCCCGCTGGCCGCGTCCGGCGCCTTCCAGGAGATCACCGGGCTCGGCGCGCAGCTGGAGGTGACCAGCTACCCGGAGGGTGGCCGCAACGACTCGGTCCACCAACTGCCGCTGCGCCACTCGTGGAACCGGATCACCCTCAAGCGCGGGGTGGTGCGCGACCCGGGGCTGTGGGCCTGGTACCAGGCGGGGCTCGCCGACTCGCTGGGCGCCCGCCGCGACGGCGCGGTGATCGTGCTCGGCCCGGACGGGGTGCCCGGCGCGGCATGGGCCTTCCACGGCGGGCTCGCCGCCAAGTGGAGCGGTCCCGACCTGCACGCGGAGCAGAACGCGATCGCCGTCGAGTCGCTGGAGATCGCGCACGAGGGACTGACGAAGGTCTTGCAGGACGCCGCGGCGAACGCCTTGCCGCGCTTGGGCGAGGGGAGGTGACCGACGTGCCGAAGGTGACCATTCACCAGCTGGAGGTCCGGTTCCAGGTGGACGGCGACGACGGGGCCGTGTTCACGAAGCTGTTCAACAAGCACATCCAGGCCTGGGCGAAGCTGTACGAGGACCAGTGCGCACGCGCCGAGCACACCAGGGCCGAACGCGGCTTCGGCGACGGGGAGGGGCCTCTGTGAGCGTCGCACGCGCGGCCGCCGGGCTGCAGACGGTGACGAAAGCCGCACCTCTGCGCCGCGCGGGCGACGGTGACATGAGCCGCTGCCGCGGAGAAGCGAACCAGGAGGCACTATGAGCGTGACGCCGGTGTCCTTCGCCCGTCAGGGCGCCGCCCGGGCGCGGCTGGAGATCGTCCGGCCGGTGATCGCCGACGAGCGGCAGCGGCGGATCCCGCTGCGGTTCAACCCCACCGACTACAAGCTGAGCAAGAGCAACACCTTCGCCGAGATCACCATCCCCGGCCTGGAGACACCGCCCCTCCAGTACGTCCGCGGCGGCACGGAGACCCTGACGGTCCAGGCGCTGGTGGACACCTCCGACACCCTGGAGAACGTACGGAAGGCGTACGTGGACGCGGTGCGGAACCTGCTGCGGCCCGACAGCCGCGAACACGCGCCGCCGGTGGTCCGGTTCGTCTGGGACGAGGAGGTCTTCACCGGCGTGGTGGAGAAGCTGGACGTCAACTACCAGCTGTTCCGGCCGGACGGCGTGCCGCTGCGGGCCATGCTGGACCTCTCGCTCAAGGAGTTCCGCCCGGCCGCCGCGCAGGTCGCCGAGACACCGCGCTCGTCGCCCACGGTGGAGAAGAGCTATGTGGTGCGCCGCGGCGACACGCTCAGCTCCATCTCCGCCGCGCTGTACCGGCGGCCCGACGCCTGGCGGGAGCTGGCGCGCGCCAACGGCATCAGCGATCCGCGGGACCTGCGGCCGGGGCGGGTGCTGACCGTGCCCCGGCTGGCGTGAGGAGCGCGCGATGAGCACCCCCACGCCCGAAGTGGCGTCGCCCGACCGGTACGCGCCCGAGTTCGACGTGCGCGTCGAGGGCCTGGAGATGGACCCGTCCACCAAGAACGACATCATCGACATCAAGGTGAACCGGGACCTCGACGAGATGTCCGGCTTCGACCTGACCCTGAACAACTGGGACGACGTGGGCCTGCGGTTCAAGCACAGCGATTCGCCGCGCTTCAGGCTCGGCGGCCGGGTGTCGGTCCGGCTGGGCTACGCCGACAGGCTGCTCACCGTGGCCACCGGGACCATCTCCACGCTCAGCCCGAAGTTCACCGACGGGGCGTCGCCCACCGTCCAGATCAGCGGTGTGGACGGGCTGCTGCGGCTCAAGGACCGCAAGCCCACCGAGAACGAGACCAAGATCTACCGCCATCTGCCCGACTGGCGCATCGCCGAGCAGATCGCCCAGCGCAACCACCTGCGCATCGAGGTCACCAGGGAGGGCCCCACGCACGACCTGGTGGTGCAGAAGAACCAGGACGACGCCACGTTCCTGCTGGAGCGGGCCAAGCGGCTCGACTTCGACTGCTACATCCTGCCGGACCCGAAGGACGGCGAGGACACGCTGTACTTCGTCCGGCCGACCGACGGCCGCGACGGCCGCCCGATCCGGGTGTACCGGCTGGCGTACGCACCCGGACTGAGCACCGGCCCCACCGACCAGCCCCGGGGACTGATCCCCACCCTGATCGAGTTCACCCCGACGCTGACGGTGTCCCAGCAGGTCAGCAAGGTCACCGTGCGGGGCTGGGACCCCCGTACCAAGCAGGCGATCGCGTTCACCGCGACCGCCGAGAACCTGCCGGCGGGGCAGAACACGGCCGACGGGCAGAGCGGACCGCAGGTCGCCGAGTCCACCCTCCAGGGCCGTCAGGAGGTCGTGGTCGACGCCCCGGTCGGCAGCGATCAGGAGGCCCGGGAACTGGCGATCAGCCTGCTGCGCGAGCGGGCCTACGAGTTCATCACCGCTACGGGCAAGGTGGCGGGCCTGCCCGAGCTGCGACCCGGCGACAACCTGGAGATCTACGGCCTCGGCCGCCGCTTCTCGGGCACGTACTTCGTCAAACGGGTCGAGCACACCCTCAACACCAGTGGTTTCTTCACCCAGTTCACCGCACGGCGGATCCATCAGGGGGACCAGTGACCATGAGGGGCACGCCACGCGCCCGCTCCGCCGACAAGCGCTACTACGGCGTCGTCGAAGCGCTCGTCGTGGAGAACGAGGGCAATGACGAAGGCCAGGTCAAGCTGAGGTTCCCGTGGTTCGACGACACCACCGTCACCGACTGGGTCCGGGTCAGCCAGCCGTACGCGGGAGGCGGCTACGGCTCGGTGTTCGTCCCCGAGAAGGGCGACGAGGTGCTCGTCGCCTTCGTCCACGGGGACATGCGGTACCCGATCGTCCTGGGCGGCCTCTACAACGGCGAGGACAAGCCGCCGACCGCCCGCACCGAAGGCCGCGACCAGAAGACCATCCGGACCCGGCACGGCCATGAAGTGGTCCTCGACGACACCCCGTCCAAGGCCGCCGTACGGATCACCTCCGCCGCCGGACACGTGGTGGAGCTGGACGACGAGGGCAAGGCGATCCGGATCACCGCGGCCGAGGGCGGCGGCGTCACCGTGACCGCGCAGGGCGAGATCACCCTCAAGGCGCCGAAGGTGACGGTCGACTCGCCCGCCATCGACCTCGGCGGCGGCGCCACCGAACCGCTCGTGCTCGGCAACGCGCTGCTCCAGGCGTTCAACGCGCACACCCACCCCTCCGCCGCCGGGCCGACCGGCCCGCCGGCCCCGCCGCTCACCCCGGCCGTGCTGGCCAAGAAGGCGAGGACGGCATGAGCGAGGAGTTCCTCGGGACCGGCTGGCGGTTCCCGATCCTGCCCGACGCGTCCGGACGGCTCGGCTACGCGGTCGGCGAGGAGAGCATCGAGCACTGCCTGCGGGCGCTGCTGCTCACCGGTGTCGGGGAGCGGGTCATGCGGCCGGAACTGGGCACCCGCGCCCAGGAACTGGTGTTCGCGCCCGGCAGTGTGCAGAACCTGCGCGACCTGGAGCACTCCATCGCCGTGGCCGTCCGCGACCACGAGCCGCGGGTGGAACTGGAGGAGGTCCGCGCGGAGGCCGCCCCGGCCGACGAGTCGCGGATCACCGTCTCGGTCGTCTACCGCGTCCGGCGCAGCAACACCAAGGCCAACCTGGTGTTCCCGTTCTACACCGGGCTCACCGGGCTCACCGGCCTCCCCGGGGGCACCTCATGACCCTGCCCGCGCCCAAGCTGGACGACCTCACCTGGGCCGACATGATGGCGGCCATCCGCCGGCGGATCCCCGCCGAGTCGGACGGCACCTGGACGCTGCACGCCCCCGTCGACCCTGGCGTCACGCTCCTGGAACTCCTCGCCCACCTCCTCGAACAGCGGCTGTACTGGCTGGACCAGGTGCCGGACGCGCTCGTGGTCGCCGTCCTGCGGCTGCTCGGCCTGGAGCCGCCGCGCCCCGCCCGCCCCGCCGCCACCGTGCTGGGCGTGGCCGCCCGGGAGGCGGGCACCGCCGTCCCGGTCGTGCCCGCCGGGACGGCGCTGACCCGGGACCCCACGGGAGAGACCGTCTTCACCCTCGACGACGAGGTGGCCGTCCTCCCGCTCGCCGAGGGCGGTGAGGTCGGCGTGTGGACCGACCGCGACCGCACGGCGGACCTGCGGGCCCGCCGCGGCGTGCCGCTGCTGGCGGGCCGCGGCGCCCCCGCCGAGGTCCGGTTCACCCTGCCGCTCGCCGGGGAGCACCCCGCGCCCGGCCCGATCGGCCTGCTCGTCGAACTGGACGCGCCCGCCGCGTCCGTGCCGTCGTGGCTGCCCGGAGCGGTCGCCGACGTGCCGCCCCCCGCCGAGCTGACCTGGTCCTGGTTCCGGCCGGGCACGGACGTCTCCGGCCGGGCCGGGACATTCGAGAAAGTGGAGGACGGCACGGCCGGGCTCAGACGGTCCGGTGTCGTCCGGCTGTACCCCCCGGACGGCTGGACCACACGGGACAGCGGGCTCCTGGTGTCCACCCCGGCCGCCACCTACCCGGCCCCGCCCCGCCTCCTCCAGCTCGCCGTCAACGTCTCCGCCGCGCACCACCGCCGGCGCCGCACCGCGCGCGGCGCCGACCTCCGGGACCAGCTCGACGCGTGGCTGAGGCTGCCCGGCCAGCACCTCGTCCTGCCGGACGCCGCCGATCGCCTGCTGGAGGCGACCGTGCGTCTGGCGGATCAGGAGTGGCGGCAGGTCCCGGACTTCACCTTCGGCGGCCCGGCCGACCGGATCTTCGTGCTCGACCGGACCGAGGGCGCGGTGGTGTTCGGCGACGGACTCACCGGACGCGTCCCCCACCCGGACCCGGACCTGAGCGTCGAGTACACGACCGGCGGCGGCCGGGACGGCAACGGCGGCATGACCGGCAACTGGTCCGCGGCCACGGACGTCCCGGCCGCGTCGGGCGCGATCTCGGCCGCCAACCTGGTACGGGCCGAAGGCGGCGCGGACCCGGAGACCATCACCGAGGCCCGTCGGCGCGCGGCCGCGTCCCTGGGGGAGGTGACCCGCGCCGTCACCGCCGACGACTTCGCCACCCTGGCCCGTACGACCCCGGGCGTCGCCGTCGCCCGCGCCCACCCGTCCCTCGGCGAGCACCCCGGCTTCCGCTGCGCCACCGTGCCCGGCGCGGTGACCGTCCACATCGTCCCGGCGGCGCCCCGGGACGACCTCGACCGCGAGGACTTCGCGGCCGCGCCGCTGCCCGACCCGGGCATGCTGTGCGCGGTCGCCGCCCGCCTGGAACAGGCCCGGCTGCTCACCTCCGAGGTGTTCGTCCGCCCGCCGCGCTACCGCGAGGTGGCGCTGGGCGTCGCCCTGTCGGGCGACCCGGCCGACCGCGCCCGCGTGTCCGCCCAGGTCACCGCGGCACTGCGGCGCTTCCTCGACCCGCTCGTGGGCGGTGAGGACCAGGACGGGTGGCCGTTCGGACAGCCGCTGCGGCCCTCGGCCCTGCTGCGGGCCGCCCAGCGGGCGCTGGGGGACCTCGCGGACGTGGCCGCGGTGGCGATCGGCCTGGACGGGGCGGAGGCGGACGAGGAGTGCGACGAGGTGCCGCTGGGCGCGGGGGCGCTTCCCGTCCTGCGGACGGTCCGCACCCGGATCGTGCCCGCCGTCGAACCGGGGGAGGGGCTGGCATGACCGGCGGCGTGTGGTGGGAGAAGGACGCGGGGGAACGGGAGCGGGCGGACGGACGGACCGTGCCCGGCCCCGGACCGACCGGTGTCCAGCCCGAACTGGTCGACGCGACCCGGGAGGCGGTCCGGGCCGGCGTACGGGGCCGCATCGCGGGCCACACCCCGGACTGGACCGACCCCGACCGCCAGGACGCCGGCGTCGCGCTGGTCCGCCTCTTCGGCATCCAGGCCGAACCCGTGCTCGGCCGCGTCAACCGGCTGCCGGAGAAGGTGCTGGCCGAGCACCTGGCGATCGCGGGCGTGCGGCGGCGCCCGGCCGGCGCGGCCGCGGCGCTCCTGGAGTTCACCGTGAACCCGCCGGACGGCTCCTCCGTGCTCGTCCCGGCCGGGTTCCAGAGCGCGGCCTCCACGCCGGCGGGGCAGGTCGTCTACGAGACCGACCAGGACCTGTACGCCACCCCGGCCACCCTCGGCGACCTCGCCGTCCAGGAGGCCGGAACGCTGGAGCCGCTGCCGCTGGGCCCGTCCGGGCCCAGCCGTCCCTTCGCGCCCTTCGGCCGGGACCCCGAGCCCGGCAACGGGCTGTGGATCGGGCTCGCCGGGCCGGCCGCCCCCTACCCGCGGCTGTCGCTCGGCTTCGTGGTCGTCGCCGCTCCCCCCGCGCCCGCGGCCTCCGGCGGGACGGCGCCGCCGCCGCTGCCGCCCGGGCCGCTGCTGCGCTGGGACGTGCTGGACGGCACCCGGCTCGTCCCCGCCGAGCTGCTGCGGGACTCCACGGCCGGGCTCAGCGCCGGCGGGACCGTCGAGCTGAGGGTCCCGCGCTCCTGGGAGCCGGGCAGCCCGTCCGCCACCCGCCCCCGGCTGCGCTGGCTGCGGGTGCGGATCGCACACGGCGCCTTCGCCGGACCGGCGCCGGTGCTGTCCGGACTGCGGCTGAACGTGGTCGCCGCCACCGCCGCGCGCACCATCCGCGACGAGCCGCTCCAGCCCGTCCAGGACCCCGCGGCGAGCGGGCGGCGCCGCATGAAGCTCAGCCAGGTGCCCATCCTCGCCGGCTCGGTGGTCATCGAGGTCGACGACGACGCGGGCGGCGACGTGTTCGGCACCACGGCCGGCACCACGTCCCGGTGGCGCGAGGTGGAGAGCCTGGCCGGGTACGGCGCCGACGACCGGGTGTTCACCGTGGACCACGACAGCGGTGAGGTGACCTTCGGGGACGGCGTCAACGGCGCGGCCGTCCCCCCGGGCTTCCGCAACGTCCGGGCCGTGCGCTACCGCGTGGGCGGCGGCAGCGCCGGCGCCGTACGGGCGGGCGCGGTGGGCGGGGTGGTGACCGCGCTGCCGTTCGTCACCGGTGTCAACAACCCCTTCCCGGCCTCCGGCGGAACCGACGCCGAGCCCGACGCCGGCGCCATGCGCCGCGGTGCCGGCGAACTGCGGGCGCGCGGCCGGGCCGTGGCCCCGGCCGACTACGGCCTGCTCGCCACCCGGGCGCCCGGCGCGTCGGTGGCCCGCGCCCGGGGCGTGGCCGGCCTGCACCCCGACTTCCCCGGGGTGCCGATCCCCGGCGTCGTCGGAGTGCTCGTGGTGCCGTCGGCGCCGCCCGTACCGCCGGGCGGCGACCTCGGCGAACCGCCGGTCCCCACCGCCGCGACCCTGCGGGCCGTCGCCGACTTCCTGTCCCGCCGGGCAGCGCCCGCCGGGGTCACGGTGGTCGCCGCCCCCGCGCCGTACCGCCGCGTCGGAGTGGAGTCCTGGGTCACCCTCGACCCGGACCTCGACCGGGCGGCGGTCCTGGCCCGGGCCGGCGACGCGGTGCGCGGCTACCTGGATCCGCTGCGCGGCGGCGAGGACGGCGCGGGCTGGCCGTTCGGTGGCGCGCTGCGCCACACGGCGCTGGTGCGACGGCTCCTGGCCGTCGACGGGGTGCTGGCCGTGACCCGGCTCTCGCTCACCGTCGACGGAGTGCGCCACCCGCCCTGCACCGACCACGCCCTCCCGCCCCACACCCTGGTCTGGCCGGAGCGCCCGCTGCTGATCCCGGTAGGTGAGCAACCATGACCTGCGCACCGCACCCCGCGACCTTCCGCCTCCTCGACGCCTACGTCGGCTGGGACCGGCAGGAGGCGCACGGCCTCGTCGGCTTCGACGACCCGGCCGGCCTCCGGCTCGCCTACCGCGGCACGGCCCCGGAAGGCCCCACCAGGGACCAACTCCTGCCCTGGTTCCCCGACCCGCGGCTGGCCCCCGGGTGCGGGCCGTGCGCCTGGTACCTGCTCGTCCCGGACCAGCGGCGGCTGCTGCGCCGCGACGTGTGCGGTGACGCCTTCACACCCCTCCGGCCGCCCGGCTGCGACCCCGCCCCGCCGCGCGAGACCGTCTCGGTGGCCGCGCGCGGCCACCGGCTGGCCGTGGTCGAGTCCGACCGGGTGCTGGTGTGGCGCCGCGAGGGCGAGCAACTCGCCGGGGTGATCCGGGTCGAGCGGCCGCGGTGGGCCGCGCCGGGCCCGGACGACGAGGTCCTGGTGGCCTGCCAGGGCAGCACGCTCCTGCGGCGGTTCGACTCGACGGGCGGCTTCCGCGGCGTGTTGCGCACCGGCGCGCGCGGCGAGGTCATCGGCCTGCGCACCGGACCGGGGCGGACCGTGTGGCTGCTCACCGACGACGGCGGACGGCTCAGGATCCACCGGGGCGGTCGCCGCCGCCCCTTTCGCACCGCCACCGTGGACGAACTCGCCGCGGCCCTGCCCCCGTCCGCGCTCACCTCGGCGGACGAGGACGGGTTCTGCCTGCGCGAGAAGGGCCCGGACGGCCCCCGGACCACCTGCTTCACCTGGCGGGGACTGCCCCGGGACGTCGCGCCGCCGGCCGCCGACGCGTATGTGACCAGCGGGTCGTACGTCACCACCCTCATCGACAGCGGCCTCTCGCGGTGCCGCTGGCACCGCGTACGCGTGGACGCCGACGTGCCCGCCGGGACGGCGGTCGCGGTCGGGATCGTGGTGAGCGAGGACGACCGGTACGACGAGAGCGACTGGCAGGCATCGGCCCCGGGCGTCACGGACTTCCTCGTCGACCAGCCGCCCGGCCGCTTCCTGCGGCTGCGGCTGCGGTTGTCGGGCGACGGCGGCGCGACCCCCGTCGTCCGCCGGATCCGGCTGGACTTCCCCAGGGTCACCAGCGCCGACCTGCTGCCGCCCGCCTTCCGGCAGGACCCCGCGGCCGACGACTTCACCGAACGCTTCCTGTCGCTGTTCGACGCCACCCTCGCCGAGGTCGACCGGGTGATCGAGCGGTACCCGGCGCTGCTGGACCCGGCGGGCGTCCCGGACCGGCTGCTGCCGTGGCTGGCCGGGCTGCTCGGCCTGTCGTTCGAGGCGGGCTGGGACCCCGCCACCCGGCGCGCGCTGCTGGCCGCGGCCCCGGAGCTGTACCGGCGCCGGGGCACGCCGGGGGCGCTGCGGGAGGCGGTGCGCATCGTGTTCGGAGTGGCGCCGGTCATCGACGAGTCGGCGACGGACCGCCGCTGGGCGCAGCTGCGCGAGGCCGTGGGCGGCACCCCGGCGGGGTCGGGCCAGGCTCGAGGGCTGGGATCCGTCCGGCTGTTCGGCCGGTCGGCGAGCCGGTTCCGGCTCGGCGGCTCGGCGCTCGGCTCGGCGCCGCTGCGCGCGTTCGGCACGCCGGACAGCGATCCGTACACCGCGCACGCGCACCGGTTCCGGGTGCTCCTGCCCGCCGGCTCGGCGGACGGGGCGGCGCTGCGGCGGCTGGTGGAGCGGCAGGCGCCCGCGCACACGGTGGGGTCGGTGCGCACCGGGGGTGCGGGGTTCGTGGTGGGCGCGCGGTCTACGGTCGGCGTGGACACGGCGTTCGTCCCGCTGCCCGCGCCCGTGCTGGGGGGCGAGCGCCCGGTGCGGCTGAACCGCGACGGGGTGCTGAGGCCGGGGCCGAGGGGGCCGCGCCGAGGAGTGGGCGTCGGAGTCGTCTCCGCCGTCGGTGTGCACACACAGGTGTCGTGAGAGGACGTGGCGATGACGGAGACAGAGACATCGAGGTCATGCACGGAGGAGTTCGACGCGCCACCGCTGCGCCGGCTGCGGTACTTCCACGGCCAGATGCTGGGCGCGCGGGACTTCCAGCGTGAACAGGCCTACCACCGCGAGAAGCTGAAGCTGCGCATGCGCTGTCTGCTCGGCTACGGCGTGGTGTGCGGCCTGTACGTGGAACCGACACCGGGCGACGAGGACGAGTGCCCGTCGGCCACCGGCGAGGAAACGCCACCCGCCGAGCGCAGCGAGAGCGATGCCGAACAGCGGCGCACCCGGCGCAGGGCCAAGGTGACGATCAGCCCCGGCCTGGCCGTGGACTGCGAGGGCAACGAGGTTGTGGTGCGCGGCGGCTGCGCGATCGACCTGTGGAAGGCGCTGCCACCGCACGAACGGGACACCGACACCGTCTGGGTCGGCATCGAGTACGCCGAACGGCCCGTCGAGCCCGCCCGCGCCGTCTACAACGACGCCTGCGCGGACACTTCCGACTGCGAGTTCGGCTGGACGGAGGAGTGCTACACGGTACGGGTCACCGGGTGCGAGCCGCCGGCGGACGAGCGCTGCGAGACCTGCTGCTCGGCATGTGAGCACAAGGTGCTGTGGCTGGCCAGGATCGACTGCGTGGACTGGTACGAGCCGGTGCGCCGCCACCAGATCCACATGAACGTACGCCGCCCCTTCGGCCGCCACGTGCCCACCGTGATCACCGGCATCAACTGGATCCACGGACACACCTACACCATCGACGAGGCCAAGGCCCTCCTCGGCACCCAGGACGAGGACGGCGGGCTCGTGGTGCGGTTCTCCTCCGGCGTACGGACCGACACGCTGCGGCCCGGTGTGGTGGAACTCCAAGTGATCGAGGGCGGCAGCGGACGCAACGCCTCCACCTGGTACATGGGCGGCAGGTTCGCCGAACCCGACATCGGACCGGATCCCGAAACAGACGGCGAATGCGACGAGTTCACCGAGCAGTTCCGCTACCGCCAGACCACCCGCGAGACGCTGCAGGACGGCGACCGCCTGCTGATCACCGTCCGCGCCGCGTTCCTCCTCGACCGCTGCTGCCGCCCGGTCGACGGCACCCATGTCGGCGGACGCGTACCGACCATCGACGACCACAACACCCGGTCCGACGCCGCGCACGGCGGCTGCGACCTCCCACCCTCGGGCATCGGCCCCTGGACGTCCGGCACCGGTGCGGGCGGGGACGTCTTCGAGAGCTGGTTCTTTGTGAAGGAGCGCTGATCATGCGAACAGACTGCGGATGCGGCTGCGGTGGCGACGCCACCCGGACCTCCGCCTTCGTACGTCCTCGCTTCTTCGCAGGGCAACTGCTGACCGAGGACGACCTCAGCCTGCTGGTCGAGTACACGACGGCGAAGCGCAGACTCCACAACCGCTCCCTGTACGGGCCGGGCGTCATCTGCGGCCTCGGCGTCACCTGCGAGCCGTGCGGCGGCGGAACCGTGGCCGTCCACCCCGGGCACGCCCTCGACTGCGCCGGGAACGACATCGTCGTCGCCTGCACCGAACGCGTCGACGTCACCGCCCTGGTGCAGGAGCGGCGCGTGCAAGCCCTCGGCGTGGACTGCGGGGAGAACTGCGACGACGAGGGCGGCCGCCGCTACGGGCTCTACGTGCAGTACCAGGAGCTTCCCGTCGAACCGGTGGCGCCGTACGCCACGGAGGAGCCCTGCCCCTCACCGGGATGCGTGCCCTCCAGGGTCCAGGAGGGGTACCGCTTCGTCGTCAAGTGCGACGACTTCGAGGACCACCGCCACAACCCCGGCACCCGGCTCCTCGCGAGCCTCGGCGACCTCCCACGGGCCGACCGGGCCCGCACCCGCGACCGGCGGCTGGGGATGTACACCGACGCCCTCCTCGCCGCCTCGCTCGGCACCGGCCGGACCTTCCGCTTCGACGCCGCCGACGCGCGGCGGTACGCCACCGCCCTCGCGTGGCTGCGCGAGAACGCGGGCGGCGAGGGGGCGCCGCCCCCGCCGACGGCCCATGAGATGACCGAACACGTGCGCGCGCTGGCCGCCGCCGTCGCCCGGTTCGACACCTACGACCCGGCCGGGCAGGAGCAGCTCGGGAGGGACTACCCGGACCTCGCCACCGTGCGGGAGGCCCGCGCCGTCCTGGGCACGGCCTGCGAACGCCTCAGGGGCGCCGACACGGAGGCGGCGTGGCCGGACCCGCTGCGCCGCACGATCGCCCGCGCCGTCGTCACCGAGACCGCGGCCCGCGTCGTACCGGCGCAGGGCGACCCGGACGCGCCGCTGGAAGTGCGGATGCTCGCCCAGGGCACGCCGCTCGGACACGCGTTGCGGGTGGAGTTCCGCGCGGACATCGCCCTGATCCGGGAGTGGCTCCTGGGCCGTCTCGACCAGGCCGCCGACCTCGCCGACTGCGCGCTGCGCGCGGACGTCGCCACCGTCGACGTACCGCCGCTGCTGCCGCCCCCGCCGCCGGACAGCACCGAGAAGGCGACCGTCGCCGAGGCGCAGCAGATCGCGGAGGCGGCCGCGGCGCTGGGCACCGCGCTGCGCCGGTTCCTGACCGACGCCGCGTGCGCCACCCTGAACCCGCCGTGCGGCGACAGCGCCGACACCGACGTCCTGCTCGCGCACGTGGAGCTGGACGGCTGCGATGTGGTGCGGGTCTGCTCCGCCACCCGGGAACAGGTGCTGCCGGGCGGATCGGCGTACGGCGAGTGGCTGCCCAAGCTCTACCGGCTGCGGGAACTCGCCGAGCGCGTGTGCTGCGGCCCCCTCCCGTCGTGCCGTAAGCCTGCGCTCCCGTCGGAGGGCCCGGTGGCGCGCCCGTACGCCGAGGGACTGCTCGGTGACTGGCCGCGCAGCGGCGACCTGGAGGAGATGCTGTCCCTGCTGCTGACTCCCGCGCCCGGCGAGACGCCGCCCAAGGCACTGCACGAACAGGTCTACACGACCCCCAGCGAAGTCACCGACAGCATGCGGGAACTGGCCGGGCTCAGGACGCAGGTCGCGGACCTCACCGCCGCCCTGGAGGGGCTGCGCGCCCAGATGAGCAGCGCGGAGACGCAGGTGACCCACCTGGCGGAGCGGCTGCCGGAACGGCTCGGGCCGCGCCTCGCGCAGCTCGAAGGAACCCCGGACCAGGCAACCGGCGAGGCCCCGGAACAGGGCTCGGGCTCGGACCAGGGCTCGGGCTCCAACCAGGGCTCGGATCAGGGCCCGGATCAGGCCGACGGGCCCGCCAAGCCGCCGGCCAAGCGCGCCCGGGCGCCCCGTACCCGGAAGTCCGGTGAGACGCCATGACGGGACCCCTGCGCCCCGCCTTCCACGAAGGCCAGGTGCTGGCCGCCGCGGACCTGACGGCCACGGTGGAGTACGCGCGCGGCCGGGCCGCCCGGTACGCGCGGCACCTGCACGAGTGGGGCATCGTCGAAGGGCTCGGCCTCACCACCGAGCCCCGCACCGACCCGCTGACGGGCGTCCGCCATGTCGAGGTGAGCGTCGCCGCGGGGATGGCCGTGGACGGGACGGGCCGTGAAGTGGTCCTCACCGAGCCGGTCGTGCTGCGCGAGAGCGACTTCGAAGAGGTCAACGGCGCCGACCAGCCCACCGACGAGCCGTACCCGGTCTTCCTCACCGCCGCCGACCGGGAACCGGCCCGGGCCCCCGGACCCGTCTCCTGCTCCGGGAGCGCCGCCTCGACCCGCGTGGAGGAGTCGTACCAGATCCTCTTCGGGCGCCGGGGCGACGAGCGGCTGGCCGAGGAGCAGCGGCCGCCCGCCATCGGCGAGCCGCCGGCCGATCCGCCCGCCCGCTGGCTCGTGCTGCTGGGCTACGTCCGATGGGCGGACGGCCACTTCAGCGGCGTCCAGACCGGCGCGCGGGGCGTCGCGGTGCGCTTCGCGGGCGTGCGCGCGGACACCGTCGCGGCCCGGTCCGGCACGCTAACCCTGCGGACCGACCCGGCGGCCCAGGAGGGCAGGCCCGCGCTCGTGCTGTCCGGCGGTGACCAGCCCAGCCTGGTCTTCGGCCTCTACCAGGGCGGCGGCGCGGTCTCCCCACTGATGACCGTGGCCGCCAACGGCAACCTGGCGATCGAAGGCAGCTTCAGCGGCCGGATGGCGGCCGGCAGCACACTGGTGGCCTCCGGAACCGCCACCGACGGGATGCTGCTGCCGCTGCCCTCCGGCATCCTCCCGGAGCAGGTCGCCGACGGCCGCGTGGTCCTCCATGTCCATCTGACCCCGCGCACCCCGCCCTTGCCCGACGGAACGCTGTGCGGCCCGGTCGAGGCCACCGTGGACGGCGACCGGCGCGTCCGCTGCCGGGTGCGCCTGTACGACCCCCTGGCGACCCCGGCGAAGGTCGTCGAACAGCCCGGGGCGGTCGACTTCCTCGTCCTGGCGACGGTCGCGGCGACGAACGGCGGTGGCTGACGATGGCTCTTTCCGTGGTGTACGCGGCCGACACCGGCCACGTCGTGGGCGCGCTGGCCCTGACCGGCGTAGGCGCCCCGGCCGATGTGGCCGCCCTCGTGGGGCGCGCCCTGCCGCTGCGCGTCTCCCTGGGACAAGGCCGGACCGCGACCCTTCCGCTGAACGCCCGGGACCTCGCCCTGGCGGCCGTGGACGACGAACCGGCCGCCCTCACCGACCCGTTGTCCTTCGGCGTCGAGGTGACGGGGGAGGGCAGACCCAAACCGGCGCTGGTGCGTCTCCCGTCGTGGACCGACGGCATCGCGCTGGCCAAGGACGGGCTCACCGTCACCGTGCAGGTGGCCGTGGCCCGCCCCACCCCCGTCGTCGCCCTGGTCTCCGACGAACAGGACACCCATGTGCTGGCCGGCGAGATCCCCGCCCAGCAGACCCAGGTGAAACTGCCGGTGACCCTCACCGCGGGCAGCGTGCACGGGGTGCTGGTGCTCCCGGCCGGCTGGGCGGGCCACCTGGAGAAGGCGGCGGTGACATGAGCGCGCCCACCGGGCCGGCCGTCGGCGGGACCGGCGACATCACGGTGCGCCGGTGCACCGTGACGGTGGTCCGGCGCGGTGGGTGGAGCTGGGGGCCCGACCCCCGCGGCCTGATCCGCCAGGTGGTCGACGCCCTGCCGGAGCTGCTGGCCGACCACTTCGCCGAGCGGCTGGCGGGAGACGGACCGGACGTGGAGATCACCGAGCCGCTGACCGTCACCGTCCGGCAGGGCCGGCCGGGAGGGCCCGGCCGGCCGCCGGGCGGCGACCCGCCCGTCGAGGTCCACTTCGCGCCGGTGCCGGTGGTGGAGGTCCCGGCCGAGCCGCCCGCCGCCGACGCCGCGTCCCTCCAGGATGCCTTCGCGGAGTCCTTCGCGGCGGAGCCGGAACCCCGGACCGTCCCGGGCGCCGCCGCGCTCTTCGCCGAACTCGCCGAGCGCGGGGAACTGGACGCGCTGCTCGCGCTGTTGCCGGACGAGACGCTGCGGACCTACCTCCTCGCCCTGCTCGGCGCCGACGACCCGGCGGCCGCGCGCCTGCTCGCCGAACTCGTCGGCCGCGCCCTCGCGGCGGGCCCCGCGCCCGCCGAGGCGCTGCCCGAGCGGCTGCGCGCCGCGGCCGCGGGCCTCGACGCGGCGGACCTGCCCCGGGTGCTCGCCAGCTTCCTGGCATCGGCCGACCGCGAGGAGGCGGTACGGCTCGCGCGGCCCCCGGCGGGCCCGCGAGACCGGCCCGACCGGGCTGACCGGACCGACCGGGCCGCCGGGGCCGCCGGGGAGCGGCCCAGGGCGGCGGAGGACACCCGTGGGGCGCGGGCCACGGGGGAGGTACGGGTGCGGTCCGCGCTGCCCTTCCTGCTCGCCGGGCCCCTGGCGCGCATCGGCTACCTCGACGCGATCGGACCCGCCCTGGCGGGTATCGAACTGGCCGAGGAGACACCGCTGTTCGCGGCGGCACTGGCGTACAAGGTGCTGGGCGTGACTGCGCGGGGCTGGCGCCGCGCCGACGGGGACGCCGAAGCCGCGGCCGCCTTCGCCGGGCTCGGGCCACCCGTCGCCGACGAACGGCTGGCCGACTTCGCCCGCCGGGTCCGCCCCGCGCTCCCGGTCCTCGACGGCGTCCTGGCGCTGTCGGTGGGCCGCGGCCACGACCCCGCCGATCCGCTCCTGATCACGGGCACCACCCATGTCGACGGCGGGCTGTTCCTCGTCGACGCCCAGGGCATGTTCCCGGTCGCCTGGGCGGCGGAGGCCGCCGGGCTGCTGCCGCACTGGCAGACGTGCGGACGGCCCCCCGTGCTGCTCTGCGACGGCCCCCTGCCCCCCGGCACTCTGCGCGAACTCGCGGCGGCGGGCGTCCCGTTCCTCACCGGCGTACGGCCGCTGCGCGGCGACCCGGTGGTGCGGCTGCCCTGGCGCACACCGCTGTGGGCCGGCGCGGGCACGGCGCCGGACACGCGCCTCGCCGCGGAGCTGCCCGACCACGCCGAACGGCTCGCGGACCTGGTCACCGCCCTGGTCACCGAGCGCCGGGCGGTGCCGCTCGCGCGGGACGGCGGCCTGGAGCGCACCGTCACCCTGGCCGCGGGGCTCGGCCTGGCCACGATCGCCTGGACGCTCTGGCGCGACCGCGAGACGCCCGATCCGACGGCCGCCCTCGTCCGCTTCGCCGACCTGGAGGCCACGGTGCGGTACGAGCCCGGGGCCGTCCGGGTGCGGGTGCCGAGGGGACGGCGCCACGCGGACCTCCTGGCCGGCGGCCTGCTCGCCGATGTGCCCGACGTGGCCTGGCTGGGCGGCCGGACCCTGACCTTCTCGGCCGGGTGACGGACATGGGCGAACCAGCGGTGGAGCACCTGCGGATCCGTCTCGCCGGCCTGCACCGGGCGCTCGGGGCCGCCGTCGAGCGCCAGGCCCGGCTCGCCGCCCGCCTCACCAGACCCGACCTCACGCCGTACTGCGTGACCGACGAGCAGGTCGAGGTGCTGCTCGGCGAGGTGCACACCTTCACCGACACCATGGCCGAGCCGTACGCCCCCCGCCGGGCGGAGCCGGACGCCGAACGGGACCTGAGACGGCGCGCGTCCGCCCAGGGCACGACCCTGCCGCTGGACGCGCTCGCCACCCGCTTCGGCCTGACCCGTGCGGAGCAGGACGCGCTGCTCCTGGCCGCGGCGGTGGAACTGGACCGGGGGTACGAGCGGATCTACGCGTACATCGTGGACAACCTCAACCGCCGCCTGCCGAGCGTCGAACTGCTGGTGACGGTGGGCTCACTCACCCACGAAGAGGCCGAGGAAGACGCGGGTGGCGCACCAGCCCGCCTCGCCCTGCGCCGCGCCCTCGGCCCGGCCGCACCGCTGCGCCGCTACGGCCTGCTGCGCCCGCACGGGGAGGCCGCCGTCGAACTGGCCCAGGAACTGGTCGTCGGCCCCGGGGTGCTGGACTTCCTGCTGGGCTGGGGCGGCGACGTCGGACTGCTCGGCCACGACCCCGGCGAGGTCGCGCCGCCGGAGCCGCGCGTCCTGTCCCCGTACCTCTCGTCGGACGAACTCACCCGGCTGGGCCGCGCCCTCGGCTCCGGCGACATCGACCTGGCCGGGCTGTGGGGCTGCCCGCCCGACGGCCAGCTCGACGCCGCACAGGCGCTGGCCCGGGCCGCGGGGGCACCGCTGCGTACTCTGACCGACGACCCCGAGGCCGACCTGCGGACGGCCGCCGCGCTGGGCGCGGTGCTGTGGATCCCCGCCGACGACCTGCACGGCGAGTCGCGGCGGCACCACGCCGACGCGGTGTCCGCCGCGCTGCCGCGCTCACGCGTACCGGTGTGCCTGACCGGCCTGAAACCATGGCGCCCGCCCGGCCTGCTCGCCGCGCGCGCCTACGCCGAACTCACCGTGCCCGTCCCCGGCCTCACCGACCGCCGCGCCATGTGGTCGGCCGCCCTCCCGGACCTGAACGGCACCCTCCTGGAAGACCTCGCCGTCCGCTACCGGATGAACGGCGGCGAACTGCGCGCCGTCGCCTCGGTCGCGACCGCCGGGGCACGCCTGGCCGGCAACGGCCACCCGCGGCTGCTCGCCGACCACGTCGAACCCGCCATCGCCACCGTCACCCGCGGCCGCGGCGGCAGCGCCGTCCACTCGATCGTTCCCCGTCGCACCGTCGACGACCTGGTCCTGCCCGACGTCCAGTTCCGCCAGATCCAGGAGATCGCCTCGGCCTTCCGCGCCTGGCCCCGCATCGCCGAGAGCTGGGGCTTCGCCCGCCGCTCGGGTCATGGTGGGGTCAAGGCGCTCTTCACCGGGGAGCCCGGAACCGGCAAGACCATGTCCGCCGAGATCGTCACCGGCATGCTCGGCCTGGAACTGCTCAAGGTGGACCTCGCCCAGGTGGTCTCCAAATGGGTGGGGGAGACGGAGAAGAACATGGAGACCGCGTTCCGGCAGGCCGAGGAGAGCCACGCGGTGCTGCTCTTCGACGAGGCCGACGCGTTGTTCGGCAAGCGCGGCGAGGTCAAACACGGCACCGACCGGTACGCCAACCTCGAGGTCGGCTATCTGCTGCAGCGCCTGGAGGCCAGCGACGGTCTGGTGATCCTCACCAGCAACCTCAAGGACAACATCGACCCGGCCTTCACCCGGCGCTTCCACTTCGTCGTCCACTTCCCCCGCCCGTCCGCCGCCGAGCGCCGCCGCCTGTGGCGCATCGCCTTCCCCGAGGAAGCCCCCCTCGCCCCCGACGTGGACCTGGACGCCCTGGCCCGTCTCGACATGACGGGCGCCGCCATCACCGCGGCGGCCCGCACCGCCGCCCTTGCCGCCGCCGACGCCGGCAGTACCGTTATCGGTATGCGCCATGTGGTGCGCGGCGTAGCCCGCCAGTTCCAGCGCGAGGCGCGCCTGCTCCGCCCGACCGAACTCGGCCCGTACGCCGACCTGCTCGGCGACACGTCCAAGGGGTGACGCCGATGCTGCCCACCGAACCCCCGCTCTCCCTCCACCGGCTGGTGGCTCCCGTCCCACCGGCGCGCACCCAGGACGCGGCCACGGCCGCCCGCCAGGTGCCGACTCCGGCACCGGTGAGCAATGCGTCGGTGGCCCACAACTCTCAGACACCGCAACTGGTGCACTGGGGAACCATGACCGGGGCCGCTCAGGACCAGACGGGCAACGCAGCGGTAGCCAAAGCGGCCATGCACGCGACCCCAATCGTACTGGCGCCTATCAGGACGGCCCATGGGCCATGTGCGTGTCACGGAGGCCGCAGAGTCACACCAGCAGGTGAGACCTGAGCGACTTGAGTGAACCTTTTTCATCCTGTGCTGGAGGATGAAATGAGCTGGTCAGTGGCTGTGGTGACAAGGCAGGGCCCCTCGTCGTTGGCGTGGTGATTCCAGTCATCACACCGGCGATCGGAGGGGCCCTCTTGCTTCCGCACCCTGCCACGCTCGACGTCCCGCATGAGTTCGTCGAACATGTTTCCTGGCTGCTGTACGAACATCGCTTGGCCCGCAACACTCGCTGGCGCAAGCTCGGCTGCTTCCAGCAGGCGCTGCTGACCCTCGTCCACCTACGCAAGAACGAGACGTTCTCCCAGCTCGGAGCGGGTTTCGGGATATTCCAGGCCACTGCCTGGCGCTACGTCGTGGACGAAACTTTGGACGTCCTGGTCTCCTGGGCGCCCGGCCTCCACGAAGCCCTTACCGGCCTCGGTGAGGGCGACCACGTCATCGTTGACGGCACCCTGATCCCCATCGACCGGATCCACGCCGACGAGCCTTACTACTCGCAAAAGCACCGCAAGCATGGCATGAACGTGCAGGTCGTCACTCGTCCTGATGGCACACCGCTGTGGTTCTCCCGCGCGACACCCGGTCGCACTCACGACCTGACCGCAGCCCGCGCCCATGGCATCGTCCAGGCCTGCCTGACCCGGCAGATCCTCGTCCTCGCGGACCGCGCTTACCAGGGCGCCGGCGCCACCTTCCGCACCCCGTACTACCGTCACCGCGAACAGCCGCAGCAATACCAGCAGTTCAACCGCGACCACGCCCGGCTGAGAGCGCCCGGCGAACGCGCCTTCGCCCAGTTGAAATCCTGGCGGCTGCTTCGGCGAGCCAGATGCTCCACCCGCCGCATCGGCACCATCGTTCAGGCTGTCCATACGCTGCTGACCTGCGGCTATTCAGGATGAAGGAGGCCGAAGGAATCAGACCGACCTCCTCCCCCTATGCCTTCACGTCGAGACGCACGAGCGCGCCGATCTCCACGAGCTGGTCCGGTAGCGCCAAGTCGGAAACGCCCATGACCGTGCTGGCGGGCCGGTGCTCCCCGAAGTACTCCGCGTGGAGGCGTGCTGTCGTGTCGAAGTTCTCACGCAGGTTCCTCACCAGAACCGTGGTCTCCACTATCTGGCCACGCTCGGCCCCGAACTGCCTCAGCACCAGGTCCAGGTTCTCCAGCGTGGTGCGGACCTGCAGTTCGAAGTCACCGGCGCCCACGAAGTCGCCGTGACGGTCATGAGAGAGCTGCCCCGACACATAGACCGTTTCACCGACCTGGGTGGCCTGGCTGTAGCCGTACAACGACTCCCACGGCATGCCGAACCCGAACGTCTTGACCTGAGAACCCATGGTTCACTCCCTCGATGCGGTGCGCGGGGCCGTCGGTCACAGGCAGGCCCCTTGCACGTAGAAGTTACGGGTTCGTACGCACGATGCTTGTCTGGTAGCGCCCTCCCAGTGTTCTCTGTGCGCACAAAATTGGCTGCAGTGGGCTCTTCAAGGCGCCGGTGTGATGAGTGGATCACTACGCCGACCATGAGGGACCCCGCCTCCTCGCTGCGCCCGTCGGCCAGCCGGCTTCACCCGCCAGGAGAGGATGAAAGAAGCTCAGTGATGCTTCTACAAAGGCAGCCCTCATATCAACGCTCTACGGCACAGTGGCTCCCACATCGCCCCCTGTCTCCACGGTCAGGCTTGCTAGGGTGAGCCGGACCAGCAATCGGCTAAGGAGCCCGAGATGGTCACGCACGCGGAACTCGTGTCGGCATTCGGCTCCAGGTGGGTCCAGACCATGCCGCCGGAAGTCGCTGAGCAACACTTCGATAATTCGGAGGACCGGCAGGTCCTGACCGAGGTGGGCCTGCCCAGTGCACTCATGGATCTTCTGGTCATTGGCGACATTGGGACCATGCAGCCTCGAACCATCGCCCAGGCCCTGAACATCGGAGAGCCAGGTACCACTCCGCCGGACATCAAGGACGACATCGTGATCGCCAGCGGTATGGGCGGCCTGGCTTGTCTGTCTCGCGCGGAACGCCGCGTTTACTGGTACAGACCGGGAGACACGAAGCGCAACCGCGCACTTATTAACAGTTCCCTGCAGCTGTTTGTCGAGACCCTGTGTCAGGTTTGGCTGCGGTTGGAGAACCTCGGTCTAGAATATGGCCCCGAAGACGAGGAATCGCAGGGAGAGATCGGTGAGGAGCTTCGTCGGCTGGTGGCAGAACTCCGTGACATCGACCCACCCTCCTTCGAGAGCCCGGTCATGTACTGGCAGCACATACTGCTCTTCGCTCTGGAATCCATCGCGGGGGATTAGGCTGGTCAGCCGCCGACGTATCCGTGGTCTTCCACCCACTTGTCGTCCTTATTGGGCTTCCCAGAGGAATCTGCCGGGCCCTTCTCAAGTCTCTGATCCACGGCGATGACCTCCTGGATGAGCTTCTCGCCCTTGATGTTGAGGTCATTGAGGTAGTTTTTGCGGGCCTCTTTTTCTTCGGTCGTCATCGCTGTCGCCTCGGCAGGAGTCAGCGGGCGGTCGGACTCGCTCGTCGGATCGGGGTGACCCAGGCCCAGAGCGGCGCCTCCCAGGGACGTGACCTCGATGCCGTGTGCCCGCAGGATTGCCAGGCCCAATGTGCCGTGAACTGGCCCTGCACTGATGTGGAACCACTCGTGCCGGACATCGTTGTTGACCGGAATCTTCCCCCACTCGATGGCTCGGCGTTGATCTTCCGCTGCTCTTCCCTTTACCGTCCCTGGGTATCCGGCGAACCTTTTCTTTTTTTCGGGTAGTAGCTTCGTCTTATTCTTCCCGTTCTCCGCCTTCTCTTGGCCAATTTTCTGCTGCAAGGCCTCTTGGACCTCCTGCAGGAGTCGCACTTTGTTGGGGGGAGCGAACGTCTCGAAGATCTTGCGGTATCGATGCATGATCTCTCCGGTGAAGACCGTGGAGCCCGCGTAGAGCTGGGCGGCCGACACCACCGCGTTCACCTTGGATAGTGTCTTCGCCTTCAGGTCTCGGGTGACAAAGTCGGCGATGAAGTTCGCGCAGTTGATACAAGGACTGCGGCTGACCTCGTAGCGCACCGACACGTTCGAGACCAATTGTGGATTGGCGGGGAATTTTGGCAGATCCGCCTGCCGGAAGTGGAGCGTCACTTGTTCTTCTGCGTGCGCCCCCCGTGCGTTGTGGACGTCTTTGTGATCTTTTAGTCGCGCTCCGCTGGCTGCCCGGCGTGTTTCGACACCTTCCTGCCCGTTGGCTGCGAACGTCAGCACGCCTCGGGCCCAGGTCGTATCATCTCTTGGCTTCGATTTCGGCTTTTCGGCCTCCGCGTTGAGGTGATTCTGCAATTTCGTTTCGGTCTCGTTGCTGATCTCCTTCGCCGATTCCTGCGCCTTCTGCCAAATTCCCTCCAGGCGCTCGCCCAGGAGGAGTGCGTTCTTGTCGCCACTGACGTGCTCGAGTGCCTTGTCCTTCGCCTGTAGATAAATATCTGCACTACCACTTGCAGGGCTTCCCTTGGCAACCACCCGGAATCGGTGCTCTCCGGTGCGTTCCATGCGCAGGGACGTGAGGCCCCGAGGTGCGTACTTGCGGTGGACCTGCTGGAGAATGCTGTGCATCTGACCGGTCGTCGCGCCTGCGACGAGCCGGCGGCGCGCCTCGGCCGATGCAGCCCTCAGAGTCTTCGCCTTCTGCTGGGGGGTCGGCGGCTGCCTCCTATTGCTGCGCCTGTTCTTGCCCTTTGACTTCTTGCCGGACGGCCTTCGCCCGTCCCTGCGCTGATCTTTGGCGCGTGATGGCTTCCGGCGTGTCTTGGGCTTCTTCTCGAACTTGACCTTGATCTTGGCCCAGAGCTTCTTCACCAGGCCGACGATCTTGTCGATCACCCAGTCCACCGCCCGGTTCACGGGCTTGGTCATCGCCTGGACGATCTGCTTGACCTTGGCGGCGATGCCGCCCACGCCCAGGATCGCGGCGAGGACGCCCAGCAGGACCGGGATAGAGCGGGCGAGGGCGCGTTCGATGAGGCCGGGGACGCCGCCGCTGCCGCCTCTCGCGATCGCGATGACCGCGTCGAGCACCGCGTTCACGAACTCGAAGATCTGGCGCGCCTGGGTGACGATGAAGCGCACGATGTCGATGATCAGCTTCACGGCCCGGACGAACGCCGACGCGGGGTTGAGCAGCGAGATGATCCACGTGATCCCGGCGACGACGATGGTCGGCGTGACGTAGGCGATGACCTTGTCGAGGAGGTCCTTCTTGAGGTCGCCCACGCGGGTCTTGAGGTCGTCCCACATCCCCGCGACGCCGCGCTTGCGGACCTCCGCGACCAGCGGCACCGCGGTCTCCGCCGCCGCGACCGCCGGTTCCATCTTGGGGACCTTGCGGACGATCCGGGAGCGGATGTTCTGCCAGGTCAGTCCGAGCAGGGAGGCGAGCATCCTCAGGACGCCCTGGGCGTCGAACTTCGAGGGCAGCTCGATGCCCGCCTCGGCCGTCTTGCCCAGGAGCCACGAGAGGATGCCCTGTTGCAGATGGCGGCCGATGTTCGCCAGGAACTGCCGCAGGCCGGCGCCGACGGCTGAGACCAGGTTGCGCAGGAAGCCGATGGGGTCCTTGAGGATCAGCATGACCGCCGACGCGGCCTTGGCGAGGACCGACAGCAGCAGCCGCTTGAGCTCCAGGATGGTGTTGATGACGGACTTGATCGCGTCCACGGCCTTGGCGACGAGGCCCTTGTTCTTCTCCTTCTCCGCGGCGATCTCGTCGTCGACGGACTTGAGCGCGTCGGTGTACTTGGTGGCGAGGGTGTCGACGAGCTGGGTGCCCTTGTCGTCCACGGACTGCGTGAGTTCGTCGAACTTGTCGGTGAACTCGGCGGCCGCCTGCTGCCCGATGGACCGCAGGTCGGCCGGGAGCTTGCGCACCGCGTCCTGCATCTCGGCGCGGCCCTGGGCGATGCGGCGCTTCGCCCGGTTCAGTTCGCCGCCGATGGTGTCGGCGACGTCGGAGATGACCTGCCGCATCCGGCGGACGTAGTTGTCGCGGGCCTCCTCGAAGATCTTGTCGGCCTCGGCGGGCAGCCCGGCGAACAGGTCCCGGAGCCAGCGCGCCTTGCCGGTCCAGCCCGAGTACCGCCGGTCCTTGTACTCCTCCATCTTCCGCTTGTGCTCGGCGGTGAACGCGTCCCGCGCCGCCTTCTCTTCCCTGCCGAACTGGTCGTCGACGAGCTTGTCGAGGCCGTCGAGGATCGCCTCGACGTCCTTCTTCATGGTGTCGAAGACTCCCTGAAGGATGGTCGTGACCTGGGCCCGCTTCTCCTCGTCCCGGCCCTTGGCACCGGTCTTGCCCGCACCGACCTGCTGCCCGGTCTTCACCCGCTGGGCGCCGATCGCGCCCATGGCGACGGCGCCGAGCCGCTGGGCCTGGGCGGTGGCGGCGCGCAGTTCCTTCTTCTCGTGCCCGCGCATCCGGCCGGGGGCCACCTCGGAGTGCCGTTCGGCGGCCTTCTTCTCACCCAGCGCGTTCTTGAACGTGGGCTCGTTGGACTTCTTCAACTGCGTCTCGGTGACCTGTGCGTCCGCCATCTGCCGGTCCACCCGCGCGGGGCCGGCGGACAAGTCGGTGGCCGAGGGCGGCAGCTTGTCGGGTACGGCGTTCGCCGGATTCGGCGTGCCCGGGGTCCCGGGGGGCCGGTCCGGGGTCATCGGTACGACCTTCTTGGGCACGGCCGCCGAGGTGTCCGGGGGAGCGGCGGTCGTCGTGGCGATCTGCGCGGCCGAGTCCGTCTTGCCCTCGCCGACCTTGCCGTGCACCTCGGCCCGCACCTCGTCGGCCTTGCCGGAGTCGGCGAACTTGTCGGCCTCGTCGAGGTTCTTGGGCGCCTTCTCGGCGATCGCCTTCTCGACCGCCCTGATGAACGCGTCCTTGTCGAACTCCTTCGGCTTCGCCTCGTTCATCTTCTCGGCGTTGGCGGTCTTGCCCTGCGCCTCTTCGTCGTCCTTGGGCGGCCGGGCCGCGTCCTGCGCGGCACCCGCCTCCGCCCTGGGGGGCGGGTGCGAGCTGGCCACCGAGCGCTTCTTGCGCCGCACGTCCTTCTTCAGCGTCGCGAACTTCGGATCCGCGTCAGGGCCAGGGCGTGCTTTCGCGTCAGGTGTCTTCGCCTCCGGCGTGTCCACCGCCGGCGGTTCGGCCGCGGGCGACCGCTGAGGGGCGGGCTCGGCACGGCGCGCCGCCGCGATCGCGCCATTGCCGACCATGTCCTGCCCTGCGGGCGGCGCGGGTCTGGGCCCGCCGGCCAGGGCGGCGGCCGCCGCCGCGTTGGAGGGAGCGAAGGGGGGCCTGGCGGGGCTGTGTACCTCCAGCCGTTCCTGGGTGGGGGCGGGGACCGACTTCGCCATCCTCGGCCGCTGAGCGAGAGCCTTCGGCGGTGGCATCGGACGGAACCCCTCCCACGGCATGTCGGTGCCGACAGGAACGCGGTGTCCTTTCGACACCCCCGAGGAAGGGTGGCAGCACGGGCGTGACCGGACCGTCACCCCCGTGTTCCCGGACCGTCTCCGCCGCCGGGCGGCCTCGCGAAGTCAGGTGGTCGCGGACCGCCCCCCGCCAGGCCGCTGCTCTCAGCCGAGGACGAGCGGGAGTTTCCCGCCCAACTCGCCTAGCTCCGCCCGCTCCGCGTCGGTGGGGGCGCGCCGCCCGGTGCCGACCAGCAGCGCGTCCGTGTCGGAGAACGACGCGGGGAACGCGGTCCCGGCGATCTTCTCCAGCATCTCGCGGGACCGGGCGAGCCCCTCGGCGGGCGGCTGTGCCGCGTTCGGGAGGTGGGCGATGAGGTCGAGGTGGTGCAGCGTCCACTCCATGACGTACGCGCCGAGGTAGTCGCGCGCGGTGAGGACCACGTCCCGGGTGCCGACCCGGAGGTCCGGGTCGGCGAGTTCGGCGGCGCGGCCGGCGGCGGAGCCGACGTCGTCCAGGTGGAAGGTGAGCAGCCCGGGCTCCTGGTACGCGGCGGCGAGGCGCACGGTCAGCGCGTCCAGCGGGTCGTCGCCGGCCGGCGGCGCCTGGGCGACCTCCCAGTAGGTCACCGCGTCGCGGGTCGGCTCCGTGTCGGCCGGGGTCGCCAGGGTGATCAGGACGTCCTGGGCGTCGATGACCAGATGGCACACCAGGTCCCGTACGAGCCAGCCGGTGCAGCCGGAGGGCCGCGCGAAGTCCTCGTCCTGGAGGTCGGCGACCGCCGCGCGCAACGCCGCCCACGAGCGTGAGAAGAGGTCCACCCCGGCACGGTAGTGGGGTGCCGCGACGGCGGACAACCGCATAAGGGCGGGCGGCTCGCGGTGTGCCCCCTTCGGTGACAGGCCCTACGGCGCCACGTCCTCCAGCTGCCGTCCGCTCGTCTCCTCCGCGGCCACGCCCGCCGTGAGCGAGCCGACGAGGGCGACCGCGGCGAGCGTCACGAAGACGGTGCCGAGCGCGCCGTCCGCGTACACGGCGCCGACGACGATCGGGCCGAGGATGACCCCGAGGCGGTTCATGGCGCCGCCGACGCTCGTGCCGAGGGCGCGGACGCGGGTCGGGAAGAGTTCGGGGGTGTACAGGTACAGACAGATGTTGGCGCCGAAGAAGAAGACTGCCGCCAGCGAGGTCCAGATCAGCACGCCGCCCGCCGAGCCGCCGGCGAAGAGACCGAGGAGCAGCAGGCACAGGGCGGCGGCGCCCAGGGACCAGGCGAGGGTGTGGCGGCGGCCGACGCGGTCGACGGTCAGGGCGACGGCGAGGCAGCCGACGAAGCCGGCGCAGGACGTGACCGTCGAGTACAGGAGCGCGTCGGAGAGGTCCAGGTGGAAGCGGGCGCCGTAGATCGTGGGGAGCCAGGTCGAGATGCCGTAGTTGACGAAGTAGCCGGTGAACCACAGCACGCTGACGACCAGGGTGCGCCTGCGGTAGCGGCCGGAGAGCAGCTCGCGCAGGCCGCCCCGGCCGGCGGACTGTCGTGCGGCCTCGGACTGTCGTGTGGTCTGTCGCGATGCGGACGGGACGGACGCGGCGGGCGCGCCAAGCGGTGCGGACGGGACGGGCTCGGCGGCCGGGGTGGAGGGGGCGGCCGGGGCTGACGCGGGCCGCGGCAGCGGCTCGCCGGTGATCTTCTCGACCTTCGCCTCGATCGAGGCCATCGTGGTGAGCGCCGCCTCGTGGCGGCCGTGGTCGGCCAGCCAGCGCGGCGACTCGGGCACGTACCGGGCGACGAGCAGGCACAGCACGCCGGGGACGGCGGCGAGGCCGAACATCCAGCGCCAGCCGAGCAGCGGCATCAGCCACCAGGCGAGCAGGGCGCAGGCGGTCAGGCCGGCCGGGAAGACCAGCTCGTACAGCAGGACGAAGCGGCCCCGCCGGTGGGCGCGGGTGATCTCGGCGATGAAGGTGGCCGCGACCGGCACCTCGCCGCCGATGGCCAGGCCCTGCACGAAGCGGAGCGCCATGAATGGCCCCGGTGAGGTGCAGAGGGTGAGCAGCAGGTTGAAGACGCTGGACAGGGCGATGCAGGCGGCGATGACCTTGACCCGGCCGACGCGGTCGGCCAGCCGGCCGGAGAGCAGCGCGCCGACGAGCATGCCCAGGGACCCGACCGTGATCAGGGACGTGGTCTGCCCGGTGGACAGCTGCCACTCGGCGCGCAGCTCGGGCAGGGCGTAGGCGATGAGCAACTGGTCGAAGGCCTCGAAGAAGGTCACCGCGCCGATGATGAGCCGGACGGTGACGTGCCAGCGGCACAGGGGGAGGCGTTCGAAGCGGGCGCCGATGGCGGCGGTGAGCGCCGCGGTGTCCGCGGGGCGGCCTGCGGTGGCATGGGGAGTGTCGGTCGTCATGGAGCTGTCCTCCGGCCCCGCGCACGGGTGCCGCGGGAGGCACAGGATACGCACGGGACGGTTCGGGCCGGTGGGGCGGTGGCTGGGCAGCCGTACGCCCGCGCGGCGGTGAGGCGGCGGTGAACCGGGGGTGCCGGCGGTGCTCACCGCCGGGCCGTATGACTAAGCACTAAGTCTCTCAGTGCTCAAGTTTTATCCCCCCTGTGACCTGTGGCGTCAAGGGTTCGGCGTGACGTCGGGGAAAAAACTTCGCCGGGTCCTCTTGCGGTCGAGATAGTTAAGACCTTAGATATTGAGCACTTCGAGATCGCTGCCGAGGCCCCGAGCCGGCCGCCCTCGAAGGTCCCCTCCCACCCCCTTCGAAAGGCCCTGCCATGGCACGCGTCCCAGTCGACGAGATCCTCATCGCGGGGCGCTGGAGGCGCGGTGGGGGAGCGCCGATCGAGACCGTGAATCCGGCCGACGGGACCCCGATCACCACCGTCCACGCCGCCTCGCCCGCCGATGTCGACGAGGCCGCCCGCGCCGCCGCCGAGGCCGCGGCGGCGCCCGCGTGGCGCGACCTGCTTCCCCACCGCCGGGCCCGCGTCCTCTACCGGATCGGCGACCTGATCGAGGAGCGCGCCGACGAGCTGGCCGCCCTCCAGACCGCCGACACCGGCAAGACGCTCACCGAGACCCGGGCGCTCGCGGCGAGCGCCGCCGGCACCTTCCGGTACACCGCCGCCGCGCTCGAGACCGCCGAGGACTCCCTCACCCCCGCCCGGGGGCCGTACGTCACGATGAGCGTGTACGAGCCGATCGGCGTGGTCGGCGCGATCAACCCGTGGAACTCACCGATCGCCTCCGACGCGCAGAAGGCCGCCCCGGCACTGGCCGGCGGAAACGCGGTGCTGCTCAAGCCCGCCGAATGGACACCCCTCGTCTCGCTCGCCTTCGGCCGCCTGGTCCACCGGGTGCTCGCCGAGGAGGGGCTGCCGACCGCCCTGCTGTCCGTGCTGCCCGGCCGGGGCGGCGTCGTCGGCGACGCGATCGTCACCCACCCGCTCGTCCGGCGCATCGGCTTCACCGGCGGCACGGCCACCGGCCGCGCCATCGCCAGGGCCGCCGCCGGCAGGCTCGTCCCCGTCTCGCTGGAACTCGGCGGCAAGTCGCCGACGATCGTGCGGGAGGACGCGGACCTCGAGCAGGCCCTGGCAGGCGTCATGTTCGGGATCTTCTCCTCCAGCGGCCAGTCCTGCGTCGCCGGGTCCCGGCTCTTCGTCCACCGCTCCCGGTACGACTCCTTCCTCGGCGAGCTCGTCGCGCGGGTGCGGGGCCTGCGCGTCGGGTCGGGCACCGACCCGGACACCCAGGTCGCCCCGCTCGTCCACCACCGCCACCGCGACGCGGTCGCCGGGTACGTGGACCTCGCCAGGGCCGAGGGCGGACGGGTCCTGTGCGGCGGCGCGGCCCCGCACGGTGAGGCGTACGCCGCCGGCGCGTACTACCTGCCGACCGTCATCGACGGGCTGCCGAACTCCGCCCGGGCCTGCCAGGAGGAGATCTTCGGCCCGGTCCTCGTCGCGCTGCCCTACGACGACGAGGACGACCTGGTGCGGCAGGCCGAGGACAGCGTCTACGGGCTCGCCTGCGGCATCTGGACCCGCGACGCCCGCGCCGCCTGGCGGCTCGCCCGGCGCATCGACGCGGGAACCGTATGGATCAACACCTACAAGCAGTTCTCCATCTCCACGCCCTTCGGCGGGATGAAGGACAGCGGCCTCGGCACCGAGAAGGGCCGCGACCTCATCCGCTCCTACCAGCGGCAGAAGTCCCTGTACTGGGGCACCGACACCACGCCCCTGCCCTGGGCCCACTGACGCACCACCGGGAGACCCACCATGACCCACCCCCCGATCGCCCGGCTGCGCGCACTGCGCTCGGTCGAGCTGCTCACCCCGGACTTCACCCAGGCCACCGACTTCTACGCGGAGGTGTGGGGGCTGGAGGTCGTCGAGACCGAACCCGGCGCGAGCTGGCTGCGCGGCACCGGCGAGGAACACCACGCCCTCCAGCTCACCCGCGCCGACCGCATCGGCCTGGGACGGCTCGCCTTCGCCGTGGCCACCCCCGCCGAGATCGACGAGGCCGCGCGGCGGCTCCAGGCCCGCGGCATCCCCCCGGCCACCGGGCCGGGACCGCTCGACCAGGTGGGCGGCGGCTACGGCCTGCGCTTCCACGACCTCGACGGGCGGCTGATCGAACTGTCCGCCGAGACCTGGGCCGTCGCGCCCCGCGGCCGCGACGCCGCCGTGCCGGTCGGCGTCACCCACGCCGTGCTCAACACCCCGGACCTCGACGCGTCCGTCGCCTTCTACCGGGACGTCCTGGGGATGCGCGTGTCGGACTGGTCCGAGCACCAGATGGCCTTCCTGCGCTGCAACGCCGACCACCACTGCGTCGCGTTCAACCAGGCGCCCTGGGTGTCGCTCAACCACGTGGCGTACGAGATGAGCTCGCTCGACCACTTCATGCGCGGCCTCGGCCGGCTCAGGCACCACGGCATCACCCCCGCCTGGGGCCCCGGGCGACACGGGCCGGGCGACAACACCTTCTCCTACTTCACCGACCCCACCGGCCTCGTGTGCGAGTACACCTCCGAGGTCGCCCAGGTCGTCGAGGACGCCTGGATCTGCAAGGTGTGGCAGCGCACCCCCGAACTGTCCGACCTGTGGGGCACGGCCGGCCCGCCGTCGAAGCTGATCCGCGCCCACATGGCGGGCACGCCCGACGGCAGCCCCGTCGTCCCGCCCCTCGACGCCGAAGGAGTCCCCGCATGAGCCGCGCCACCCCCCGCAAGGTCGGCCTGATCGGCTGGGGCGCCATCGGCCGCGTCGTCGGCGGCGCCCTCGCCGCCGGCCAGGTGCCGGGCGCCGAGCTGGTGTGCGTGGTCGACAACCGCCCCCTCGCCGGCACGGCCCCGGCCCCGCAGCGCACCGTCGAACAGGCCATGGAGACCTGTGACCTGATCGTCGAGGCCGCCGGCCAGGGCGTCGTACGGGAATGGGGCGCGGCGATCCTCGCCTCCGGCACCGACCTGCTCATCGCCTCCACCGGGGCGCTCACGGACGACACGCTGACCGACAAGCTCCTCCACACCACCCCGGGCCGGGTCTACTTCACCGGCGGCGCGGTCGGCGGGCTCGACCTGCTCCAGGCCGTACGCGCCATGGGCCCCCTCGACGAGGTGCGGCTGACCACCACCAAGCTGCCCGCCACCCTCGAACAGCCTTGGATGGACGCGGAGTTGCTCCGCCGGATGCGCTCCGCCACCGGGCCGGTGGAGGTGATGGCCGGCACCGCGCGCGACGTCCCCGTCAAGTTCCCCAAGTCGACCAACGTCGCCGCGTCCGTCGCCCTCGCCGTCGGAGACCCGGACGCGGTGCGGGTCAGCGTCGTCGCCGACCCCGCCGCCGCGCACACCTCCCACGTCATCGAGGCGAGCGGCGCGCACGGCGCCTACCGCTTCGAGGTGCGCCATCTGCCCGCCGCCGCCAACCCGGCGACCAGCCAGGTCGTTCCGTACGCGGTGCTGCGCTCCCTCGCGGCGCTCGCCGGGCGGACGGGACAGATCCTGTGACGGCGTACGACCCCGCGGGGCTCCACCTGGAGGAGGCGGGGGACGGCGGACCGCTGCTGCTGTGCCTGCACGGCATCGGATCGTCCTCGGCCGCCTTCGCCCCGCAGTTCGCGGCGCTCGGCGGGACGTACCGGATGGTCGCCTGGGACGCGCCCGGCTACGGCCGGTCGGCCGACCCCGAAGCGCCGCTGACCATGGACGACTTCGCCGACCTGGCCGCGGAGGTGATCCGCGCCCGCGGCGGCCGCGCCCATGTCCTCGGCGTCTCATGGGGCGGTGTGATCGCGCTGCGGCTCGGGGTGCGCCACCCCGGCCTCGTCGCGTCGCTGATGGTCGTCGGCTCGACGCCGGGCTCCGGCACCGACCCCGACAAGGCCGCCGCGATGCGGGCCCGGGCCGGCGAGCTGGCCCGGCTCGGCCCGGAGGCCTTCGCCGCCGCCCGGGGCCCCCGGCTGCTGACCGAGGGCGCGCCCGCCGAGCTCGTCGAGCGCGTCACCGCCACCATGGCCGCCTCCGTCCGCCTGCCCGGCTACGGCCACGCGGCGGAGGCCATGGCCACCACCGACCTGCGCGGCGAACTCCACCGCGTCACCGCGCCCACCCTCGTCCTGTGCGGCGACCAGGACCGGATCACCGGCCCCGACGCCTCCCAGGCCCTGGCCGGCGGCCTGCACAAGACCGCCTACGTGATCGTCAAGGACGCCGGTCACCTGGCCAACCAGGAACAGCCGGAGCACGTCAACGCCTGGCTCGCCTCCCATCTGCACATCGCCACCGACCCGATGCCCACCGACCCCGATCCCATGAACCACCTCCCCGCCGACCCCGTCCCCACCCGCCATCCGGAACCAAGCCGCAGGAAGGGCTGATCCTCATGCCTCTGACCACCACCGAGTACGACAACGGCGGCGACCTCGCCACGTACACCGACTCCCTCATCGCCACCAAGGACTCCCGCGAGCCCGACTGGGGCACCCTGTCCTTCCAGGAGAAGGCGGGCCCTCAGTACCGGCGCGCGCAGATCCGCTACGTCGGCTCCGGCGCCACCGGCGACCACGAGAACGACAACCGGATCCTCCCCTCCGGCGGCTTCACCTTCTCCAACATGCTGCTGCCGCCCGGCGCCGAGGGCCCGGCCCACACCCACCACGACGTCGAGGAGGCCTTCTTCGTCCTCGAGGGCCGGGTCCGCGTCGGCATCCACCGCGGCCCCGACGAGGTCGAGTACCGCACCCTCGGCTACCGCGACATGATCGTGGTGCCGGCCGGCGTCACCCGCTCGCTGAAGAACGAGGGCGACACCGACGCGCTGTTCTGCGTGATCATCGGCACCCGGAAGCCGCAGGTGCCCACCTACCCCGAGTACTCGCCGCTGTACGGCGTCTCCCGTGACTGAGCCGGCCACCCGGCGCACGGTCGTGGTGACCGGGGCGGGCCGTGGCCTGGGGGAGGCCATGGCCCGCCGGGCGGCGGCCGACGGGTACCGCGTGGTGGTCGCCGAGATCAACGCCGCCTGGGGCGAGCGCACCGCGGCGGCGATCCGCCGAGCGGGCGGCGCCGCCGAGTTCGCCCCGCTCGACGTCGCCGACCCGGCCTCCGCCGCCGCGCTCGCGGACCGGCTGGCCGCCTCGGGCCCCGTCTACGGCCTGGTGAACAACGCGGCGCTCGCCAACGGCGTGGGCGGCAGGGAGTTCCAGGACCTCGACATCGCGTCCTGGGACCTGATCATGACCGTCAACGCGCGGGGCCCCTGGCTCGTCGCCAAACACCTGCTGCCCCTGATGGCCCGGCCCGGCCGGATCGTCAACATCGCCTCGGACGCCGCCCTGTACGGCTCGGAGCGCCTCGCCCACTACATCGCCTCCAAGGGCGCCGTCATCTCCCTCACCCGCGCGATGGCCCGCGAACTGGGCGAGCGGGGCATCACCGTCAACGCCGTCGCCCCCGGCCTCACCGAGGTCGAGGCCACCGAGACCGTCCCGCCCGAGCGCCACGCGCTCTACGCCGACCGCCGCGCCATCTCCCGGCCGCAGCGGCCCGAGGACCTCACCGGCCTCGTCTCCTTCCTGCTCGGTGAGGAGTCCCGCTACCTCACCGGCCAGGTGATCGCCGTCAACGGCGGCTTCACCATGCACTGAACCTCCCCCGGCCGACCCCGGGGGAGGCCCCCGCAACAGCAACGATCCGCAACGATCCGCAAGGAGTACGCCATGGATCTCGGCCTCGCCGACCGCACCGTACTGGTCACCGGCGGCAGTTCGGGCGTCGGCCTGGCCACGGTCCGCGCCCTGCTCGACGAGGGCGCTCGCGTCGCCACCTGCGGCCGCGACCCCCAGCGGCTCGCCCGGGCCGCCGCCCGTCTCGGCGCGGAGCCCGACCGGCTGTTCACCGGCGCCTGCGACGTCCGCGACGCCGACGCCGTACGACGGTTCACCGAGGAAGCCGCGCGACGGCTCGGCGGCCGGCTCGACGGGCTGGTCAACAACGCGGGCCAGTCCCGCATGAAGCGACTCGACGAGACGACCGCCGAGGACTGGCGCGACGAACTGGAGCTGAAGTTCGCCGGCGTCCTCAACCCGCTGACCGCCGCGCGCCACCACCTCCGGGCCTCGGACACCGCCGCCGTCGTCAACGTCAACGCCGTCCTCGCCAAACAGCCCGAGACCCGCCTGATCACCACCAGCGCCGCCCGCGCCGGCATCCTCAACCTCTCCAAGTCCCTCGCCACCGAACTCGCCGCCGAGGGCATCCGGGTCAACTCCGTGTGCCTCGGCCTGGTCGACACCGGCCAGTGGACCCGCCGGCACGCCGCCGCCGACAGCGGCCTCACCTACGAGGAATGGCAGGCCGAACTCGCCGCCGACCGCGGCATCGCGCTCGGCCGCCTCGGCCGCCCCGAGGAGGTCGCCTACGCGATCCTGGCGCTGCTCTCCCCGCGCGCCTCCTACATCACCGGAACCAGCATCGACGTCTGCGGCGGAGTCGGCCGCGGCATCCTGTGAGGAGCCTGCCCATGCGGTACACCAACGGCGGCGAACTCCTCGTCGCCCACCTGAAGTCCCTCGGCATCGACACCGTCTTCGGCATCGTGTCCGTGCACAACCTGCCCCTCGTCGAGGCCGTCGACCGCCACCTGCGCTTCGTACCGGTCCGGCACGAGGCCACCGCCGTCAACGCGGCCGACGGCTACGGACGGGCCCGCGGTTCGATCGGCTGCGCCCTCACCTCCACCGGCACCGGAGCGGGAAACGCGGCCGGCTCCCTCATCGAGGCGCTGTCCTCCGGGACGGCCGTCCTGCACATCACCGGGCAGATCGAATCGGCCTACCTGGGCGGCGGCCGTGGCTTCATCCACGAGACCAGGGACCAGCTCGGCATGCTCCGCGCGGTGTCCGCCTACGCCGCCACCGTCCCCTCGCCCCGGGACGCCGGGCGGATCCTGCGCGAGGCGACCGCGGCGGCGCTCGCCGCCCCCGGCGGGCCCGCCAGCGTGGAGTGGCCGATCGACCTCCAGTACGCGGCACAACAGGACACCGGCGAGGCCGCCCCCGCCCCGGACACCCCCCGTCCGGACGCCGCCGGACTCGCCGCCGCCCGCGAGCTGCTGGCCTCGGCCCGGCGCCCGCTGATCTGGGCCGGCGGCGGCGCCCGCCACGCCCGCCCGGAACTCCTCGCGCTGCTCGAGACCACCGGCGCCGGGCTGCTCAGCTCCAACTCCGGGCGCGGCGCCGTCCCCGAGGACCACCCCCTCGTCCTCGGCAACTTCGCCACCACCCCCGCCTGCCGCGCCCTGCTCGCCGACGCCGACGCGCTCGTCACCATCGGCACCCACTTCCGCTCCAACGAGACCGCCGACTACGGCCTGGAACTCCCCGGCGCGCACATCCAGATCGACGTGGACGAGGCCGCCCTCGGCCGCGTCTACCCCGCCCGCCACGCCCTGCACGGCGACGCCGCCACCGTCCTGCCCGCCCTCACCGAGGCCGCGGCCCGCGCCGACACCGCCTGGACGGCCCGGGTCACCGCCGTACGCGAGGACGTACGCGCCGCCCTCCACGAGGACATCGGCCCCCAGGCCGCCCTCTGCGACGCCCTCGCCGCCGCCCTGCCGCGCGGCGCGGTGGTCGCCCGCGACGTCACCATCCCGTCGTCTTCCTGGGGCAACCGGCTGCTGCCGGTCCACGACCCGCGCGCCAACATCTTCCCCCGCGGCGGCGGCATCGGGCAGGGCCTCGGCATGGGCATCGGCGCCGCGCTCGCCCGGCCCGACCAGCCCACCGTCGTGATCGCCGGAGACGGCGGACTCGCCGTGCACCTCGGCGAACTCCTCACCACCGCGCAGGAGCGCCCCCGCCTCACGCTGCTCGTCTTCAACGACGGCGGATACGGGGTGCTGCGCAACATGCAGGACCGGTACGGCGAACGCCGCGCGGGCGTGGACCTGTGCACCCCCGACTTCGCCCGGCTCGCCACCGCCTGCTCCCTGCCGTACGCCCGCGTCGCCGCGCCGGCCGACGCCGCGCCCGTCCTGGAAGCGGCCCTCGCCGCCGACGGCCCCACCCTCGTCGAGGTCGACCTCGCCGCCCTCGGCCCGATGAAGCGCCCGTTCACCCCGCCCGTCAAGGTCCCCACCGCGTAAGGAGGCCACCGTCGTGACCACCCCCGAAGAACCCCGACTCGACCTCCTCGTCCGCCGGATGACCTGGGAGGCGGAGGGCGTCCTCTCCGTCGAACTGGTCCGGCCCGACGGCAAGCCCCTCCCCGCCTGGACCCCCGGCGCCCACCTGGACCTGCACGTCGGCGGGCACGTCCGCCAGTACAGCCTGTGCGGCGACCCCGACGACCCCACCACCTACCGCCTCGGCGTCCTCCACGAGCCGGCCTCGCGCGGCGGCTCCCGCCATGTGCACACCACCCTGCGCCCCGGCCACACCGTCCGGGCCACCGGCCCGCGCAACCACTTCGCCCTGGAGCCCGCCGCCTCGTACGTCTTCCTCGCCGGCGGCATCGGCATCACCCCCGTCCTGGCGATGGCCCGGCAGGCGGACCGCGACGGCATCCCCTACCGCCTGGTCCACGGCGGCCGGTCGCGCGCCACCATGGCCTTCGGCGCCGAACTGGCCCAGCTCACCGGTGAGGTGTCCCGCGTCCCGCAGGACGAGCACGGCCACCCCGACCTGGCGGCCGCCCTGCGCGACCTGCCGGCCGACGCCCTGGTCTATGCCTGCGGACCCGAACCGCTGCTCAAGGCGGTCGAAGAGGCCTGCCCCGCGGGCCGGCTGAGGATCGAGCGGTTCGCCGCCCCCGCCGCCCCGCGCACCGGCGACGACACCGCCTTCGAGGTCGAATGCCGCGCCTCGGGCGTGACCCTCACCGTGGACGCCGACACCTCCGTCCTGGAGGCGGCCGAGCGCGCCGGACTGCCCGTCACCTCCTCCTGCCGCGACGGCATCTGCGGCTCCTGTGAGACCCGCGTGCTCGCCGGCACCCCCGACCACCGCGACTTCCTGCTCAGCGAGGCCGAGCGCGCCAGCGGCGAGACGATGATGCTCTGCGTCTCCCGCTGCGCCTCGGGCCGCCTCGTCCTGGATCTGTGACCCGTACGGAGGGCCCCATGACCACCGACCCCACCACCTGGCCGTATCTCGCCCCGCACCAGACCCGCGACCACGAACCCACCCCCTACGAGCTGAAGCTCGCCCGCACCCTCGAAGAGATCTTCACCCACGACGGCCACGGCCTGGCCGATGCCGTCGCCGGGCTCAACGCCCGCCAGGTCCGCACACCGTCCGGCGAGCCCTGGACCGAGGACACCTTCCGCGCCGAGATGCACCGCCTGGGAGCCTGACATGACCCTCTCCACCCACGACACCGCCGGCCACATCTACGCCAACGGCCTGCGCAACCAGTGGCACCCCGTCGTCCCCTCCCGCTTCGTGCACCCCGGCGGCCTGCGCAAGGTCACCGCCCTCGGCGAGGACTGGCTCCTGATGCGCAAGGCCGACGGCACGCTGTCCATGCTCGCCGACCGCTGCCCCCACCGCGGCGCCCCCCTCTCACTGGGCAAACACCTGGGCGACCGGGTGGCCTGCTGGTACCACGGCGTCGAGGTCGACGGCTCCGGCACGGTCACCTCCGTGCCCGGCCTGCCCGGCTGCAACCTGGAGGGCAAGACCCTCGTCCGGTCCCTGCCGGTCCGCGAGGTGGGCGGCGCGATCCTCGCGTACTTCGGCGACGAGGAGCACCCGGAGCCGGTGGAGCTGACCCTCCCCGAACCGCTCACCGACCCCGGCGTGTCCTCCTTCCTGTGCTACGCCGAGTGGAACGTGCCGTGGCGCTACGCCATGGAGAACCTCCTCGACCCGATGCACGGGGCCTTCCTGCACCACGAGTCGCACACCATGTTCGACGGCGACACCACGGCGAAGTTCCGCATCCGCGAGACGGCGCGCGGCTACTTCTTCGAGAAGACCGACCAGCGCGGGGTCAACTTCGACTGGGTGGAGCTGTGCCGGACCGGTGTCGACTGGGTGGACCTGTCCATCCCGTACCCGCCGTCGGCCGGGCCGGGCGGCGTGTTCGGCATCGTCGGCATGGTCTGCCCGGTGGACGCCGGGCGCACCGGTGTCTTCTTCTGGCGCTACCGCGAGGTCGCCGGATGGCAGCGCGACACCTGGCGCTTCCTCTACAAGACGCTCATCGAGGAACGCCACTGGCAGGTCCTCGAACAGGACCGCGTCATCCTGGAGGCCATGCCCGCCGACGCCGACCAGCGGGAGAACCTCTACCAGCACGACCTGGGCGTGGTCCGCCTGCGGCGGCTGTACCAGGCCGAGGCGGCGCGGCAGTCCACGGCGGCCGCCCCGGACCCGGCCGCCTGACGGGCGAGCCGCCCGAAGGCAGGACGGCGGGGCGGGCGGCGACACGCGGCGGTCGCCGGTGGCGCCTTCGGGAAGGTCCGCCCCCGTCCAGTGGATCTCCCCGTCGGGGGCGCGGCCCGCCCGTCAGCCCGCCGCGCCCTCCCGCCGGTCCTCGTCCGCCGCGTCGGAGTCGACGATCGAGCGCTCCAGCCCGGACAGCAGCCGGGCGAGCTGTCGGCGCTCGGCGAGCGAGAGCCCGCCGAGCATCCGCCGCTCGTTCTCGAGGTGCTCGGTGAACACCTCGTCCACCTTCCGCAACCCGGCGTCGGTGAGCCGCGAGTAGACGACACGGCGGTCGCCGGCGTCACGCTCACGGACGAGCAGCCCGTCCTTCTCCAGCCGGTCGAGGCGGAGTGTGACCCCGGCCGACGAGATCAGCCCCGAGGCCGCGAGCTGCCCGGCGGTGAGCCGGTACGGGGCGCCCGACCGGCGCAGCGCCGTCAGCACGTCGAAGCCGGCGACGGACAGACCGTGCCTCTCGATCTGCGCGGTCAGCCGCGACTGGTACTGGAGATAGGCGCGGTGCAGCCGGGCGAGGACCTCCAGCGGCGACGTGTCGAGACCGGGCCGTTCGCGCGCCCAGTCCTCCACGATCCGTGCCACGGCGTCCGCTCGATGCGCCCTGCGCTGAGCCATGTCATCCCTTCGCGGCTCGTCATGTCGCGGGACGCGGGGTGGGTGTCCCCGTGGTCCCCGCGCGTCCCGGAGAAATTTTAGCCCTGAGAGGCGTGGCCGCCGTCGCGCGGTCTCAGGTGTAGCCGAAGCCGGGCGGCAGCGGCCGGTCCAGGAAGAGGGAGCGCGGGAAGGCGTCGGCGAGCACCCGGTAGCCCTCGGGGTTGAAGTGCAGGTGGTCGCCCACGTCGAGGTCGGGGCGGAGCCGGCCGGGGCGGTCCGTGTCCCGCGCCGCCCGGTCCAGGTCCACGACCGCGTCGAACCGCCCGCTGGTGCGTATCCAGTCGTTGACCCGCTGCCGGGCCGCTTCCCGGTGGCCGGCCGGGTCGTCGTAGTCGAGGTTGCCGCCGAACGGCGTGAGGGTGGCCCCGTAGACGCGGATCCCCTGGGCGTGGGCGCGCATGATGATCTGGTCGTAGGCGGCGATGAGCCGCTCCGCGACCTCCTGTTGTGCCTCGGGGGTGGCGGGGGCGGTCCCGATGTCGTTGACGCCTTCGAAGACGATCAGGGAGCGCACGCCGGGCTGCGCCAGCACGTCGCGGTCCACCCGGGAGAGGCCGCTGGGGCCCAGCCCGTCGTGGAGAAGCCGGTTGCCGCCGGCCGCCTGATTCAGCACCGCGGTGCCGGCCGTCCTGCGGTCGGCGCGCAGACGTGTCGCCAGCCGGTCGGTCCAGCGGTCGTTGTGGTTGGTGGTGGAGCCCCTGCCGTCGGTGAGCGAGTCGCCCAGCACGGCGGTGGCCCGGGTGCGCGCCGGCGACCACACCTCGACGCCGCTCAGGAAGTACCAGTGGTCGACCGGCGTCGCCCCCGCCAGGTCCGTGGCCTCGAGATGGTTGCCGCGCAGCAGGTAGGAGGTGGTGCGCGAACCGGGGTGGGAGGTGATGGCGGTGGACCGCTGGCCCGTGGCCAGGTACGTGGTCACGGTCAGATTCGAGCCCGCCGGCACGGGGAAGTCCAGGGGGTCGGAGACCACCTGAGCGCCCGTCGGCACCATCGCCCCGGCCCGGCCGTGGAAGGTGACCGGCCGGGACGTGCCCGGCCTGATCCCGCTCACACCGGCCCGGCCGTCCGCCGGAGCGGCCACGGAGACGCCGGTGATGGGCAGCGGCGCCCCGCCGAAGGCGTTGGAGAAGCGGAGCCGCAGGTGGCCGCCGCCCACCGTCACGTGCACGGTCTGCCGGAGGGTGCTGTCGGCGAGGACCGTGCCGTCCTGGGTGAAGGGCGCGGGCGGCATGTTGCCCGGTTCGGTCAGCTGGGGCATGGCGGTCCAGGTGCCCACCCAGTGGGTGCCCGTGGGCGGCGCGGACGTGGCCTCGTCGGCCGGGCCCTCGGCGCCCCGGGCGCCGGACACCAGCATCACCGCGGGCACGACGGTGGCGAGCACCGCCGCCGCCAGCGGCCGGAGTCCTCGGGTGTCCTCGCGTACGGACCATCCACGCACGGCAGTTTCCCTCCTGGCGTCATGGGAGCGCTCCCAAAGGCTGGACGCATGAACACCCTTCGGTCCGTCGGATGTCATGGATGATAAGCGTCTCCCGGGGCGCGTCAATGCCTCTGGTGCTTATGGGACTTCCCCGCCTGCTCTTGGGGTTTCCCCGTCGCGGCCGGCCACCGGCCGGGAACGCGCTCCGGCCCGGTGCGCGGTCGGGGTGCGCACCGGGCCGGTCGGCCACGGCTCATCGCGTGTCGACGATGCCGCCGGTGACGGCGATCACCTCACCGACCGTGTAGCTGGAGTCGGCGTCGGAAGCCAGGTAGACGTACGTCGGCGCGATCTCCTCCGGCTGGGCCGCGCGGGACAGCGGCGCCTCGCTGCCGATGTGGGCCAGGCCGTCCGGCGGCATGTGCTGGTCCGCCTCGTTGAGCGGTGTCCACGTCGGACCGGGCGCCACCACGTTGGCGCGCACGCCCCGTTGGGCCAGATGGATGGCCACGGACTTGGTCAACGTGATCAACGCCGCCTTGGACGCCGCGTAGTCGATCATCGTCGTGCTGCCCTTGAGGGCTTCCTCGGCGGCCGTGGCGATGACCGCGTCGCCGGGCCCCAGATGGGGCAGCGCCGCCATCAGCAGATGGAAGTACGCGTAGACGTTCGTCTTGAACGTGCGGTCGAAGTCCTCGGCGGTGAGCTGCTCCAGCTCCAGCTTGCTGTTGAGGTAGGCGGCGTTGTTCACCAGGATGTTCAGTCCGCCGAGTTCGGCCACGGTCCTCTCGACCGCGTCGCGGCAGAACTCCGGGTCCTTGAGGTCGCCGGCCACCAGCAGACAGCGCCGGCCGTGCTCCTCCACCTCGCGCCGTACCTGCTCCGCGTCCACCCGCTCGTCGGGCAGATGGACGACGGCCACGTCGGCGCCCTCCCGCGCGTACAGCAGGGCCACCGCCCGTCCGATACCGGAATCGCCACCAGTGATCAGCGCGACCTTGTCCCGCAGCTTGCCACTGGCGCGATACCGACTCGCCCGGTAGCGCGGCGCGGTGCGCATATCGGCCTCCAGGCCGGGCCGCTGCTGCTTGTCGGAGTCGTAGGGCGGGGCCGGCTCGGAGACGACCTGCGGTGCGGACTGTCCGTGCTCGGGCTGCAAGGCTCCTCCTTCCGCCAGGGTTTCCGTTCACGGCGGGGCCGGGGCGGCCGCCGCCGTGCTTGCGCGGGCCGAGTGCCCGGTTCGGTGTCCCGCAACCGGTTTTCGGCCGATCTTTCTTGTCGCCCCTTCTCGTCGCCCCTCCACGATCACGCGCCGTGTGTGCCGCGCCGACAGGGGGTACGCGGACCCCGTCCCCACGGAACGAGGGAGGTCGGGGTGCGTCTCTACCACAGCCGTCCTACCGAGCCCGGGTACCGCCGACTGCGCCATGGGCGCGGCTTCCGCTATCTCGACGCACAGGGCGAGCCCCTGCGCGATCGCGCGGAACTGGACCGGATCCGGGGCCTGGTGATACCGCCGGCCTGGCGGGACGTGTGGATCTGCGCCCGGCCCAACGGACATCTGCAGGCCGTGGGCACCGACGCCGCCGGGCGCCGCCAGTATCTGTACCACCCGCGGTTCCGCGCCGAGCAGGAACAGGCCAAGCACGAGCACGTCCTGGACGTCGCGGAGGCCCTGCCCGCGATGCGGGAGGCCGTCGAGGGGCATCTGCGCGACCGCGGGCTGACCCGGCGAAGGGTCCTCGCCACCGCCGTACGCCTGCTGGACCTCGGCTTCTTCCGCATCGGCAGCGACCGCTACGCCGAACTCAACAACAGCTACGGCCTCACCACGCTGCTGCGCGAACACTCCCGCTGCCGGAGGGGCGCGGTGCTGTTCAGCTACACCGGCAAGCACGGCAAGGAGATCGTGCGGACCGTCGTGGACCCCGCCGCCTGCCGCAGTCTCACCGCCCTGCGGCGCCGCCGGGGCGGCGGTAGCCGGTTGCTGGCCTACTGGGAGCGACGCGCCTGGCACGACGTGAGCGGCGCGGACGTCAACGCGTACCTCAAGGAACTGGTCGGCCTGGACATCACCGCCAAGGACTTCCGCACCTGGCACGCCACCGTCATGGCCGCCGTGGCGCTGGCCGTCTCCGAGCCCGTCGCCCGCAGCGAGACCGCCCGGCGCCGCGCCATCGCCCGGGCGGCGCGCGAGGTGTCCGGATACCTCGGCAACACCCCCGCCGTCTGCCGGGCCTCCTACATCAACCCGCGGGTGATCGAGCTGTACGAGGAGGGCGTCACCGTCGCCGCCGCGCTGCCGCACCTGGGCGACGAAGGCACATACGGCGTCCCCGCCACCCAGGGCCCGGCCGAACGGGCCGTACTGCGCATGCTCCGGGACGGGCGCCCACCCCGGGAGCCGTGAGGAGGGCGGGCACGGGCGGCCGGTCGGCGCTAGGGGGTGTCTCCTCGATCTCTGTGACGGTGACATCAGCGGCTGCCGCCGCGGGGCCCGCGGCGTCAGGGGGCACCGCCCAGCGGTAGCTGGGGGCGCGTGCGATCGCAAGGCGGAGGGTCGCCCTCGCGGGGGCGCCCCCAGCCTTCGGCCGGGAGGTACCCCCGCCCAGCGGTAGCTGGGGGCGGGCCTACTCGGGCGGGCCCGACAACGCAGCGAGAGGGGGCTCCTCCCAGCGGTAGCTGGGGGAGCGTGCCAGGCGTCGCGGGCCCACAGAGATCGGGGAGACACCCCCTACGGCCTCGCCGATGGCGCCGTGGCGTGTTGTGTGACGAGTTCGTACGACCGCAGGCGGGCGGCCAACGCGTAGACCGGTGTGGACAGCATGAGTTCGTCCGCGCCGGTCGCCTCCGCCACCTCCGCCAGGCGCCGTACGACGGTGTCGGGGGTGCCGTGCGCCTGTTGGGCCCGGAACGCCGTCAGCGCCCGCCGCTCGTCCGCGGTGAACGGGTGCGCGGCCGCCTCCTCGGGCGAGGGGAAGGGTATGTCGCTCCGCCCCTTGAGAAGCCCGGCCTTGACGACGTCCATCGGGCCGGCCAGCCGTACCGCTTCCTCCTCGGTCTCGGCGCACACCGTCTCCACGCACACCAGCACGCGCGGGCGCGCGCACCACGGGGAGGGGGAGAAGCGCGCGCGGTAGTGGTCCAGCGCCGCGAGGGTGTAGTCGGGACGGATGTGATGGGCGAAGGCGATGGGCAGGCCGAGTTCGGCGGCGAGCGCCGCGCCGGCGGTGCTGGAGGCCAGCAGCCATGGCTCCGGGAGCGGGCCGAGCGCCACCTCGTCGACCAGGAAGCGCAGCGTGGCCGCCACGTCCTCCCGGTACTCGTCGTCCGTCGTCGGTCCGGCCCCGCGCCGCAGGGCCCGGGCGGTGGACTCGTCGAAGGTGCCGGGCCCGCGGCCGATGCCCAGGTCGATGCGGTCGGGGTGCAGCGCGGCGAGGGTGCCGAACTGCTCCGCCAGCATGATGGGGGCGTGGTTGGGGGCGAGCACGCCCCCCGAGCCCAGGCGGATGGCCGAGGTGGACGCCGCGGCGTGGGCGGTCAGGACGACGGGTGGGAAGGCGCCGATGGCGGGGGAGTGGTGGTGCTCGGCGTACCAGAGCCGGAGGTAGCCGAGGGCGTCGAGACGCCGGGCGAACGCGGTGGTGTCCCGCAGGGTGTCCACGGCGCGGGTGCCGGTCTGGACCATGGCGACTTCCAGCGCGGAGAGCGGTGTCTCGATCATGCGCCGAGCATAGGAGGGCCGGACTGCGCCACGCGCCTGTTCGCTCAAGTCCGGCCCGCGTGCCCCGCCCTCACGCCCCGTCATCGGCCGCGCTCCGAGTCCGGCCCGCACGCCCGGCCGCACGCCCCGTCATCGGCGACCGGACACCCGCCGCGACACGGCGGGCAGGCGGGCCAGCAGCGGGTCGAGGACCAGGAAGGCCGCCAGCGGGATGCCGAGGAGCGGCAGATAGTAGCCGGCCACGGCGACGGTGGCGGCCAGGGGGACCAGGGCGTACGGCGGCACCCGCCGCCACGCGCCGGGCGGGACGGGGCGGCCGAAGGCGGAGGCGCGGCCGCGCTGCCACCACATGCGGTAGCCCCACACGATCAGGAGGATCAGCCCGAGCGCGAGGGCGGCCAGGGCGATCTGGTTGACCGGGCCGAAGAGGACTCCGGTGTGGAGGTCGATGCCCCAGCGGCTCAGCTTGGCGAGCACGGGGTAGTCGGCGAACCGCTGGACGTCGGTGACCTCGCCGGTCGCCGGGTCGATGGCCACCGAGTCCTGCTTCTCGGGCCAGCTGCGCTGGATCTGGCTGACCACGTATCCGCTGCCCGGCTCGGCGGGCGGGACGATCTCCACGGGGTTGTCCAGGCCCTCGGCGCGGGCGGCCTTCAGGACGGCGTCCAGGCCGACGTCCGCGCTGTGCCGGGCCCCGCCCTCCGTACCGCCCATGTCCATGCCCGGCATGGACCCGGAGCCCATGTGGTGTCCCGCGTGTTCGCCACCGGCACCGACGGTGGCCGAGACGGCCGGGGTGGTCTGGCCCAGCGCGGCGCGCAGGTCCGTGATGTTGGCCCCGGCGTACGTGGACCAGGTCAGCCCGGTGGCGGACAGGAACAGCAGCCCCAGCGCGGCCCACAGCCCGACCGCCCCGTGCAGGGACATGGTCCGCCTGCGGCCGGTGGCGGTGCGGTCGGGCCGGGCGACGGATCGGAGGGTGCGCCGCCCGCGGCGGTGGCCGAGCCACAGCAGCACACCGCCGAGGGTGATCAACCACAGCCAGCTGGCGGCGAGTTCGCTGTAGAGGCGGCCGACCTCCCCCAGGTGCAGATCGCGGTGGAGTTCGTCGATCCAGGTCCGCAGCGGCAGGGCGCCCGTCGAGCCGTACTGCTCCAGCGCCCCGCGCACCTCGCCGGTGTACGGGTCGACGAACACCGCCAGGGTGTGGTCGGGGTCGACTCCCTTGACACCGGAGAGCAGCACCCGGGTGGTCGCGCCGTCCTCGGGCGACGGCCGCACGGCGCTGATCTCGCCCTCGGGGTGTGCCTTCCGGGCGGCGGCCACCTGCTGGGAGATCGGCAGCTCGCGGTCCCCGGCGGGCACGCTCAGCTCATGGCGGTAGACGATCTTCTCGGCCTGGAGGGATCCGGCGTACAGCAGCCCGGTGACGGCGGCGACCAGCAGGAACGGCGCGACGAGCACGCCCGCGTAGAAGTGCAGCCGCAGGACCAGCGGCCGCAGGCCCGACCACAGGGACCCGCCGGTCCCGGCCGGAGACCCTTCGTCCGACGAGCGGCCCGTGGCGGGGGCGAGGGGCGTGGGGGACATGGACGACTCCTGGCTCGGGGCGAGGTGGGCGGGCGGGCTCTGAGCCGCGCCATGTGAGTCGTCGGCCGCGCCGGCGGGTGAGTTCCGGGCGGCCTGTGTGAACTGTGCCACAGCGCACCGCGAGTCAACGCCGCCCTCGCCGGCGCGGGGTTCCCCCCGGTGGCCCGGGCCCTGCGGACGAGACCCGACGACGTGTCCAAGGGCGCCACCGGAAAGGTCCTCAAACGAGTGATGCGCGACAGGTTCGCAGGAGCTGCGCAACGCCTCCACCGAGGTGGCGGGCGAGGATCTGATCGTGCTCACGCTGCGGCGGAACTTCGCCATCACCATGGTGCGGATGGCCGGTTCGCTGGAGGGCTACCGGTGCCCGCGCACCGACGTCCACGCGGGCTGGTCCGAAGGGCTCGGCGTGACCCTGGCGGAGAACCGGGCCACGAGCTGTCTGCGCGAGGGCGACAAGGAGTGCCGCCTGCTGATGCGGGTGCGCACCCCCGCCTCTGCCGGTGGGGAGGGCTGAGCCGTGCGGGTACTCGTCGCCGGGGCCACCGGAGTGGTCGGACACCCGCTGGTGGGCGCGCTGCGGGCGCGGGGCCACCAGGTGAGCGCGCTGGTGCGGGAGGAGTCCCGGGCGAAGGCCCCGGACGCCGACGCGGTCGTGGTCGCCGACGCCCTGGACCGCCAGGGCCTGCTGTCCGCGGTGGCGGCCGTCCGGCCCGAGGCGGTCGTCCACCAGATGACGGCGCTGCGGCTGCTGCGCGACGACCCCGCGGCGGCCTTCGCGCGGACCGCCCGGCTGCGCACCGAGGGCACCGCCAACCTGGTCGAGGCGGCCCGGGAGGCCGGGGCGCGGCGGCTGGTCGCGCAGAGCATCGCCTTCGCGGCGGCCCCGGTCGGTGGGCCGGTCCTCGACGAGGACGCGCCGCTGTACGTGGACGCCCCGGACCCCGGCTGGGCCGCCACCGTACGGGCCGTCGCCGAGCTGGAGCGGCTGGTGCTGGACGGCCCGGGACCGGCGGGCGCGGGACCGGCGGGGGTGGTGCCGGCGGGGGTGGTGCCGGCGGGGGTGGTGCCGGCGGGGCCAGGGTCCGCGGGCCCGGGGCCGGCGGGGGTGGTGCTGCGGTACGGCACGCTGTACGGCCCCGGCACCGCGTACGCCCGTACCGGCGCGACCGGGCAGGCGGTGCTGGCCGGGCGGCTCCCGCTGCCCGAGGGCGCGGCCGGAATCACCTCGTTCCTGCACGTGGAGGACGCCGTGGGCGCGGCGGTGGCGGCCGTCGAGTCGGAGGCCACCGGCGTCTTCCAGGTGACGGACGACGAGCCCGCCCCGGCCGCCCAGTGGCTTCCGCACTACGCCCGGACGCTGGGCGGCCCGGCTCCGCGCACGGTCCCCGCCGCGCTCGCGCCCCGGCTGCTCGGCTGGTTCGTCGCCCATCAGCTCACCGCGGCGCGCGGGGCGGCGAACGGCCGGGCCCGTACGGCGCTGGGCTGGAGGCCGGGGCGGCCGAGCTGGCGCGACGGGCTGGGCGCGGAATGACCGGCTCCGGCACCGTGAGGAGCGCCCCGCCCCCGGGCGTGACCCGCCGCTATTTCGACGAGGGTCGTACGATGGCGCTGTCCGCCGGAAAGCCGCCCCGGAAAGCCGCCCCGGAAAGCCGCCCCGGAAGCCGGTCCGGAAAGCCGCCCCAAGGAGTCTGTCGTGGCCCGCCCCCGAACCTCTCCCAGGACCGTGGAGCACCCCTCCGTGGAGGAGGTCTCGCTGCAGCAGCTCCTGGAGGCCCTGGTCGACCCCGTGCGGCGGGCGGTGGTGTCCCAGCTCGCCAGGGCCCGGGGCGAGATGAGCTGCGGCACGTTCGACGTGCAGGTCTCCCGGTCGACCCTGACCCACCACTTCAACGTGCTGCGGGAAGCGGGCGTGATCCGGCAGTACTACGTGGGGACGACCAAGATGAACGCGCTGCGCGTCGACGAGATGGAAGAACGCTTCCCCGGTCTGCTGTCGGCGCTGGTCGCCGCCGGCCGCCTGGAGGCGGACGCGTGAACCGCCGGCCGCGGAAGCATGAACAAGTCGCCCACACAGACCTACTTCATGTCGTATGTTGAACGGGTGAGTTCACACGACCATGAGCACCGCCCTCCGATCACGCCGACCGGCAAGATAGACAGCGCGCTGGCGGTGCTGATCATCATCGGCATCGGCTACGGGGCGTTCTGGCTGGTCTCAAGCCTCGCCTCGTCCTACATAGGGCTTTTCAGGGGGCGATGACGGGGTTCCGCCGCCGGCCCGGGCCGGCGATCCCGATGACGTCGACGTGGGACGAGCCTCGCCGCACGCCGTGGTGAGCTGCTCGAACAGGGCGGCCGTGGCCGGGTGCGGGTCCTGCCGCGGGGTGAGGGTGTAGAGGCCGCGGGTCGGGGGATCGACGAGGGGCACGGTGGCCACATCGGCCCGCAGCGCGCGCCTCAGCACCCCGGGGACCAGCGCGATGGCGTGGCCCGCCGCCACCAGGGCCAGTTTGCCGTGCAGATCGGCGGCGGCGAGATCGATGCGGGCGGTGACCTCGGCGCGGGCCGCCTGCCGGCGCAGCAGCGCCGCCGAGCCGTCGTTGTCCTCGACCCAGGTCTCGTCGGCCAGCGCCCGCATGGCCACCGGGCCCTGCCCTGCCCGCGGGTGGCCGAGGGGCAACACGACGACCATCTCGTCCGTCCCCAGGAACCGCCGTTCGAGACGCGGATCATGGGGGAGCCCCGGTGGCGCGTCGGTGACCACGGCGACATCGAGATCACCGGCGATCACCCGGTCGTGGAGGTGCGCGCTCAGGCCCGGCAGCAGGCTCCACCGGACGGGGCCGGACCGCTCCAGCAGACCCCGGATCGCCTGCGGAACGATCCCCGCGGCCAGCGACGGCGTCGCGCCCACGGCCAGCGGTCGTACGGGCGCCCCGTCGCGGAAGTCCCGTACCGCGCGAACGGCGCGATCGGCCTCCCTCAGCGTCGCCAGGGCGTGGCGCTGGAAGATCTCGCCGGCCGGTGTCGGCCGTACGCCGCGCGCGTGGCGCCGCACCAGCGCCACGCCGAGCTGCCGCTCCAGCCCGGAGATCTGCCGGGAGACGGCCGACTGGGTGTGGTTGAGCTCGGCGGCCGCCGCCGACAGCGACCCGAGGCGGCAGACGGTCACAAAGGTCCGCCACACAGTCAGTTCCATGGGCCCGGCAGTCTAGTCCCGGTATGCGCACGGCGCAGAGCCGGCCTGCGAAATCCGCGCTTGTCGCAGCGCTCGCCGTGCGCCACTGTGCATGCATGACCACACCGCACACCAACCCCGCCGACACCCCCGCCCACACCTCCGCCGACACCGCCGCCGGCTCGGGGGTGGCGGACGCCGTGCTGGAGCCGCTGCGCGCGTACATCCGCGGACACGCCACGGGCGACCCCGGACACTTCCGCGACGCGTTCCTGCCCACCGCCCACATCGAGGGGATCCGGGACGGCGCCTCCGTCTCCTGGCCCCTGGACGAGTACTGCGCCCTCTTCCACGGCCGGCCGGCCCCCGACGAGCCGACCCGCTCCCGCCGCATCGACTCCGTCGAGGTCCATCACACCGTGGCCACCGCGACCATGACGCTCCGGCACGGCGCGGACACCTTCACCGACGTCTTCCTCCTGGCGCGGGTCGACGGCGCCTGGCGCATAGCCAACAAGGCCTACCACAAGCACGGCTAGAGGCCGCTCACCGCCAGGCTCGTCCGGACACTCCGTGGACGTTCCAGAAGCCCGGGGAGCGCATGAGCTCCGGCGCGGGTGCGCAGGGGGTGGCTCCCGTCGTGCGGATCATCAGGTTCGGCAGGTAGAGGTCCTCGGTGAAGCGGTGGGTGGGTTCCTGGAGGCGGGCGCCGAGGGAGCGCAGGATGCCGACCCGTTCGGGGCCGAGGTCGCGGGTCCACATGAGCAGTTCCCTGCCGGGCAGGTGTTCCAGGGCGAAGGCGACGAGGTCGGCGAAGACGTCGTCGGTGGCGGCCTCGCAGTCGACGACGGTGGTCGGGGTGTGGGCGTCGTCCGGGTCGACGGCGGACCGGTGGCCGATGAGAAAGCCCCGCATGGTGTCGTCGCCCGCCTCCAGGTGGAAGTAGCGGGCCAGCGGGTTGGCCGCCCTCCACCGGAAGTACTCCGCGTCCCGCACCGCGCGGATCCCGGAGCCGTGCGGCAGCCGGCGGACGAGGTCCGCCATCGCCTCCGCGTCCGGCGTGGACACCGCCCGCACCACCGCCCCCGAGCGGGCGCCGCGCACGGCGGGCAGCTCGGGCCAGGGACGCCGTTCGAACAGGGCCTCCTCGCGCTCGACGACCGCCTGGCCCCAGGGGCCGATCTGCGTCCACCCGGCCATGAGCATCGCCGGCGCGGCGCCCTGGTCGCCGAAGTCCAGCAGCCAGGGCACCCCGTCGGCCGCCAGCCGCTTCACCACCTCGTCGATCATCGCCAGGAAGAGCGGCCCCCCGCGGTGTTCCGGCGCGACGATGGTGTCGGTGAGGCACGGCAGCGCGTAGGTGCGGCCCTCGTGTTCCCAGAGGGACCCGAACACACCGACCATGCCGACGACGCGGCCACCTTCGCGGGCGACCACGACATAACGGTGGTCCAGATGCGGATTGTCGCGGTACTTCCAGTGGAAGTACCGGGTGCCCCCCTCCGTGCCGCCACGCCACAGCGAGTCCTGGAACGCCACCGCGTCCGCCAGGTCCTCGGCCCGGTAGGAGTCGATGGTGATGCCGGGCACCCCGGCGACCTGCTCAACCGTCATGGCTGACCGCCCCTTCCCGCGCGGCGAAACGCCCCTGAAGGGCTCGTATGTCGATCTTTCCGTTCGGGCTGACGGGCATCGGATCCACCTCCGCCCAGGCGGCCGGGAGCATGTAGGACGGCAGCGCGCGGGACAGCGCCTCCTGGAGCTCGACCGGGGTCAGGGCGGTGCCGGGGGTGAGGGAGTACGCGGCGCAGATGCGCGGCCGGCCGGTCTCGTCCGGCACGGCGACGGTCACCCCCGCGGCCACCCCCGGGAGCGCGTTGAGCGCGGTCATGATCTCGTCGAGTTCGATCCGGTAGCCGTTGACCTTGACCTGCCGGTCGGCGCGGCCGTGGAAGTGGAAGACGCCGTGCTCGTCCTGGGAGCCGAGGTCGCCGGTCCGGTAGGCCCGGTGTCCCGACCCGGGCGGGAATTCCACGAAGGCGGACGCGGTCCGCTCGGGGTCGTTCCAGTACCCGGGGCCCACCCCGGCCCCGCCGATGACGATCTCACCGACGGCCCCCTGGGGCAGCGGGGTGAGGTCCTTGTCGACGATGGTGACCGACTCCCCGGGGATGACCACCCCGATGGGCAGGGGCTCGTCCTCGGACGGCGCGGCGTCGAGCGTGTGGTAGGTGCTCGCGATCGCCGTCTCCGTGGTGCCGTACACCCCGGTGAGCCGCGCCTGCGGCAGCCGCCGCCTCCAGTGCAGGGCGTCGTGGGGCGGGAACACCTCCCCGCCCCACACCACGCGCCGCAGGTCGGGCAGGGGCCGCGCCGCCAGTACGTCGTACCGCGCCATGGCCGACAGCACCGACGGCACGGTGTTCCAGTGCGTGATCCGGGAGTCCCGCAGGAAGTCGGCCAGGGTCGAGGGGAGGAGCCCGGCCGCCGGGGGCACCAGGTGGAGCCCGGCCCCGCAGCTCAGCGCGCCGTAGACGTCCCACAGGGTGAAGTCGAAGTGCAGTTGCAGATGGCAGGCCACCCTGTCGTCGGAGGACATGCCGAAGTGTCCGTTCGCCCACCGCACGAAGTGGGCGATCGACCGGTGGGTGAGCGACACCCCTTTCGGCTCTCCCGAGGACCCCGAGGTGAACAGGATGTAGGCGAGCGCGGAGTCGTCCGCCCCGGGGTCCAGGGGAGCGGGGGAGGCGGAGGCCACCGCCGCCGCGTCCACCACCGGGCGGTGCGCCGGGCCCGCGGACTCGCCCCCGGGGAGACACAGCCCCGTCACGACCTCGGAGGCCACCTTGTCCAGCAGGCCCGGGAGCAGGTCCGTCCCCACGTCGTCGGCCAGCAGCCAGCAGGGGCCGATGCGCCGGACGATCATGAGCAGCCGTTCGACCGGCGACGCCGTGTCCATGGGGACACACACGCCACCGGCCTTGAGCACACCGAGCACATAGGTGATGGTGCGGGCGCTCTTCGGCGACAGCAGCGCGACCCGCTCTCCCGGGCGGAAGCCGTGGGCGCGCAGCGCCTGGGCCAGCCGGTTGGACCGCTCCTCGAGCTCGAGATAGGTGAGGCGCTCGTCCGAGGAGACGACGGCCACCGACCCCGGGGTCTCGGCGGCCTGGGAACTGACCATGCGCTCCAGGCGACTCATGGGGCTTCCTTCCTGCTCACGAGGTGTGGGGACGCGCCGGCAGGAGCCACAACCTAACGACGTTCCGGGAATTCCCGGGTAACTGACCGGGCATCGCCGCCGATTCGGCCGGGACCACCGCGATTCCCCGGCGATTCCGCGGGTGTCGCTAGCGTCGTTCCCCGTGCTGAGCCGAATTCCTCCCTGACCCACCGACCCAAGGAGTGAGGCATGGAACAGCCGGCCCACGCCCGCCCGGAAACCCGGAGCGCGCCACCGCCACCCGGAGCCGGCCCCACGGCGCGCGAGACCGTGGTCCACGGGAGCTTCCGCGCGACACCGTCCGACCCCCACGTCGCCGCCCGGGAGGTGCTGCTGGGCAACGGACTGCGGCTGCCCGGCACGGACACCACCCCGGCCCCGGACACCACCCCGGCCCCGGGAAACGGCCCCGCCGGGAGCGACGGCCTGCACCGGGAGGTCACCGAGCAGCTGTGGCACCGGGGCCTGGCCGCCATCCAGCTGGACGAGCCACTGCCGCAGGACCGGTTCCTCGCCCTCGGCGCCTTCCTGGGCACGGCCACCCCGGAGACCGACCCGGCGGTGCGGCCGTACGTGGAGGACGGCGTCGTGCTCAACCTCCGCAGCGAACACGCGCCCACCCGGGACGTGTCGCTACAGCCCTTCGCCAGGAACTCCCTCTCCCTCCACTCGGAGAGCAGCGGCGCCGCCCCCGCCAGACAACCCCGCTACATCGTGCTGATGTGCGTCGACCCCGGGGACGACGCACACCACGCGAACACGGTGCTCGTCCCCATGCGGGACGTGGCGCGCCGGCTGTCCCCGGACACCCTCGACCTGCTCTCGCGCACCCGCTACCGCGACAGCTCCGAGGCCCCGCCGGTCGCGCGCCGCGTCGACGGCCACTGGGTGTTCTCCTTCCGGGACTTCCTCGACCAGGAGCTCCGGTGGACGCACACCGGGCCCGCCCGCGACGCCGAGACGGTCAACGGGGCGCTGCGCGAGCTGCTGACCGCCATGTACGAGCCCGGGCCCGCCACGGGCGTGCGGTGGCGCCGGGGACTGCTCGTCGTCATCGACAACACGTACTACTTCCACGGCAGGACCGCGGGCTCCGCGACACCCCCGCGCCGGCAGCGGCACCTCAAGCGGCTCCGCATCCGCTAGCCACGCCCCGTACAGCGCCGCCCGTCCACCGCCCCCCTCCACACGGGAAGCCGATGACCCTCTTCGACCCCGCCCCGGCCCCCCGGCCCCGGCACATGTCACGGGACGCCCTCGAGACAGCCGGGCGCGCCCCGCGTCCCGGTGGCGTCAGCGACAGCTTCGTGCCCCGCGTCGACGAACGCGTCCTCGACGTCTTCGCCCGGGCCCGCGAACCCGACAACCCGCTGGAACTGCGCGACCTGTGGCTGGGCCGCGTCGAGGACGAACTGCGCGGCCACGCCCGGCACCCGCACCTCGCCGAGCGATGGCGGGCCAGCCGCCCGCTGCGCCCGGTCCAGCCGGACGACGTGCTGCGCTCCCGGGCCACCGTCCGCTTCGTCAAGGAGCTGTTCAACTGGTACTTCCGCGACGACCTCTACGGCGAACTCAGGGACAGCGCCCGCTACATCCTCTCCAGCGGAGCGGTGGACGAGGAACGGTGGGGGCTGCCGCAGAGCCTCAAGGAATGCATCCGCTACGCCCTGGACCGCGACTGGTACGGCTACTCCGACTCGCGAGGGCGCCACCCCGCGCGGGAGGCGATCGCCGCGTACGAGAGCGCCCGCCTCGACGGCCTGCGGTACGGCCCGGAACACGTGGCCATGACCATGGGCGGGACCTTCGCGGTCAGCACCCTGGCGGACTTCGTGCTGCACGGCCGCCCGCCCTCGGGGTCCCCCGCGCTGTGCGCGACCCCCAACTACCCGCCGCTGGTCGAGACGGTGGCCCGGCGGCACGGCGTCAGGCTGGTCCCGCTGGCGAGCGAGCACGGCCGGACCTCCGTCGAGCCGCTCATCGACGCCCTCACCCCCGACACCCCGCTGGTGCTGCTGCAGACCGTGGGCAACCCCACCGGCGCGGCCGTCACGGAGGAGGGGCTCGCCCGGCTGATCCGGGCGGCCTCGCCGTCCACGGTCATCGTGCTCGACGAGTGCCACGAGTGGCTGGGCACCTACGAGGAGCGGTCCGCCGCCCGCGGCGCGCCCCATGTGGTGCGCGTCTCCAGCCTCTCCAAGACCTGGTCGGCCCCGGGGCTGAAGGCCGGCTGGTTCCTCGCCGACCCGGCCTTCATCGCCGAGTACTACGAGTACGCGTCCTCGTCCTTCGGCGGGCCACCCTCGTTCTTCTACACCGTCGTGGAAGTGCTGGCCCGCATGGAGCGGTGGCTCATCACCGGCGTGGAGGACCCCGGGCCGGCCGAGCTCAAGGAGTTCGAGGCGTCCTACGGACTCGGCCTCGACCGCCTGCGACAGGCCTACCGGGCCTACCGCACGGACCGGCTGCGCCGGATCGAGGACCTCACGGCGCTGCGCGACGCGGCCACCGTCCGCCTCGCGGACATCTCCGCGCGCGTGCTGCCGCCGCGGTTCTCCATCAACACGGCCGTGGAGTTCCCCGACTGGGACGACTCCTACCGCTGCTTCCGCGACATCCTGCGGGAGACCGGGGTCTCCCTCTTCCCCGGCATCCTCACCTTCTGTTTCTCCGGCGCGGTGATGCGGGTGACCACCGCACGCCCGTGGGAGGAGCTGTCGCCCGCCATCGACAGGCTGGGCGCCCACCTCACCGCCACCGCGAGCCGCTGACGACGTCCCCGACGGAGGCCGAGACGCATGAGTACGTGGACGACACCGGGCGACGGACACAAACTGGTCCTCGGCATGGTGCACCTGGCACCCCTGCCCGGCACCCCCTTCCACGAGACCGGCACGTTCCCCCGCACCCTCGACACCGCGGTGGCCTCCGCGCGCGCCCTGTACGAGGGCGGCGCGGACGGATGCCTCATCCAGACCGTGGACCGGGTCTACAGCGTCGCCGACGAGTCCGACCCGGCCCGCACCGTGGCCATGGGCCTGATCGCGCGGGCCGTGGCGGAGGCCACGGGGGAGGGGTTCCGCGTCGGAGTGCAGCTGATGCGCAACGCCAACAAGGCCTCCCTCGCGGTGGCGCGGGTGGCCGGCGGCGACTTCATCCGGGCGGGCGCCCTGGTGGGACAGACCCTCACCGCCCACGGCATGGTGCGGGCCGACCCGCTGGAGGTGATGGCCTACCGCCGCTCCATCGGCGCCGAGGGCATCGGCATCGTCGCGGAGGTCGACTCCATGCACTTCACGTGGTTCGGCGGGGGGAAGACCACCGCGGAGGTGGCGCGCGCCGCCCGGGGCGTCGGGGCCGACGCGGTGTCGCTGTGCCACCCGGACGAGCGCACGGCCCTGGAGATGATCGCGTCCGTCCGCGACGCGGCCCCCGGACTGCCGGTCATCCTGGCCGGCCACACCCATCACGACAACGCCGCGCGGCTGCTCGCCGCCGCGGACGGGGCGTTCGTGGGCACGTGTCTGGAGCGCGGCGGCTGGGGCGGCGCGATCGACGTCGACCGCGTCCGCGCCTACGTCGACATCGTCCGGGGAGTCGAGCGATGACCGTCCCCGCACCGGGCCCCGAGGTGATGCTGCGCCAGGCGGAGGCCCTCGCCGACGACCTCCGTACGCACGCCGGCGCGTTCGACGAGCAGGCGCGGGCGCTGCTGTCCGGGGCGCGCCCGGCGGAGATCGAGTCGGTGGTCATCGTGGGCGACGGGGACTCCTACCACGCTGCCCGCGCCGTCGAGATGGCCTTCGAGTCCCTGGCCGGGGTGGACTGCCGGCCGGTGAGCGCGCTGCCCTTCACCCACTACGCGCGCCCCGACGCGCCCCGCCCGCCCCGCACCGTCCTCACCATCGCCGTCTCCGCCTCCGGCCGCACCCCGCTCGTCGTACGGTCGGCCGAGCGGGCCCGCCGCGCGGGGGCGACCGTCGTCGCCCTCACCGGCACCCCCGCGAGCCCGCTCACCGAGTCCGCCGACGCCGCCCTCCTGGTCGGCCTGCCCGGGCAGGAGCCGTCGCCGGGCGTGCGCACCTACCAGGCCAGCGTGCTCGGCGCCCTGCTGATCGCGATCCGGCTGGGACAGGCGCGGGGACGGCTCGACCGGGACCGGGCCGACGCCCTGCGGGACGAACTCGTCGCACTCGCCGGGGCGGTGGAGGAGACCGTCCGCACCGTCGGCGGGCCGTGCCGTGAGGTCGCCGAGCGCGTCGCCGACGCCCCGGTGCTGACCGTGCTCGGCAGCGGGCCCTCCCACGGAACGGCCCTCTACAGCGCCGCCAAGGTGATCGAGACCTCGGGGGTGTTCGCCGCCGGCCAGGATCTGGAGGAGTGGTGTCACGTCGAGCGGTTCGCCCGCCCGACGGACATGCCGACCTTCGTGGTGGCGCCCCCCGGACACGCCCGCGACCACGCCCACCAGGTCATCCGACGGGCCGCCGGCCTGGGGCGGCGGGTCGTGGCCATCACCCCAGCGGACGACGACCGCGGCGCCGCCGAGGCCTGGGCCCGGCTCCCCGTACGGGGGAGTGTGCGCGAGGAGTTCTCCCCGCTGCTCTACCACCTGTACGCCGCCCCCCTCGCCTGCCATCTCGCCCACCGCCTCGGGCGGACGCCGTTCGCGGCGGGCAGGCCCGCGCCCGGTAACCCCCACTGACCTCGCACCACCGCCAACACCCCGCACCGCCAACACCCCGTACCGCCAACACCCCACACCGCCAATACCCCGCACCGACACCGATCGTGACCCGGAGGACGCCTTGAGCGACACGATGCACGGCCTGCCCACCCAGCAGGTCATCGAGGTTCTGACCGAGGAGCTGCACAGCCTCGCCCCCGCCGAACGCGAGGCCAAGGCGGTGGAACTGCTGGCGGTCCTCGGTCTCGCGAAGGCCGCCGGCGCCCCGCGCCCCGAGGAACCCGCCACCCGCCCCGCGCCCCTGCTGATCTGCGACTGGGCCGCCGACCTCGGCCTGGACGGCACCACCCAGCAACTCGGCATCGACGTCGCACCCGGGCCCACCCGGGTGTCCAAGACCGCCGCCGCCACCGGACGCTCCCTGCTGTCGAGCGGTCAGATGGGCGCCGACATCCTGCACGTGCCCGCCGGGAGCGGCTTCGCCCCGCACACCCACCCCGGCGACCACCTGCTGTTCGTCCTGGCCGGCACCGGCACCATCGCCGTCGCCGGGGAGATCGTGGAGACCCGCCCCGGCCAGGTCTACATGGTCGAGGGCGCCATCACCCACGCGGTCGGCGCGGTCACCGACCACATGATCCTCGCCGTGGGCGCCCCTCACCGGCACCTGGACAGCCCCGAACGGCAGAACCTCACCGCGTACACCGCGCTCCTGAGCGAACTGGGCCACATCACCTGTCGGCTCTGCGACATCCGGGCCTCCAGCGGCGAGGAGCTGGCGGCGAAGGGCTGCCCGCACTCTCCGCACCGGTTCGGGTGAGCCATGGCGCCGGACACCCCCACCGACTTCGACCGGGCCCACACCTACCAGGGCAGGCCCCTCACCGAGAGGCTGACGCCCTGGACGACGGTGCTCTCCCGTCTCGACCACCACGCCCGGGAGCGGCCGGACGCCCCGTTCCTCACCACCCCGACGCCCGCGGGCGACACCGTCACCCTCTCCTACGGTCAGGCGGACGCGCTCAGCCGACGGCTGGCCGGATGGCTGCGCCGCGACCCGGCCGCCCCGCCCGGCCGCGCGGTGGCCCTGGCACCGGTCAACGACGCGGCATCCGTCCTGGCCGTCCTCGCGGTGCTGCGGGCCGGCCGCCCGCTGCTCATGCTCAACCCGCTCGACCCGGCCGGCCGCCGCCGGGAGCAGGCCGCGGCGGCCGGGGCCGGCCTGGTCCTGCGGCCCGGCGCCGTCGAGGCGGACGCCCTCCCGGAGGCCGTCGCCCTGCCCGACCCGCACACCCTCCCCGACCCCACCGCGCCCGGCGCGCACACCCTGCCCGGCCCGGGCGACGACGCCTTCTTCTTCGCCACCTCCGGATCGACCGCGGCCGGCAAACTGGTCGCCCAGTCCCACTACGCCGCCGCGGTCAACGCGGAGGCGCTGCGCCGCCACCACGGGCTGCGCCCCGGGGACCGGGTGCTCGGCTGCCTGCCCATCCAGCACGTCAACGGCCTGCACTTCACCGTGCTCGGCGTCCTCGCCGCCGGCGCGCACGTCCTCCTCGCCCCCGGTTTCGACCCGCTGCGGTACCCGCGGCTGGTCGAGCGCTTCCGGCCGCGGATCGCGAGCGTCGTCCCCAGCATCCTGGAAGCCCTCGCCGAGACCTGGCGGCGGCCCGAACCGCCCGCCGGCCTCGACTACTTCGTCTCCGCGGCGGCCCCCCTGACCGCGCGCACCGCCCGAGCCGTACGGGAGCGCACGGGCGTCCGGGTGCTCCAGGGCTACGGGCTCACCGAGACGGTGAACTTCTCCACGACCCTCCCCGCCGACCTGTCCGAGGACTCCTACCGCCGGCTGATGACGGACGCCGACATCCCGTCCATCGGCACCGCCCTGTACGGCAACGAGGTCGCGGTGCTGACCGCGGGCGGTGAGCGGGCGCGGCCGGGGGAGGAGGGCGAGATCTGTATGCGCGGGCACAATGTGATGACCCGCTACCAGGGCAACGAGCGGGCCACGGCCGAGGCCTTCGCCGGCGGCTGGTTCCACTCGCAGGACCTGGGCACGGAGGTCCTCGACCCCGACTCGCGACGGCGGTTCGTGGTCGTCACCGGCAGGGTCAAGAACATCGCCAAGGTGGGTGGCGAGGCCGTGTCCCTGGACGAGGTGGACCGCGTGCTCAGGGCGGTGCCCCAGCTCCGGGACGCCGCGTCCGTGGCGCTGCCGCACCGCTTCCTCGGCGAGGAGGTGGTGGCGGCCGTCGTACCGGTGCCCGGCGCCGACCCGCTGCCGCCGGCGCACACCGCGCTGTCCCAGGCCTTCCGGCCCGCCTGTCGGCCCGCCCGGATCCTCGTCCTCGACGCGATCCCGAGAACCGCCACGGGAAAGGTGCTCCGCCGCGAACTCGCCGCGCGGATCACCGGCCTGTCCCAGCCTCCCGAAGCCGTCCCACCCACCAGGAGCGCCCAGTGAACGAGACGCCATCCGTCGCCGCCCGTGTCGTGCAGCTGTTCAGGGAGGACCTGCACATCGACGTGACCGACCGGGACACGGCGCTGATCGACGCCGGCCTGCTCGACTCCGTGGGCTTCCTGCGCCTGTTCGGGGCCCTGGAGAAGACGTTCGGCATCGCCGTCACGGCCGAGGACCTCGCCCGGGACCGCTTCCGGTCGGTGAACGCCATCGCGGAGTTCGTACGCGCCAAGCAGTCCGGCGACGACACCCACCCCACCGCGGCCCTGACCGACCCCCGCACCGGCGCGGAGCGGCTGACCGTCGCCGTCGGCCGCGAAGGGGAGACCGGAGCGGCCGTGGCGGCGGCCCGCGCGGCCCAGCCCGGCTGGGCCGGCCTCACCCCCCGCGACCGGGCGAGGCGGCTGCTCCGGTTCGCGGACCTGATCGAGGAGAGGTCCGCCGAGTACGCGCGGGCCGAGCGGGCCGGCACCGGCAAGCCCGAGGCGGAGGCACACGGCGAGGTCGAGCACTGCGCCGACCTGCTGCGGTTCTACGCCGGGGCGCTGCGGGCCGACACCGCGCCGGCCGCCGGCCGGCGCATGGGCGGCCGGGAGAGCTGGGTGCGGTGGGAGCCCCTGGGCGTCGTCGCGGCGATCGTGCCCTGGAACTACCCCCTGATGATGGCGGCGTGGCGGATCGGCCCGGCGCTCGCCGCCGGCAACACCGTCGTCCTCAAGCCCGCGCTGACCACCCCGGACACCGCTCTGCTGCTGGCCCGGGACGCGGCCGGGACGCTGGGCCCCGACGTGTTGCTGACCGTGCCGGGCGACCGGGACACGGGCCGCCTGCTGGTCACCGAGGGCGTGGACGCGGTGGCGTTCACCGGCAGCGTGGCGGGCGGCCAGGACGTCGCCGCCCGGGCGGGACTGCGCCGGCTCAGCCTGGAACTCGGCGGCAACTGCCCGGCTCTGGTGCTGCCGGACGCCCCCGACGACACCTGCGAGGCGCTGGTGCGGGCCGTCACCTACAACGCCGGCCAGAGCTGCGCCGCCCCGGCCCGGGTGATCACCCTGCGGGAGAACCACGACCGGGTCGTCGAAGGGCTGGCCAAGTCGATGAGCGACCGGCGCGCCGGGGCCGACTTCGGACCGCTCAACAACGCCGACCAGGCGGCCCGCTACGACCGACTCCTCGCCAGCAGCTCCGCGGGCGTGGACCACGTGGCGGACCTCGCCCCGGCCCCGGGGGAGGAGGGCGGCTACTGGCGGCCCGGCCGCGTCCTGGCCGATCTCCCGCCCGACGACCCGGCGGTGGTCGACGAGGTGTTCGGGCCCGTGCTCACGGTGCAGCGGGCGGACGGCGTCGAGGAGGCCGTGGCGCTCGCCAACTCGGTGCCGCAGGCCCTCGCCGCGAGCGTCTGGGGCTCCCACACGGCCACCGTGCTCGGCGTGGCCGGAGAGCTGAACGCCGGCGAGGTCTGGGTCAACTGCCATCTGGACCAGACCGCGGAGCTGCCCCACGGCGGCCGCGGCACCTCGGGACACGGCACGGACATGAGCGTGCTGGCGCTCACCGAGTACCAGCGCCCCAAGACCGTCACCGTACGCGTCGGCGAGCGCTGAGGGAGGGGCCGCGATGTCCCGGGCCGAGGCACCGCCCACCGATCCGCACCCCACCGGTACCGACCCCGCCGGACCGCCCCCCTGGCGGTGGCTCACGGCCACCGACCCGGACCTGGTCCACGCGCTGCTGACCTCGTGCGACGCCCATCAAGCGGCCATGTCCGGCACGCCCGCCCCGGCGCGGCGGCCGGAGACCACCCGGCGCCTGGTGGAGTCCGGCGCGGTGCACCTGCTGCACCATGCCACCGGCCCGGCCGGCATGTTCACCCTGACCGAGCGCCCGCCCACCGGCACGGACGAGACGGTGTTCCCGCCCGCCGAGCGGCCCCGGTACCTGCAGCGGCTGGCCGTCGCCCCCGCGTGGCTGACCTCCGGGGCGCTGGTCGGGGTGCGGTGCGTGCGCCGGGCCGTGGAGGTGGCGGCCGACACGGGCGGCGACGTGCTGCGCGCCCAGGTCAACCCCGACCTGCGCGACACCTGCGCCCTGCTCGCCCTGCTGGGCTTCACCCCCTGCGGCCCCACCTTCGACGACGGGGCGGGCAGGCGCCACGCCCACCTCCACCGGCCCCTGCGCCCGGCCGCGGCCGACCCGGAAAAGGACTGACCGGCATGGCGGCGACCATACGACGCGAGACGGTCGGGACCACGGCCGGACACGCGGGCCAGGGACCGACCCGGGTGGACGCCTACACCCTGGACACCGGCGAGGGCCTGGCCATCACCGTGTGGACGTACGGTGCCGGCCTCGTCGAGGTGCTGGTGCCCGACCGCGAGGGACGCCCGGAGAACGTGGTGGTGAACCTCCCGGACCTGGCCGCCTATCAGGACCGGGCGCGCAACCCCTACGTCGGCTCCACCGTGGGCCGCTACTGCCGGTGCGTGGCGGGCGGTCGGCTGGTGCTCGACGGCGTCACGTACGAACTCGACCGCAACGACGGGCGGCACCACCTCCACGGCGGAGCCATCGGCTTCGACCGGTACGTGTGGCAGGCGCGCCCCGAGCCGCGCGGGGACGCGGCGGCGCTGCGGCTGCGCCTGGACAGCCCGGACGGCGACCAGGGCTACCCCGGGGCGCTGTCCGCCGAGGTGGTCTACGAAGTGGCGCCCGGCGGCCGCCTGACCTTCGCGTACGAGGCCACCACCACGGCGACCACCGTGGTGAGCCTGACCAACCACGCCTTCTGGAACCTGGCCGGGTCCGGCCCGATCGACGGCCACACACTGGCGGTCAACTCCACCCGGACGACCCTCTTCGACGACCAGCTGGTACCGCTGCCCGGCCCCCCGGCCGACATCGCGGGCGGCCCGCTCGACTACTCCGGGCCCAGAACCCTCGGCGACCACGCGCTGGACAACTGCTTCGTCCTGGACGATCCGGCCTGGGCCGCCGAGCTCCACGACCCGGTGTCCGGGCGCACCATGCGCGTGGTCACGGACCAGCCCGGGCTCGGGGTCTACACGGCCGACGGCTTCTCCGGGCGGCGCCGGTCGGGGATCTGCCTGGAGGCCGGGGCGCTGCCCGACGCGCCCAACCGCGCCGACTACCCGCCGGTCCGGCTCGACCCCGGCGAGGTCTACCGCCACCGGACCGTTCACCACTTCTCGGCCGGCTGACCTGGCGCGCGCCCGGCAGCGGCCTCCCAGCGGAAGGACCACCCATGGACCCCCTCATGACCTCCGTCGCCCAGGCGGTGCGGCGCCGAGCCGAGCCGGCGGTGCCGGAGGGCGAACTCGACCCGGACACCGAGCTGTCGGCCCTGGGAGTGACCTCGCTCGGCGTCGCCGGCCTCCTCGTCGACCTGGAGGAGACCTTCTCCCTGCGGTTCCCCGCGGACGCCGTCACCCCCGAAGTGTTCCGCACCGTCCGGACCCTCACCGAAGCCGTCCGCCCCCTCGTCACACCGCCGCACCGACAGGAACAGGAGCGAGCCGGAACCGATGCAGATTCATGACGACACCGTCCGGGTCGGCCTCCACTCGGGCCAGCAGTACCGCACCTTCCCCGAAGCCCTCCACCTGTGGCAGCGCGCGGAGGAACTCGGCTTCGACTGGGTCTCCCTCTTCGACCACTTCCGGCCACCCCTCGGCGGCCCCGCCGGACCGTGCTTCGAGGGGCTGACGCTGCTCTCCGCGCTGGCGGCACGGACCACCCGCATCCGCTGCGCCGTGCTCGTCTCGGCGGTGACCTGGCGCCATCCCGCGCTCGCCGCCGCCGCGGCGGCCACCGTCGACCACGTCTCCGGCGGCCGCCTGGAGTTCGGGATCGGCGCGGCCGGCCCCGACCTCGCCTACGAGCAGTACGGCATCCCCTTCCCGTCCGCCGGGACGCGGCTGGACATGCTGGACGAGGCCTGCCGCGTCATGCGCGGACTGTGGACCGGCGAGTCGAGCACCTTCGACGGCAAGCACTTCCGGCTCACGGACGCCCATCTGGAACCGAAGCCGCTCCAGCGCCGCCTGCCCCTGGTGATCGGCGGTGAGGGGAGGAAACGGACGCTGCGCGTCGTCGCCGAGCACGCCGACATCTGGAACACCCTCGCCGGCACCCCCGACGCCTACCGGGCCACGCTGAGCAGCCTCGAAGGCCACTGCGCCGCCGTGGGACGCGATCCGCGGGACATCCGCAAGTCGGTGACCTTCCGCGCGGTCCTCGGCGAGGACGCGCGGGAGGCCCGTGAGCGGGCCGAGGAACTGCGGCGGCGCATCGGGGCCGACTCACCCGACTGGTCCGAGTACGTGGTCGTGGGGACCCCCGAGCAGTGCGTCGAGCGCCTGCGGCCCTATCTCGCCCTCGGCGTCCGGGACTTCCTGCTCGGTGCCCGCCCGCCGGTCGACTGGCGCAGCTGCGAACTCTTCGCCCGGCACGTCGCGCCCGCCCTCCGGGCCGGCTGACCCCCCGCACATCCGCATCCCCCGCACAGGAAGGGCGAACATGGGCAGCTACTACTACAAGGACGGCTTCGCGCGCTTCTTCGACGGTCAGTACACGGGCTGGACGCACACCTTCTCGCCCCGGCTCGCCGACCACCTGGACCGGCGGCGGCTGCCGGAGCGCACGGCCCTCGACCTGTGCTGCGGCACGGGGGTGACCGTCTCCGTGCTGGCCGCCGCCGGATGGCGGGTCACCGGCGTCGACGGCTCCGCCGACATGCTCGACATCGCGCGCAAGAAACTCGCCCCCGACCTCGACAACGGGGCGGTGACCCTCCTGGAGGCGGACGCCCGCGACTTCCGTCTCCCGCGCCCCGTGGCCGCCTGCGTCAGCCTGGACGGAGCCCTCAACCACCTCGAGTCCCCGGCCGAGCTGACGCGCTGCTTCACGGCCGTGCGCGAGGCGCTCGTCGAGGGCGGGGAGTTCGTGTTCGACCTGTTCACCGCCTCGCACTTCCGCCACTGGAACCACGTCACCCTGACGGACGGCCCCGACGCGGTCGTCGTCAAGCGCGGGGTCTGGGACGACGAGGCCAGGACCGGCATGCTGCGCGTCTCGGGCGCCCTGGGGTCGGGCCCCGCGTGCGTACGCGTGGACCAGACCCTGCGGAGCTGGGAGTACGACCCGGAAGAGGTGGCGCGGGCGCTCGCCGCCGCCGGACTCGTGTCCGTCGACCACAACTTCGAGCCCGAGTACCTCAACTGCGAGTCGGGCTCCTGCTCCCTGACCAGCGTCCCCTGCCGCACCCTGCACCGCGCGGTGAAACCCGGCGCCGCGTGAGCCGTGCCGGGTGAGCCGTTCCCCTCGGGCCCGCCCGGACCCGAGGGGAAGCACCCGGCGGCGGCTCAGAGCGCGGCGCGCGCGGGCAGTTCGGCGTGCTCCGGAACCGGCCACTCCAGGGGCCCGGCCGCGGGGCCCCCGTCGGCGCAACACCCGTGCCCGCGGACCCGGACCGCCTCCCATCCCTCGGGCGGCTCCGGGCCGACGCGGTAGGCGATGTCCGGTTCACTCGCCCGGCGGGTGACCTCGCAGACCCGTACCTGCCCCTGGGGGGCGAGCGCCAGTAACCTCAGACATCGGTCCGCCACCTCGCCCATCACCCGGGGGGCGTCCGTCTCCCCGGGGCGGAGCAGCAGGTAGGCGTCCCCGGTGGCCACGGCCACATGGAGGCCCGCCGGCGCGGCGGGAGCCGCCGCTCCGGAGCCCCGGGCGGCGAGCCGGTCGCGTACGGCGAACGCCGCCCGCACCGCCCGGGCGGCGTCGTCCGGACCCGCCTCGGGGTGGCCGAACAGCAGTGAGAAGACGGACCCGGCCGCGTGTCCCATCGTCCCGCCGAACCGCTCGCCCTCCTCGCGGACGGCCCGCTCGGCCTCCCGCAGACCGTCCTGGATGCTCGACGGGTCGTGCCCCGGCCCCTCCAGGGCGTAACGCACCCATACCAGGCTGATCCGGTTGCGCGTGGCCCGTCCCCGCACGGCGGTGAGCCCGGCACCGCCCGGGGCGGAGGCCCGCCGCGCCCCGTGGGCTCCGGGCAGGGTCGCCACCTCGATCAGCGCGGGACCGCACGGCGGGTCGAGCTCCGGCGCCTGTTCGAGGATCGCCCGCTCCAGCTTCCGCATCCCGGGGGTGGGTTCCAGGCCGTACCGTTCGAGCAACTCGGCCCGGATGCGGCGGTAGGCGGCGAGGGCGTCGGTCTGCCGGCCGCAGCGGTACAGGGCCAGCATGAGCTGACAGCTCAGCCGCTCCCGCGTGGGCTCGGCGGCGGCGACCGCCTGCAGTTCGCCGAGGACCGCCTGGTGGCGGCCGCGGGCCAGCTCGGCCTCGAAGAGGTCCTCCAGGGCGTTCAGCCGGGCGTTCTCCCAGGCGGTCGGCTCGGGCCAGGAGAGGCCGCACTCCACCAGATCGGCCAGCGCGGACCCCCGCCACAGCCCCAGCGCCTCCCGCAGCACGCGGGCCGCCGAGTCGTATGAGCCCGCCGCCACCTCGGCGTGGCCGCGCTCCACCGCCTGCTGGAAGCGGAACAGGTCGATCGCCTCGGGGTCGACCCGCAGCCGGTAGCCGGGGGCGTCGGTCACCAGCGCCACCCGCCCGCCCGGGCCGCGGTCGCGCACCGGGCCCGAGGACAGCAGCCGGCGCAGGTCCCGCACGGCGTTCTGCAGCATCTTTCTCGCGGTCAGCGGGGTGTCGCCGGGCCACAGGGCGGCCAGCAGCCTGCTCGCGGACACCACGCTGTTGGCGTGGATGAGGAGATGGGCGAGCGCGCCCCGCTTGATCACTCCGCCCAGGGGCACCGCCGCCCCGTCCTCGGACACCTCCAGGGGCCCGAGCAAGTGGAACTCCACGGAACCTCACCTTCTGTCTGGATGCGCGTGTCCCCGTGTTAGCCCCGTGTCCCCCGTGCCCTCACCGAGAGCGTCGATCATCGCGAGCCGCAGGAGTTGCATGCGATTGCTGACCCCCGCCTTGGCCCGGACGCGACGCATGTACGTGTCGACGGTGTGCGGGCTCAGGCCCAGCAGCCGCGCCGCGGAGGAGTAGGTGTGTCCCTCCAGGACGCAGTCCAGCACCTCGCGTTCGCGGTCGCTGAGCGTCTCCAGCACACGACGGTCGAGTGGTCCCATGGTGGTGAGCGGCCTCTCTCCTGGCCTCGCGGTACGACGGGTCGAGGCGGTGACGCCGCCGGACGGCGTCACCGTCCCCCCTCGCGCACCGCCCCCGTGGCCGGTGATGACTTACCCGCGGCGTCCCCAGCCGGTGTCGTCGTCGCCAGGAGAGCGGAAGCCGGCCATCCCCCGTGCGTCGTCGGCCAGGGAGACGGCCGGGGAGGACGCGGGCCGCGAGTCGGCGCCGGCCGTCCGCGCGGCCGCGCTCGGGAGGAGGAAGGCGAAGGCGAGGGCGAGAGCGGCGAGCGCGGTCACGGCGGCGGAAAGAACCGGCTTTTTCATGTCATGGCCTCCGGTGGATGCGATCGGATGCGGATGATGGGGGCGATCCGCCCTGGGCTGACGCCTCGATCATGGCTCGGGGCGCGGAGCGCGCACCACGCGCGCCGCCGCTCACCAACGTGCCGGACAGCAAGGCGAGGGGTGGCCATAACGGGATGAGGGATATTCATCCGGGAGTTTCCGCCCTCCCGGCCGCCCGTCCGGCGGGTCACGGGACCGCGCGGAGCACGAGCAGCAGCAGCGGGCAGGGGGCGCGGGCGCCGGAAAGCGTGCAGCTGTGGCCCGCCGGGGTGTAGAAGACCTCGCCGGCGCACAGCCGCAGATCGATCCCCCAGCCCTCGCCGCCCGGCCGGCCCGGGCCCTCGACGTGGCAGCGCGCCCCGCCCTGGAGGAGACAGACCAGGGTGTCGGCGCCGGGGTGTCGGAGGGCGAGTGCCCGCTCGGCGGGGAGCGTGTGCTGGAAGGCCTCGACGGCGTAGCCCATGCGGTGGCCCAGATCGGCGGCCAGCCGGCCGGCGCCGGTGCCGCGGGGCGCGGGGCGCGGGCCGGCGTCGGCCCGGCCGCCGTACGCGCCACGGGGGCCGCGGAGGCCACCGGGGCCACGGGGGCCACGGAGGTCGCGGGGTTCGCGGCGGGCATGGCGGCCATGGGGGTCCCGGAGGCGGGGGAGGACGGCGTGGGCGCGGTCGGGCCAGACCACGGCCGGCCCCCGGCCCTGGTACGTCGCCAGGCACAGCGCTATGTCGCGGAGGAAGAGTTCCCAGTCCGTCGCGGACACCGCTGCCCTCCGCTGTCGGGGTCGCTTCTCGCGGCCGACGCGGAAGCGCACCGCATCATCACCGGCCCGCCGCCCGGTCCGCCAGTCCCGTGTCCCCGGTCCCGCGTGCCCGGTCCCGTGTCCCCGGTCCCGCGAAGGCGTGACACCCGTGCCCGCTACCGGCCGGCCTCCCGCTCATCGGCGCCCGGCTCCTCGTCCTCCTGGTCCAGCAGACCGGCCCGGGCCGCGAGGACCCCCGCCTGGAACCGGCTCACCGCGCCGAGGGAGTCCATGATGTCGGCCACGTGCTTGCGGGTGGTGCGCAGCGACATCCCCAGCCTGCGGCCGATCGCCTCGTCCTTGTAGCCCGCCGCCAGCAGGCGCAGGATCGTCCCGTCCAACTCCTTGGCCACCGCCTCCAGGCCGTCGGCGGCGGCGTCCGAGAAGGGCCTGGCGTGGGCCCAGGCGTTCTCGAAGACCGAGCGGAGGTAGCCCACGATGGACGGCTCCCGCACCACCACCGCCCCCAGGCCGTCCTCCTCCTCCGGGATGAACGCCAGGTCACGGTCGAAGACGATCAGCCGGCCGAACGGATCGTGGACGGTCCGGTACTCGGCGCCCAGCCCGGACAGCACGGCCACGTACGCCTGGCTCGGCGCGTTGAACCGGGCCGTGTGGTGGTAGAGGGTGCGCATCCGCACCCCCCGGGCGAGCAGCGCCGTGTCCCGGCTCATCGCCTCCTGCAGCACCTCCGGCGCCCGCCCGCCGCCGGGCTGGCTGCTCAGGACCTCCCCCCGGCACTCGTCGGAGGCACGGTTCAAGGCGGCGCGGACCTCGTCCAGATGCGGGATGATCTCGATGCTGTCGGAGGGCCGGCGCCGGCCGTCGAGGAAGTGCGCGCGCAGCCGGCCGAATTCGACACTGATCTGGTTCAGATGGCGCCGCTGTTCCTGAAGGGAGGCCCGGATCGGGGCGGCGAGGGCGGCGGCGGCCAGATCGGGGTCCACGGGCACCAGCAGCGCCGGATCCTTCGTATGGGCCCGCAGCAGGCCCAGCTCCAGCAGTCCGCCGACCGCCGAGTCGAGTTGTTCCTCCGATAACTCCAGGTCGGGGACGGTACTCAGACGCTCTCTGGTGACCTGCTGGTACCTCAGGACGCAGTCGTAGACCGCCACTTCGTCCTCGCTGAGGTACGAGGGGCCGCGGGAGGCCGAGCGGAGGGGGAGGGTCACCGCAGCTCTCCTCTCACGCGTGCCGGGAGGTGGGCGGAGGGCCCCGGGAGGCGGGCCGCCGACAGAAGTGTGGCCAGGGCCGCGGTGTGAGTGTCGAACGCCAGCTCGCTCGGCGTGTCGATCACCTGCCACCCCATGGTCTCGGGCATCGCCACCGCCGCGGGCAGCGTCCCGGCCTCGCGCACCGGCAGCAGGGCGAACAGCTGGAGGGTGTCCCCCGTGGAGCGCACATCGAAAAGGGTGACCCCGTCCACCGCGGCCACCAGCCCCGTCTCCTCCCGCAGCTCCCGTACGGCGCCCTCCTGCCAGGTCTCGCCGACCTCCACATACCCCCCGGGCAGCGCCAGCAGCCCCCGGCCGGGCTCTATCCCCCTGCGCACCACGACCACACCGAGCCGGCCCGAGGCGGAGGCCACCGGTTGCAGGGCGACGGCCACGGGCAGCGGGTTTCGCCACTGGGTCTCGCCGCAGCCGGAGCAGTCCCTCGGCCAGCCGACCCCGTCGGCATAGGCGCTTCCACAGTACGGGCAGTGTGTGACGCGACGTCCGCGCGTATACCCCATTGCGGCTTTCACCTCTCGTTGGCGGCAGCACGCAAAGATACCGGACGGGCCTGAGAGCCGTTCTTCCCGGGGAGATTCAGTTCTTGTCGCCGATAGGCCGCTCGCGCATCATGTCTATCCTTCAAGTATGTGGCACCAGTAGCCTGTTGTTCCTGCCGTTAACAGTCGTGCTGGGAGGCTGAGAGCCTGTGATCGTGCTCGGTTACAACGGATTCAGCAGGGGCGCGGAGCTTTTCGGGCGTCTTTACGGGGCGACCGGTGTGGGCCGTAATCTTCTGGTGGGGCACGACGCCGCGGCGGCCCTGGTCGTCGATGGCGAGTTGGTCGCGGCGGTCGAGGAGGAGCGGCTGAGCCGGGTCAAGAAGACCTCCGACTTTCCGGTGAACGCGATCGAGTGGTGCCTGGAATCCGCAGGTGTGGGCCTTGACCAGGTGGACGTTTTCGCTTTCCCCTGGCGGTTTTCCCCGGCCGTGGCCGAGGAGATGATCACGCGGATATGCGACTCCGATCTGCCGGTCACCGCGAAGTTCGACGCTCTGCGCAGCACGGGTGAGCTCTATACCGATATGCTCAGCCGCGACGCGGTGTACGGCGATTTCGTCCAGCGCACCGGTTATGAGCCGGACCCCAACAAGCTGGTCCTGGTGCCCCACCATCTGGCCCATCTCATGTGCGGCGCCTATCTGGCCGGCGGGGGCGACGCGGCCTTCCTGGTGAGCGACGGCCGGGCCGAGACCCTGTCCTCGGTGATGGGCGAGGTGCGCGACGGCGTGGTCCGCCTGTTCGAGGACAGCGCCGTGCCCATGACCAGCTCGCTCGGCGTGGCCTACGGCAGGATCACCCGCTATCTGGGGTTCGTGCCCAACAACGACGAGTACAAGGTCATGGGCCTGGCCGCGTACGGCCCGCCGCCGCGCCACAACCCCCTGCTCGAACACGTGGTGCGGCTGCACGAGAACGGCACCTACACCATCTCCATCCCGCGCGACAGGGACGCCTACTACGCGCTGTTCGACAGCCTCTTCGACGGCGACGGGGTCAAGCGCGAGGAGTTCGACTTCCGGGTCAAGGTGGCCGGAATGGCCCAGCACATGGTCGAGGCCATCACGGCCCATCAGCTGCGGACCCTGACCGCGGCCTCCAGCCTGGACACCCTGCTCTTCGAGGGCGGCCTGGCGCTCAACTGCGTGGCCAACACCAAGATGCTGGAGCGGTCGTCGTTCACCGGCATGGAGGTCAGCTTCGGGGCCAGCGACCCGGGTGTCGCCATCGGCGCGGCCGTGTACACCGCCGGCCTCAGGAACCGCCCCGCCACCGCGGCCACCACCCCGTACCTGGGGCCCTCGTACGACGAGCGGCAGGTCCTGGACGCGCTGAAGGAGTACGCGGACCGCGTCGAGTGGCGGGAGGAGCCCGACGCCGCCTCGGTCGCCGACCGGACGGCGGAGCTGCTGGCGGGGAAGAACGTGGTGGGCTGGTTCCAGGGCCGCGCCGAGTTCGGGCCGCGCGCCCTGGGGAACCGCAGCATCCTCGCCAACCCGTCCTTCCCCGACATCAAGGACATCATCAATCTGAGGGTGAAACACCGGGAGCCCTTCCGGCCGTTCGCGCCGGTCGTCCTCGAGTCCGAGGCGCCGCGCGTCTTCGAGATGGGCAAGAAGACCTCGTCGCCCTATATGACGTTCGTCTTCCCGGTGCGGAAGGAGTACCGGGAGCGGATCCCCGGCGCCTGCCACGTGGACGGTACGGCGCGGGTCCAGACGGTCGACGAGCGGCAGAACCCCGCGCTCGCGGAGCTGCTGCGGGTCTTCACGGCGCGGACGGAGGTGCCCTGCCTCCTCAACACCTCTTTCAACGTGGCCGGGGAGCCCATCGTCTGCTCCCCGCGGGACGCGCTGGACTGCTTCCTCGCCACCGAGATCGACTACCTCGTCATCGACCGGTACGTGGTCACCAAGAAGGGCCGCTGAGCCTCCGGCCCGCGGGTCGCGCCCGCCCCGCGCGCGACCAGCGGGCCGGTTTCGCTAGCGGAGCCCGAGGGGTTCGTTCGGCCCGCCTTTCGCCTCGATCGTCAGATACGACAGCACCTCGTCGCCGATGTTCTTCAGGTCGTGGAGGTGGTAGCGGTCCGCGGCGGCGTCGAAGTGCCGGGCCTGCCCGCGGACGAAGGAGATCTCCCGGGTGCTGCCGTCGCTGTTGTGCTGGCGGGCCCGGCCGTCGGTGAGCGCGATCCAGTGGTATTCCAGCACATGCCGGTGGACGGGGAGGCGCTCTCCCGGCTGGAGGCGGGTCTCCCAGATGCGCAGCGCGTCGGTCTCCTTCAGCAGGGTCACACCGACGCGCCCGTTGTGCTCGTTGGTGGCGAATTCCTCCTTCAGAGGAGGGCTCCAGCGGTCGAATCCCTCGGCGACGACGGTGGCGGCCAGAGGGAGATCGGAGCGAGAACCATTGCCCACGAACCGGATCCTTTCCGTTGGGGTCTTTTCGCTGGGGTCTTCGCGTCGGGGTCTTTCCGCCCGGGTCACAGGGCGGCGGAGAGTGCTTCGAGCAGCGCGGTGTTGGCGCGCCGGTCGCCGATGGTGATGCGGCAGGTGTCGGGGATGAGGCGCCCGACGTCGGCGACGAGAATCCCCGCGGCGGCCAGCTGCTCCGTCACGCGCTCGTGCTTGTGCAGCCGGACCAGCAGGAAGTTGGTCTCCGAGGGAAACACCCGGGCCACCGCCGGGTGGTCGGCCAGGAGGCGCGCCATGCGATCGCGCTCGGCGCGGATGCGCCGGATGGCGGCGAGCACCCGCCGGGAGTGGGTCAGCCGGTCCCGTACGGCGCGCTGTGACGCGTTGGTGAACCCGAAGGGCACCTGCACCCGCCGCAGCGCGTCGGTGATCCCCGGTTGGGCGAGGACGATCCCGCAGCGCGCGCCCGCGAGCCCCCACGCCTTCGAGAGCGTCCTGAGCACGATGAGGTTGTCGTGGTGTGCGACCCACCCGGCGTACGAGGGCTTCTCGCTGAACTCGACATAGGCCTCGTCGATCACCACAAGACCGCGGCTCTCGGCCACCAGGGTCCGCACCTGGGCCGGATCGAGCCTCGTGCCCACGGGGTTGTTCGGGTCGCACAGGAAGGTCACCCGCGGATCGGCCGCCAGGATCGCCTCCGTGTCCAGCCGGGACAGGTCGTCGCCGTGCAGCGGCACCTCGGTGACGGGCAGCCGCAGCACCCGGGCGAAGTGGTCGTACAGCGGAAAGGTGGGGGGTGTGACGCAGACCCCCTCGCCCGGCGAGGCCAGCGCCGCCAGCAGGAGCAGGACGCCGTCGACCGCCCCGCTGGTGAACAGCAGGTGGTCCGCGTCCAGCGCGCCGACGCCGTCGTGGCCGGGCAGCTTCGCGAGGGTGGCCAGATAGATCCGGGCCAGCTCCGCCGTGTCCAGCTCGGGATAGTGACCGTCGGCGCCCAGGAACGGATTGGTGTTGCTCGACAGGTCGATCTGGTCGAACCGCGGCACATGGCGGAACCGGGCCGGGCCCGGGACCGGCACCGTCGTGACGGGGGGCGCCGCGAACTCCGACAGCGCCGGCTCCCGTTCCTCCTCCCGGGAGGGTGTGCGGCCGGGGGCCCGCAGCCAGTGGTCGAGGGGGACGAACAGGTCGGCGCCGAGGCGCCGCATGCGGGAGGCGTCCCCCCGGCCGAGGTGGACCCAGTCCAGGCCGGAGCGCCGGGCGTGGAGGTACAGCCGGTACAGGGACGCCACGAAGAGGTTGTGCCGCGCGGCGGGGTCGCCGTGGTCGACGGCCTGCGTGAGGACGTACACCCCCCGCCCGTTGTGCGAGGTGGTGAGGAGCCCGGCCTGGACCACGGCCTTCCCTCTGCGGCGCACGAACATCTCGGTGCGGTCCGCCAACGGGCCGTGTGCCAGGGTGTCGAGGGCGTCGGCGTTGTACAGGCTGTGCCGGCCGCCGTGGCGCTCGGCCTGGCGCCGGTGCAGCTCCACGAAGGCGTCCCGTGCCCACGGCGCCCCGTCGAGCCCGCCCAGCGGGATCCGCTCCCAGCCGACTTCACGGGAGACCGCGCGGTGGCGGCGGCGCAGATCGGAGAGTTGCCCGGCACCGACGCGGTCGCGCAGCACCTCGTCCACCTCGCCGGTCAGCCGGACGACACACTCGCTCCCGGCCGCGACGGGCACCAGCCCGGCCGCCCGCAGCGCGGTGGTGTCCTCGCCGCGGCGCACCTGGGGCACGAGGATCTGGGGCACGTCCAGCGCCGCCGCCCGGCGGACCAGCTCCTCGACGGCGTGGGCGGTGGGCGCGGGGCTGCTCGGGTGGTACGGGGACCCGCCGCCGACCAGGGTGGGGCGCTCGAGCACCGCGGCGTCGGCACCGGTGAACGCCTCGGCGGTCTCGCCCAGCCGCGTCAGGGAGCACACCGGCGCACGGGACCCGAGGGCGGCGCACAGCACGTCCTGAAGCGCGTCGATGTCGGCGGACCTGCGCATGCTCGATCTCCACTCTCTCGGGTCACTTCTCTCGGGTCACTGGGAAGGGCCGGCCGGGTGGGCGTCGGCGTACGCCCCGATCCGCTCGCGGTACTCCTCGAACAGCTCGGCCAGGGTGCGGGCGATCCCGGGCTTCCAGTCCACCGAGCAGTCGCCGATCAGGGCGCGCCGGGCGGTGTGGTCGAAGATCGCCGTCTCCCGGCTGAAGTCGCCGCGGTCCAGGCGGACCGGCACCCCGGTGAGCGCCGACATGTACTCCAGCAGGTCGGTCATGCCGACCTCCTCGTCGCCGCCCCAGTTCACGACCCGCGCGGGCACCCCCGCCCCGTCCCACAGCAGCGGCACCTGGCGCACGACGTCGTCGGTGTGCAGCAGGTTGCAGTAGTTCTGCCCCTCGCGGGGCACCGCGCAGGCCTGTCCGTCGCGCATCTGCCGGAACAGGATCATGGGCACGCCGCCGTGACCGTACGGGCCGTAGGCGATGTTGAGGCGGGCGATCACGGTGGGCAGCGCGAGCGTCTCGGCCAGGCCGCGCGCCACCCCCTCGGCGGTGATCTTGGCGATGGGATACGTCGGCAGCCACGGCGCCGCCCCGCCCAGGGGGTCGCTCTCCCGGTACCGATGGTTCCGGTCGGCCCGGTCGTAGACCACCCCGGACGACACGTACAGAAACGCCTCGGCGGCGGAGCAGTGGGTCATCAGCCGCGCGGTGGAGACCGCGTTGACGCGCGCGGTCTCCTGGAAGTCCTTTCCGTCGCCCCGGTGCACCGCCGAGTGCAGCACATGGGTGAAGTCGCGCGGCAGGCCCGCCAGATCGTCGGTGGCCATGTCCCACCGGGCCGTGCGGGCGCCCGCCTCCTCCAGGGCCTCGCGGGCGGCCGGGTCGCCGAACCGGCCCAGGCACCACACCTCGTTGTCCGCGGCGAGCGCCTCGGCGACGGGCCTCGCGACCTGCCCGGTGCCACCCGTGACGAGAATCTTCTTCCCCCGCATGGTCAGCGGCCTCCGGTGGTGTCGGCGGTCGTCCCGGCGGTCGCGTCGGTCCGTTCCCGTTCCCCGTCGAGCGAGCGGGCCAGCTCCCGCCGCAGGGTCGCCTGGAAGGTCCGCACGTGCTGCGGGCTCATCAGGGTGTAGTGCTCCCCGTCGACCTCGATATAGGTGTTGGGTTCGCGGGTGAAGGTGTCCCAGTGGCGCAGCTGGTCGTTCAGCCACTCCTCCTTGGTGCCGCGCAGCGGGGTGCAGTAGAAGACCTTCACCCGCTCGACCGACCCCGACGGTTCGTAGTCGCGGCCCAGGTGCACCATGCTCTGGGCCAGGTCGACCCAGGCGGTGAACTGCTCCAGGGTGAGGTCCAGTTCGGTCAGCCGCCGCTTCGGCGCGTGATCGATCAGATAGGCCAGCTGGTCGGCCTCGGGCAGCGGGCGGAGGGTGGAGGTCAGCTCCCCGATGTCGGCGGCGTCGATCAGCTCGAGGAACAGCGCCAGGTTGATCGCGCCGTCGGTGAAGGTGATCTCGTTCATGCGGCCGGAGATCCGCGGAGGCAGATTGAAGACCCCCACGAACTCGACCGCCTCGCCGTCGGCCTCCAGCCGCTTGGCGATCTCGAACGCCACCGCCGCGCCGTAGGAGTACCCGGCGACGGCGTAGGGGCCGCTGGGCTGTGTCCGCCGGATCGCGTCCACATAGGTGGAGACCATCTCGGCGAACGACCCGAAGTGGGTCTCGCCCCGCCCGAAGCCGCGCGCCCGCAGCGCGTAGAACGGCCGCTCGCCGGTGAAGTACTGGGCGAGGTTGACGAACACCAGCACCTCGCCCAGGCCGGGGTGGACGCAGAACAGCGGCGTCCCGTCCCCGGTGACCTGGAGCGGCACCAGCGGGTCGTAGGCCAAGTCCCCTCCGGCGCCCCGCCCGGCCCGCAGCCGGTGGGCGAGCGCGCGCACGCTGGGGGCCTGGAGGAGCGTCGACATCGGCACGTCGTCGATGCCGAACTCGGTCTGGATCTCCAGCTTGAGCCGCAGCACGTCCAGCGAGGTGCCGCCCAGATCGAAGAAGCTGGCGGTCGCCGGCACCCTCTCGGTGTTCAGCACGCGGGCGTACAGGCCGGCCAGCGCGGTCTCGTCGTCGCCCTCCGGCGCCACGTAGCCGCCGAGGAAGCGGGTGCTCACCTCCTCCGCCCGGCGGGCCGCCCCGTCGAGGGCCCCGGCCTCGACGGCCGAGCGCAGCCTCGACCGCTGCACCTTCCCGAGGTTGCCGCGGGGGATCTCGGCCTCGGTGACGGGAAGGATCAGCTGGGGCCGGAACCCCCAGTGCATCACCGTGGAGCTGCGGATCGCCACCAGGGTCCGGTAGACGGCCGTGTCGTCGGCGGGATCGCCCGCCGGGACGAAGGCCACGGCGAGCTGTTCGGAGTCGGCCCCCTCCGGCCGGATGGGGAAGGCCGCGACCTGCCCGCGCCTGACCCCGTCCAGCTCGTCCAGGACCGCTTCCAGGTCATGGCTGTAGTAGTTGACGCCGTTGACGATGATGGAGTCCTTGGTGCGGCCGACCAGCGTCAGCCGGCCCCCGGAGTCGAGACGGCCCAGGTCGCCGGTGCGGAACCAGCCGTCGGGGGTGAACGCCTCCGCGGTGGCCCGCTCATTGGCGAAGTAGCCGCCGGTGACCATCGGGCCGCGCAGCTGCACCTCGCCCGACTCGGCCGACCCCGGCCGGTCCGTGGAGGCCAGCACCGTGCCGTCGCCTCCGGTGATACGGATCCGCAGCCCTTCCACCGGGTGGCCCAGCGGAGGGAACTCCGTGTCCAGGTCACGGGCCGCGAAGTCACGGTTGAAGATCGAGCCCGCGCAGGTCTCGGTCATCCCGAACGCCGGCACGACCACGTCGTCCCGCAGTCCGTAGGGGGAGAGGGCCTCCAGGAACGCCCGTACGGTGGCGGTCACGGTGGCCTCGCCGCCGGAGATGATGTGCCGCACCCGCGACAGATCCACCTCCTCGCGCGGGAGGGGGCGCTGCGCGAGCGCCTGATTGATCTGCCCGAACAGGAAGTTGGGGGTGAAGGTCACGCGCACCCGGTGCGCCGCGACCAGCCTGAGGAACTCCACGGGATCCGCCAGCACCGTGGCCGGAACCGTCATGACCTGGTCGGCGCCGTTGAACATGGGCAGCAGATGCGCCTCGATCGCGGCGATGTGATCGACCGAGATCCAGTTCAGCGAGGTGTCCTCGGGCCCCAGGCCCAGCGCCCCCGCCTTCCCGGCCTGCGCCGCCAGCAGGTTGGCATGGGTGAGCCTGACCGCCTTGCTCGATCCGGTGGACCCGGAGGTGAGCATCAGCAGGGCGAGATCGTCCGGGGCGGGCGCGTGGAGCCGCCCGTCCTCGGGCGAGGCGTGCCCCAGCTCCTCGACCGTCACGGTCCGCAGCCCGACGTCGGGCAGGTCTCCGTGAGCCGCCTTGGAGACCACCACCAGCGTTTCTCCCAGCAGCACCCGCAGGTGCTCCAGCTGCGCACGCCCCTGCGAGGCGTCGGCCGGCGGTGCGATCGGGCACGGCACGACACCGGCGAGCACACACCCCCAGAAGGCGCGGAAGAAGTTCTCCGGATCGTTGACCGCGATCAGCACGCGGTCGCCGGGGGCGGCGCCGTTGCCGCGCAGCCCCTGGGAAATCCGGCGGGCGCACTCCCTTAACTCCGCGTAGGACAGGTACGAGCCGCCGATGAATGTGATTCCTCGCGAGGTGTCGCGAGCCGCGCGCTCCAGCAGCTGCGGGAGCGTCGAGGCACGAAGTGGATCCGGCATCGGATGAAGTCCTCCGAGAGAAACGGGCGGAAAACAGTGATGAGCGGACGCTTGACGGGAAGGGGAGGTGGGCTGGAGAAAGCGCACCGGGGCCGGCCCGTATGACGGAGGTGAGTACGTCGGGGCTCTCGACGGCGGGCGCGCGATTTCGTCGATCGATTGCCGGGGCTTCAGCCCATCCCGATCGGCGGCAACACGGAAGTCGCGCTCGAAATCCTTGCGGCGGGGCAAAACGCCCGCTTTGTTCCGGTCACAATCATCGTCGGCATTCTTGCTTCCCCCGATTACGGCTAACCAAAACCTTGAAGAAGTGATTGCCATACCGCTGCCCGCGGGCAACACCGGGCATCATTTCACAGGGGTGCTCGGATGTAGCGCGTGATGTAAATCACAACTTGCTCGTCATAAAGGGAGGCCGGCGCCGCCCAAATCCATTTCCGCTCTTCAGGGTGTATGTGTCAGGCATATGGGGTGGTCTGGAAAAGGCGCCGCGCGAGGCGGACGATGGGTACCTGACGGCGGCCGGAGCGGGGCCGTCGGCACGGGGGGTGCGGGATGGACGGGGAGCGGCGGCGGAGCGACGGCGAGGGCCGGGCGCTGGGGCTGCGGCTCTGGGCCGCCGTCGCCACCCGTCAGGCCCATGAGGCGATGCGCCGGGCGGCGGACGACCCGGCGCGGGCCGCCGCGCTGTCCCAGACGATCCAGCACCTCGCCACCATCGAGCGCCTGTTGCCCGGGACCGATCCGCTCCGGGGCGACCTCCTCCCCCTGCTGACCGCGCTGAGGCGCCTGCGGCTCGCCCGGCCCCCGGCTGACGCCTCGCCAACTGACGCTCCGCCGGCCCCTGCCTCGCCGGCCCCCGCCTCGCCGGCTGACGCTCCGCCGGCCGACGACCCCCTGTCCGGGGCCATCCGGGGCGTGCTGGCCTGGGCCGTGGAGGACGTCCCGCGGTTGACGGGGCTCGTGGTGTGGCTGTGCGACATCGTGAACTACCCGCCGATCTCCGCCGAGGCGGCCGGCGAGGAGGTGGCGGCCCTGGGCCTGGACCGACCGGTCCTCGCCCCGCTGCGCGAGCTGCTGGCCGGCATCCGGTCGGGCGAGGGCGACCCCCGGGAGCTGGCCGAGCGCGTCCGGCGCGGCGCGGAGGCCACCCGGCGCGCCCTGGGGACGCTGCCGCCGCACGCGCCCGAACGGGCCCGCGTCGCCAGGCTGCACGCCGCTCTGCTGCTCCAGGCCAACCTCCTGGTGCCCGGCACGATGGACTTCGACGACCTCGACGACGCCGTCTCGGAGCCGGAACCGGAACCGGAACCGGAACCGGAGCCGGAGCCGGAGCCGGAGCCCACCGCCCGTCCCGCCCGGCCGGGGCAGGCCGGTCCGGAACAGAGGCTCATCTGGCTGCTCGACAGCCTACGGGTGGCCCAGACCGGCGACCTGGCCCGCCTGGAGCAGAGCACCGCCCGGCTCCGGGAGGAGATCGAGGCGTTGCCCGGGGACGACGAGGGGGCCACGGCCACCCGCCTCGCCCTGGCCGGCGGCCTCGCCGGCCGCCTCCACTCGGCGTTGACGCTCGGCGGCAGCCTCCAGGCCGCCGACGCCGCCCTGGAGATAGCCAGGGAACTGCGCGCCGCCTGGCACCGCGAGGGCGCGCCGCCGTCCACGAGCACCCTCAACGCGATGGTGTTCGCGTCCCACCACGAGCTGGCCCGGGCGCGCCGCAGCGGGGACTTCACCGTACTGCCGCGCCTCGTCGGGGAACTGACCGCCCTGTACGCCACCCTGCCGCCCGACCAGGAGAACCGCTTCGCCGTCGCCGCCACCCTGGCCGAGCTCCACCGCGAGCAGGCGGCCCGCGGCCAGGACCCGGCCGGGCTCGGCGCCGCGGCCCGTTACCTCCGGGAGGTGGTGGAGACCGACCCACGGCGGGTCGCCCCCTTGCTCGCCCCCTACTTCCCGGCCCTGCGGGCCTCCGCGCTCACCCAGCTGATGATGATCGAGCCCGGCCGGGAGGCCGCCGACCACGCCGTCGCGGAGGTCCACCGCACGCTCCGGGGCCCGCAGCCCAGCCCCTACCAGGAACTCCAGCTGCGCTACCAGCTCGGCCGGGCCCTGCTGCACACGGCCCGCCACCTCGACGACCCCGACCTGCTCGACCTGTGCGTGACCGAGCTGGCCCGGGTCCGCGAGCTGATCCGCGGCGGGCAGGGCCTCCCGCACAGCGCCGACGCCCTGGCCCAGCTGTCCGATGCCCACTGGCTGCGCCGCCGGCGCGGGGGCCCGGGCGCCGCCGGGGACCGGGAGGCCGCCCTGGCCACCCGGGGCGAGGCGCTGACCGAGCTGTCCGCGGACGTCCTGCTCCAACTCGGCTCCGAACACGGCCTGGCCGTGGCCCGCACCGGGTCGGCACAGGCACTCTGGCTGGCCTACTGGACCACCGTGTGCGACCGCCCGGCCGAGGCGGTGGACGCGCTGGAGCTGGGCCGGGCCCTGGTGCTGCGGGCCGCCGCCGCGTCGCGCGGCATTCCCGAACTCCTCGAAGCCCGCGGCCACCCGGACCTGGCCCGGCAGTGGCGCGCCCAGGCCGCCACCGACCCGCTGCCGCCCGACACCGCCGTGCCGCCGGCCCCGCCCACCGGGCCGGCGATCCCGGGCGGTCTGCGCCGCAGGGCACTCCAAGCGCTGGGCGCGGTCGCCGGCGCGGACGCCCGGAAGCTGCTCGACCCCGCCGACCTGCCCGGGCTGCGGGCCGGCCTCACCGCCGCCGGCGCCGACGCGCTCGTCTACCTCGTCCCCGGGCCGGAACCCGGCATGCCGGGCCTCGCCCTGATCCTGCGCCCCGACACCGACCCCGCGGGGCCGGCCGTCCTGAAGCTGCCGCTGCTGACCCCCGGAAGCCCCCCGCTGGAGCGCTACCTCGACGCCACGGTCAAGCGCTCCCGGGTCCTCGCCGACGACACGGCCCACTCGAGCTGGAAAGCGGCGTGGGACGCGCACTGGGAAGCGGCGCTGCGCGCACTGTGCGACTGGGCCTGGCCCGCCGCGATGGGCCCCGTCCTGGCCGCCGTGGGGCCGCTCCACCAGCCCCCGCGGATCGTGCTGGTGCCCTGCGGGCCGCTCGGCGCGGTCGCCTGGCACGCCGCCCGCACCCCGTACGGGAGCGACGGGCGCGAACACCGCTACGCCTGCGAGGAAGCGGTGCTCAGCTACGCCCCCTCCGGCGCCGAGTTCCTGCGGGCCGCGGCCCGGGACCGGATGCCCGCCTCCGCCGGGCAGGTCCTGGTCGCCGACCCCGACCTCACCCTCCTGTGGGCCGGGATCGAGGCGGAGGCGCTGCACGCGACCTGCTACCCCGACGGCCTGCGCTACGGCGAGTTCCCCACCCCCGGCGCCGGCGACGCGCCGGGCACCCCCGAGGACATCCTCGCCGTCCTCCCCGGCGGCACCTCCCCGGCCGCCGTCCTGCACATCTCCTGCCACGCCCTGGCCGGCCCCGACCCCACGCGCTCGGCGCTCCGGCTCGCCGCCCCGCCGGACGGCCCCGAGGACGCCGGACGCCTGACCGTGGCCCGCATCCTGGACGGCGCCGCCACCCCGCGGCCGGCGGCCGCCGGGCCGCTGGTGGTCCTCAGCGCCTGCGAGACCGACCTGAGCACCCGCGACCACGACGAGGCCCTGACCCTGTCCACCGCCCTGGTCGCCCGCGGCGCGACCGACGTCATCGGCTCCCGCTGGGCCGTCCGCGACGCCGCGACGGCCCTGCTGATGGCCGTCTTCCACGACTTCGTCACCAGGCACGGACTCGCCCCCGCGGACGCCCTGCGCGCCGCCCAGATGTGGATGCTCGACCCGCGTCGCGAGCCGCCGCCCCACCTCCACGGCGAACTCGGCCGCGAAGCCGACCGCGGCGACCTCGACCGGATCCACCTGTGGGCCGCCTTCACCCACCAGGGCAACCCGGCGGCGGCCCGCCCCCGGTGAGGGGGTTCCGCGCGACACGTCCGCCGTCCTGCGCCCGGCCCGGCCGCGCGTGGGGGAAGGTGAGCGTGCGGGCGGCGCGCGCCCGCACCGGGCCGAGGACGAAGGAGCCGCCGTGCGCGACGAGGACGTGCTCATCGTGGGGGCGGGCGCGGCCGGGCTCTCGCTCGCCTACCGGCTGTGCGCCCCCCCGCCGCCCGGCGCGCGCACCCCCCGGGTGACCCTGGTCGACGCGCCCCCCGGCCCGCTGCGCCCGCCGGAGCGTACCTGGTGCTACTGGGAGCCGCCGGGCGGCGAGTTCGACGAGGCGCTGACCGCGTCCTGGGGGCGGCTGCGGGTACGGGGGCCCGGCGGGGAGCCGGTCGTCGGCCGCCCGGCCCATCTGCGGTACAAGATGCTCCGCTCCGGTGACTTCGAGGCGTTCGTGGGGCGGCGGCTCGACGGGTGCCCCGGGTTCCGCCGGGTGGCGGCCGCCGTGCACACCGTGGCCGACGGGCCGGGCGGGGCCGAGGCGCGGGGCGCCGACGCCGCCGGGGCACCCGTGGTGCTGCGGGCCCGCTGGGCGTTCGACTCCCGCCCGCCACCGCCGTCGCCGCCCGCCCGGACCAGGCTGGCGCAGCACTTCCGCGGCTGGTTCCTGCGCACCGACCGGCCCCGGTTCGACCCGGCCGTCGTGGACCTCATGGACTTCCGCACCCCCCAGCCCCCGCGCGGCACCTCCTTCGGCTACGTGCTGCCGCTCGGCCCCCGGGAAGCGCTCGTCGAATACACCGAGTTCTCCCCGGCGCCGCTCGACGACGCGGCGTACGACCGGGCGCTGGCCCACTACGCGCGGCAGCTGCTGGGGCCGGCGCGGTGGGAGGTCGTCGCCGTCGAGCAGGGGGTGATCCCGATGACCGACGCCCGCTTCCCGCGGCGGGCCGGCGCCTCGGTGTTCCGGATCGGCACGGCCGGCGGCGCCACCCGCCCCGCCACGGGATACACCTTCGCCGCCGTCCAGCGGCAGGCCCGGGCCGTCGCGGCCGCCTGGCGGCGCGGGCGCCCCCCGGTGCCCCCGCGCCCGTACCCGGCCCCGCACCGGGCCATGGACGCGGTGCTGCTGCGGGCGCTGGCGGCCGGCCGGGTGGACGGCGCGGCGTTCTTCACCGGCCTGTTCCGGCACGTGCCGATCGAGCGGCTGCTGCGCTTCCTCGACGGGCGGACCCGGCTCGCCGAGAACCTCGCCATCGGCCTGCGCACCCCCGTCCCCGCGATGCTGCGCACCGCCCTCGAACTGCCATGGCTGCGCAGGCGGCCATGACCGTGCTGCGCGACGACGACCTCACGGCGGCGTTCGACCGCGCCGCGCCCGGCTACGACCGGCTGGTGGCCGTCAACCCCGGCTACCACGCCCAGCTTCGGCGCTCCGCCCGGCGGCTGGGCCTGCCGGGGCGGGGAGCCGGGCTGCGGCTGCTCGACCTCGGCTGCGGAACGGGGGCGTCCACCGCCGCGCTGCTCACCGTGGCGCCCGAGGCGGAGATCGTCGCCGTGGACCGCTCGGCCGGCATGCTGGCGCGGGCGGCCGCCAAGCCCTGGCCGGCCGGGGTGCGGTTCGTCCGGGCCCCGGCGGAGGGCCTCGCCGCCGCCGGGGTCGCGGGGCCGTTCGACGCGGTGTTCGCCGCCTACCTCGTCCGCAACGTCACCGATTCGGACCGGCTGCTCGCCACGGTGTACGGGCTGCTCGCCCCGGGCGGGCGGCTGGCCGTCCACGACTACCTCCTCGGCGGCGGCCGCCGGCACCGGGCGCTGTGGACCGCGGTGTGCCGCGCGATCATCCAGCCCGCCGGGGCGCTCACCGGCTACCTCCGGCTCGGTTCGCCTCCAGGGCGCCTGAGCCCCTGCCGACGGTCGACCGTGCTCGCCCCCTCGTTCCTCGGGGCCTGTGCGCGCTCTCCCTTACGACAGTGGCGCGCCCCTTCGGCTCACGGCGACCTCTACCGCCATCTGCGGCGCAGCGTCCTGGAGTTCGACACCGCCCCCGCCTTCCGCGACCGGCTCCGGCGGGCGGGCTTCATCCGGGTGCGGGTGCTGCCCGTGCCCGGCTGGCAGACGGGCATCGTCCACACCGTCGTCGGCAGCGTGCCGGACGGGCCGGACGGGCCAAGCGACGGGGGCGCGGCGTGCGGCCGGTGAGCGGTGGCGCGGTGGACGGCGCCGCGCCGTACCGGGCCCGCGACCGCCGGGCCCGGGTGCTGCCGCCGTCGCCCGGCCGGCCCCGGATCGCCGGGGCGCCGCCGCGGGTGGCGGTGGCCGGGGGCGGTATCGCCGGCCTCGCGGCCGCCCTCTGCCTGGCGGAACGCGGGGTGCGGGTCACGCTGTACGAGCGCGAGGAGCGGCTCGGCGGGCGGCTCGCGGGCTGGCCGGTGCGGCTGGACGACGGCTCCCGGGCGACCATGAGCCGGGGCTTCCACGCCTTCTTCCGGCAGTACTACAACCTGCGCGGCCTGCTGCGGCGCGCCGACCCGCGGCTGGGCATGCTCACCGCGCTGCCGGACTACCCGCTGCGGCACAGCTCCGGCCGGTACGAGAGCTTCGCCCGGGTGCCGCGCACCCCGCCGCTCAACGCCCTGGGCTTCGTCGCGCTCAGCCCCAGCTTCGGCCTGCGCGACCTGGCGCGGATGCGGCCCGCCGCCGCGCTGCCGCTGCTGGACGTGCGCGTGCCGGAGGTGTACGAACGGCTGGACGGCGTCAGCGCGTGGGACTTCCTGGCGCGCGTCCGCTTCCCCGAGGCCGCGCGTCACCTGGCGTTCACGGTGTTCTCCCGGAGCTTCTTCGCCGACCCGCGCGAACTGTCCGCCGCCGAGCTGGCGCTGATGTTCCACATCTACTTCCTCGGCTCCGCCGAGGGGCTGCTGTTCGACGTGGTCCGCGAGCCCTTCCCGCAGGCCCTTTGGGAGCCGCTCGGCCGCCGCCTCGCGGACCTGGGGGCACAGCTGAGCTGCGCCACGCCGGTGGAGAGCGTGGAGCCCGCGCCCGGCGGCGGGCTGCGGGTCACCGCCGGCGGCGTGACCCGCCCCTACGACGCGGCCGTCCTGGCGCTGGACACCGGCGGGCTGCGGCAGGTGGTGGCCGGCTCGCCCCGGCTGGGCACCGGCCGGTGGCGGGCGGGCGTCGAACGGCTGCGCACCGCACCGCCGTTCCTGGTGTCCCGGCTGTGGCTGGACCGGCCGGTGGCGCGCGGCCGCCCCGGGTTCCTCGGCACCGCCGGCTACGGCCCGCTGGACAACGTCAGCGTCCTGGAGCGCTGGGAGGGCGAGGCCGCCCGCTGGGCCGCCCGCAGCGGCGGCTCGGTGGTCGAACTGCACGCGTACGCCCTCGACCCGGGCGCCGACCGGGAGGCCGAGCAGGACCGGCTCCTCGCCCAACTGCACCGCGTCTACCCGGAGACCCGGGGTGCGCGGATCGTCGGCTCGTGCCACGAGTGGCGGGCGGACTGCCCGCTGTTCCCGGTGGGCGGCCACGCCGGCCGGCCCACGGTCCGCACCCCGGACCCGGCCGTGGTCCTGGCCGGCGACCTGGTCCGCACCGACCTTCCGGTGGCGCTGATGGAGCGCGCGGCCACCACCGGATTCCTCGCCGCCAACGCCCTGCTCGAGCGTTGGGGCGTGAGGGGCGCGACCCTGTGGACCGTCCCCGCCAGGGGGCGCTGCGGACCGCTGCGCGCCTGGGCCGGGCTCGCCGCGCGCGCCCGCCCG
>NZ_MAXF01000190.1 GCF_001704635.1 Streptomyces sparsogenes | reverse complement strand
ACCGCCCGCCCGGCCGGCCGCCCTGCCGGGACCGCCGCTCAGCCCGGGAAGACCCCCGCGCTGCGCAGTGCCCAGCGGCGCTCCGCGTAGGCCAGGTCGTCGCGCCACAGCCGGCCGGCCGCGGCGCGCATCACGGGCCGCAGCAGGGGCGCCAGGGCGCGCGCGACGGCGAAACCCGGGCGGTCCGAGGCCGCGACGACCGCCTCGATCACCGCCGTACGGGGGTGTCCGGCCGCGTCGGGCGACAGCGGCGTGGCGTGCGTCTCGACGACCGAGCCCCGCCCCTCTCCCTCCACGACCCGCATGACGACGGTACGCGGCCCGGGCGCGGTGAACCGCGCCAGCACCGGCACCGTGGCCCGCCCCGCCACCTTGAAGGACACCTCCACGGTGAACCCGTCGCCGTCCGGGGTGTCCTGGCCGGAGGGCGTGTCCACCACCGTCAGATCCACGAAGGAGTACGGGTGGAGCCACGCGCCGTGCCAGGGATCGAGCCGGTTGGCCACCACGTCCTGCGGCTCGCAGCGGCCGACGCCGGTGTAGACGGCGGTCACCGCCTCGGCGGGACGCGGCCGGGCCGGGACGACCGGGCGCTCCAGCGGCGGCTCCCCGCCGGCCCGGTCCAGCCGCACCCAGGCCAGCACGCCGTCGTCGTACGACGGGAAGGGGGCCCAGCCCGGCAGCGGCCCGCCGGGGAGCGCCAGCCCGTGCCAGCGGCAGATCAGGGTGCCGCGGCGGACCGGGCCGTCCTTCAGCGGGGCCCCGAGGTGCGGGCACGCCCCGGGGCCGGTCCGCAGCCGGCCGTCGGCGTCGCGCCAGGCGACGACCTCCACCCCGGCGACGGTACGGCCGAACGCGCGCCCCGGCCGGATGTCGCGGGCGGCCGCCAGCACGTACCAGTCGCCGCCGGGCCGGGCCTGGGCGCGTCGCAGCGCCTCGGCGATGAGCCCGGCCCTGGCGTCCCGCCAGGTGGGCCGCTGCCGCTCCCAGGGGACGGGCGCGCGACGCAGCCGCAGCGGATAGCGCCCCCGTGGGGCGCGCCGGTCGGAGTCGGTCATGCGGTGCCCTTCCACCCGGGGGTTCACAGTCGGGGACGCCCGCCCGGGCCGGCCGGCCGTGACCGGCCGGCCCGGGCCCGGAGCCGCGCGGCCGCGACCCGGCCGAGACCGTCCAGCGCGACCGCGGCGCGGCTGCGGCGCGGGACCACGGCCCGGCGGTGCACCACCGCGTAGCCGTCCCGCGCGATGGCGTCCAGGATGCCGCCGTACAGCACGAACGCGGTCCGCACACACGGCCGGGACACCGGGTCCAGTATGGCCAGGCCCGGGGCCGCCGCCCGGTAGACGCCCCGCGTCAGCCGGGCGGCCGCGCGCAGCGCGGCCACGATGCGCGGGTCGCGGGAGCCGGTCGTGTGGCTCCACTCCAGCAGCTCCCGGTCGACGCCGTGCGCGGCGAGCAGGTCGCCGGGCAGATACACCCGGCCGCGGTCCAGGTCCTCTCCCACGTCCCGCAGGAAGTTGGTGAGCTGGAAGGCGATCCCCAGCGCCGCGGCGTGCGGGGCGGCCTCGGCGCGCGGTACGACCGTGCCCAGGACGGGCAGTATCTGCAGCCCGATGACGGCGGCGGAGCCGTGCATGTAGGAGCGCAGGTCCGCGTAGGTCGGATAGTCGGTGACCACCAGGTCGCTGCGCATGGCGGCCATGAAGTCGGTGAAGTGCCGGTGGTCGATGTCGTACACGGAGGCCGTGTGGGCCAGGGCCCGCACCACCGGCTCCTCGCTCCGCCCCGTCCGCAGCCCCGAGGCCAGCCGCTCCTGGAGCGCGTCGAGCGCGGCGGCCCGCTCGGCGGGCCCGGCGCCGCAGCTCAGGTCGTCGACGATGTCGTCGGCCCAGCGGGCGAAGCCGTACAGCGCGTGCACCGCCGGCCGGCGGGCCGGCGGCAGCAGCCGGGTGGCCAGGAAGTACGTCCTGCCGTGCCGCGCGTTGAGCGCCCGGCAGCGGGCGTAGGCGGCGCGCAGCGCCGGGTCGGTGATGCCCGCGGCGGCCAGTTCCCGGCCGGTCACGGCCGGCCGCCTCGCTCCGGCGCGCGCCGGCGGGCCGGCGGGCCGGTGATGCGGGCGGCGGCCAGCTTCCCGGAGAGCAGCACCGTCGGCACCCCGACCCCGGGGGTGGTGCCACAGCCGGCCAGCACCGCGTTGGCGACCCCGCGCACCAGGTTGCGGGGGCGGAACGGGCCGGTCTGGGCGAAGGTGTGGGCGGCCGAGAAGGGGGTGCCCGCGGCGTGCCCCTGCGCGCTCCAGTCGGCCGGGGTGACCAGGCACTCCTCCTCGATGGCGGCGCCGAGCCCGGCCAGCCCGCGCCGCTCGAGCTCGGTCAGCAGGCGGTCGCGGTAGCGGGGGGCCAGCTCCCGCCAGGCGCGGGGATCCGGGCCGATCTCGGTGTTGGGGCAGGGCGCGAGGACGTAGTGCAGATGGCGGCCGGGCGGGGCCAGGCCCGGGTCGTGGGTCGTGGGGCGGGTGATCAGCAGCGAGGGGTCGGTCATCAGCGCACCCGCGCGGGTCAGCTCGTGGAAGGTGCTCTTCCAGGCGGTGCCGAAGGACAGGGTGTGGTGGGACAGCTGCGGCCAGGTGCGGTCGGTGCCCGCGTGCAGCACCACCGCCGAGGGCGCGTGGCGCAGCCGCAGCGGGCGGCGCGGCCGCCGCCCCAGCAGCCGGTAGGCGACCGGCAGGTCGGGGGTGAGCACCACGGCGTCACAGGGGATCCGCCCCCGGTGGGTGATCACCGCGGTGATCCGCTCGCCCGTGCGCTCCAGACGGGTGACGCGGTGCCGGTAGCGGAGGTCGGCGCCCGCCCGGGCGGCCGCGTCGGCCAGCGCCCGCGGGAGGGCGTGCATACCGCCGCGCGGGAAGTACACCCCGGCCACGGTGTCCATGTAGGCGATGACGGCGTACGCGGCCAGCGCCCGGGCCGGCGGCACCCCCACGTAGAGGGACTGGAAGCTGAACACCCGGCGCACCCGCTCGTCGGCGAGGAAGCGGCCGAGCCGGGCGTCGAGCCGGCCGAAGCCGCCGAGCGCGGCCAGCCGTGCCACATCGGGGTGCAGCAGCCGCAGCGGCGAGTCGTAGTTGGTGTCGATGAAACGGCGCATCTGGACCGCGTAGAGCTCCTTCAGCCAGGCCCGCAGCCGCCGGTAGCCGAGCGCCTCCCGGGCGCCCGCGAAGCGCCGGACCTCGCTTTCCATGGCCTCGGCGCGGGTGTGCACGTCGAGGTGGTCGCCGTCGGCGAACCGGGCGCGGTAGGCGGGGTGCAACTCGATCAGGCTCAGGCGGTCGGAGAGCCGGTCGCCGACCGCGGCGAGCGCCTCCTCGATCAGGTCCGGCATGGTGAGCACGGTGGGGCCGGTGTCCAGGTGGAAGCCGCCGCGCTCCACGCGGCCGGCCCGCCCGCCGGGCACGGCCGCCCGCTCGACCACGGTCACCTCGCGTCCCGCGCCGAGGAGGTGGAGGGCGGTGGCGAGGCCGGCCAGGCCCGCCCCGACCACCACCACCCGGTCGGTGCGGCCGGGCACGGTCCTCATCGGGCCCGGCCCGCGGTCGGTTCTCCCTGCGCACGGCGCATGAGTCTCCCTTCACGACGTCGGCCGGCCCCCTCCGGCCCCGGGCCCCCGTCCGGCCGCCGGCATTCGGTCCCGGCATTCGGCTTCCGACATGGGGACAGGTGCCCGTTCGCCGACGCTCGCGGTCATGATCCACCCGATCGGCGGACAGTCGGCCGCGCGAAGTCCTGCACCCCTGGGCAAGACGCTGTGCGCTGCTCGGCAAGAGGCGGCGCGGCGCCCGCCCTACCGTGGCCGGGCGCCCTGCCGCGCGCAGCCATCCGGAAACGAGGAGAGCGACACATGCCGTACATCACCGTGGGCCAGGAGAACTCCACCCCCATCGACCTGTACTACGAGGACCACGGAAGCGGGCAGCCGGTCGTCCTCATCCACGGCTTCCCGCTCGACGGCCACTCCTGGGAGCGGCAGACGGCCGTGCTGCTCGACGCCGGCTACCGCGTGATCACGTACGACCGCCGCGGTTTCGGGCAGTCGAGCCAGCCGACGACCGGGTACGACTACGACACCTTCGCGGCCGACCTGAACACCGTGCTGGAGACCCTCGACCTGCGGGACGCCGTCCTGGTCGGGTTCTCGATGGGCACCGGCGAGGTCGCCCGCTACGTGTCCGCCCACGGCTCGGCCCGGGTCGCCAAGGTCGCCTTCCTGGCCTCGCTGGAGCCCTGCCTGCTCAAGAGCGACGACAACCCCGACGGGGTGGCCCCCAAGGAGTTCTTCGACGGCGTCGTCGCCGCCGTCAAGACGGACCGGTACGCGTACTACACCGCCTTCTTCAAGGACTTCTACAACCTGGACGAGAACCTCGGCACCAGGATCAGCGAGGAGGCCGTGCGCAACAGCTGGAACGTGGCCGCGGGCGGTGGGTTCTTCGCGGCCGCCGCCGCGCCCTCGACCTGGTACACCGACTTCCGCGCCGACATCCCGGCCATCGACGTGCCGGCCCTGATCCTGCACGGCACGGCCGACCGGATCCTGCCCGCCGAGGGCACCGCGCGGCCGTTCCACAGGGCGCTCCCGTCCGCCGAGTACGTGGAGATCGAGGGCGCCCCGCACGGCCTGCTGTGGACCCACGCGGAGGAGGTCAACGCCGCGCTCCTCGCCTTCCTGGCGAAGTGATCACGGCGAAGTCACCGCGCCCCGCAAGCACCACCACCGCCGGAACGAAGAGGCCCCCATGCAGTTCGGTATTTTCTCGGTGGGGGACGTCACCCCCGACCCGACCAACGGCCGTGACCCCTCGGAGCACGAACGCATCAAGGCGATGGTGGCCATCGCGCTGAAGGCGGAGGAGGTCGGCCTGGACGTCTTCGCGACCGGCGAGCACCACAACCCGCCGTTCGTGCCGTCCTCGCCGACCACGATGCTCGGCTTCATCGCCGCCCGCACCGAGAAGCTGATCCTGTCCACCGCCACCACGCTGATCACCACCAACGACCCGGTGAAGATCGCCGAGGACTACGCGATGCTCCAGCACCTGGCCGACGGCCGGGTGGACCTGATGATGGGCCGCGGCAACACCGGCCCGGTGTATCCGTGGTTCGGCCAGGACATACGGCAGGGCATCAACCTCGCCAAGGAGAACTACGCCCTGCTGCGCCGGCTGTGGCGGGAGGACGTGGTGGACTGGGAGGGCACGTTCCGTACGCCCCTCCAGGGCTTCACCTCCACCCCCCGGCCGCTGGACGGCACACCCCCGTTCGTGTGGCACGGCTCGATCCGCTCGCCCGAGATCGCCGAGCAGGCGGCCTTCTACGGCGACGGCTTCTTCCACAACAACATCTTCTGGCCCGCCGACCACACCCGGCGGATGGTGCAGCTCTACCGGCGGCGCTACGCCCACCACGGCCACGGCCGGCCCGAGGACGCCATCGTGGGCCTGGGCGGGCAGGTGTTCATGCGGAAGAGCTCCCAGGACGCGGTGCGGGAGTTCCGCCCCTACTTCGACAACGCGCCCGTCTACGGGCACGGGCCCTCGCTGGAGGAGTTCACCGAGCAGACCCCGCTGACGGTGGGCTCACCCCAGCAGGTCATCGAGCGGACGCTGTCCTTCCGTGAGTCCGTCGGCGACTACCAGCGGCAGCTGTTCCTCATGGACCACGCCGGGCTGCCCCTGAAGACCGTCCTGGAGCAGCTGGACATCCTCGGCGAGGAGGTGGTGCCCGTGCTGCGGAAGGAGTTCGCGATCGGCCGCCCGGCCGATGTGCCGGACGCCCCCACCCACGAGACGCTGCGCGCCCGCGGGGAGGTGTCCGCCGCATGAGGCTCGTCGCCGTCTCGGCGGGGCTGAGCACCCCGTCCTCCACCCGTCTGCTCGCCGACCGGCTGGCCGAGTCGGCCCGCGGCGAACTCGAGGCCCGGGGCCACGAGGTGCGGGTCGACGTCATCGAGCTGCGGGAGCTGGCCGTCGCCGTCGCCAACCACCTGGTCACCGGCTTCCCCGCGCCGCCGCTCGCCACCGCGATCGACGCGGTCACGGGCGCCCACGGGCTGATCGCCGTGACCCCCGTGTTCACCGCCTCGTACAGCGGGCTGTTCAAGTCCTTCTTCGACCTGATCGACCCGGAGGCCCTCACCGGGAAACCGGTCCTGGTCGCGGCGACGGGCGGCACGGCCCGCCACTCCCTGGTCCTGGAGCACGCCCTGCGCCCGCTGTTCAGCTATCTGCGTGCCGCCCTGGTCCCCACCGCGGTGTACGCGGCCTCCGAGGACTGGGGGTCCGGCGGCGACGACTACACGGAGGGCCTGCCCGCGCGCATCCGGCGGGCGGGCGGCGAGCTGGCCGCCCTCATGGCCGCCCGCCCGGACCGGGAGACGAACAGGGACGACGTGGACGAAGGGGACGACGTGGACGCGCTCGAGCGGCAACTCTCCGACCTGCGGTTCGACTGAGGCGGCCGGCCGCATGGGGATCTCAGTCGTCCAGCCGGAGCCTCTCCCGCAGCTGGCCCCGGGAGGTGATCCCCAGCTTCGGATAGATCCGGTACAGGTGCGCTCCGATGGTGCGGTGGGAGAGGTAGAGCTGCTGGCCGATCTCCCGGTTGGACAGCCCGGTCGCCGCCAGCTGCGCGATCTGCAGTTCCTGCGGCGTGAGCAGGTCCCAGTCCGCGGGGCTGCTCTGGTCGCCCCGCTCGCCTGCGGAGCGGAGTTCCTGGCCCGCGCGCTCGTGCCACGGCTCGGCCCCCAGCGAGGCGAAGCACTCCCGGGCGATCCGCAGCGGCGCCCGGGACTCCATCACCCGGCGCCTGCGGCGCAGCCAGGTGCCGTGGGCGAGCAGGAGGCGGGCCCGGGTGAAGGGGTCCCGGGACAGATCCAGGCCGAGCGCCGCCCGGAACGCCGCCTCGGCGTCCTCGTCGTCGGCCAGCAGAGCGTGGGCGACGCTCAGGTTCGTCCTGATCAGCCGGGCCGTCGTGGCCGCGGACGCGCCGTCGAGCCGGCTGAGGGCGGCCCGTGCCGCCGTCCTGTCCTCCTCCCGCACGGCGGCCTCGGCGAGCACCGGGATCGCGATGAACTGGAGATACGGGTGGTGGGCGGGGTCCGCGGGGTCGAAGACCCGCCAGACGCAGCCGAACGCCTCGGCGTGACGGCCGGCCGCGAGCGCGATCAGGCCCCGGGTGATCTGGACGTAGGCGAGGTTCGACGGGTTCGCCACGGCGATCACCCCGCGTTCGGCCCGTTCGATGGCGGCCCGCGCCGTCTCCAGCTCCCCGCGCACCGCCGACAGCTGGGCCTTGGCGATGAGCGCGCCGGTGAGCCAGCGGGGCTGGGCGTTCTCCTCCGCGAGCCGGGCGGCCTCGGCCACGCTCGGCAGGCCCGATTCCCAGTCCACGGTGTGCGCCGATACGAACGACAGCGACACCAGGGTCTGGGCGAGGAGCCACAGCCGTCCCTGGGCCCGCAGACCGGCCGCCGCGTGACGGAGGAACCCCGCCGCGTGGTCGTAGCCCCCCATCATCGTGGCCGCCGTGCCGAGCGTGGCGGCGGCGAGGGCGTCGTAGCCCCCCTCGCTCTCCAGGCGCTCGAACCGCTCGATCACCGTGGCGCCGCGCTCCAGCGGGGCGGCGCCGGCGAGGACGAACACCAGCTCGGGGTGCAGCTCGGGGACCGGCAGCCGCTCGGCCGCCGCCACCACGCGCTCGCGCATGGCGCGGCCCGGGTCGGACCACCAGCAGCGTCGGGCCGCCGTGCGCAGCAGCCGCAGCGCGAGTCCGGGATCACCGGCGTCCGCCGCCTCCTCCGCCGTGGCGATGAGGAGGCGCAGCCGTGGGATGTTGTTCGATACATCGGTTTCGAGTCCCTCGCGCAGCAGCACCGTCTGGGCCCGCTCCAGCACGTCGAGCTTCAGCGGCGCCACCCGGTGGAGAAGAGCCGACGCCTGGTCCGCCCTGCCGAGTTCCAGGGCCAGTCCAGCGGCCTTGAGCAGGCGTTTCGCCGTGTGCGAAGGGAGCTCGCCCAGCGCGATGGACCGCTCCAGGGCCGCCAGGGCCACGGCCGGCGCGCCCCGCTCCTCCGCCCTGGCGGCGGTCCGGTCCAGCTCCGCGGCGACGGATTCGTCGCGCCGGCCGCTGGCCGCGGCCCGGTGCCAGATCTGACGGTCGGGGTGCCCGTCCAGGACCGCGGCCAGCGCGCCGTGCGCGGTGAGGCGCTCGGTGAGCGAAGCGGACTGCAGGACGGCCGACCGCACCAGGGGGTGGCAGAACCGGATCCGGTATTCGTCCACCGTGACCAGGCCGAGCTCCACCGCGGGGGACACGGAGTCCGGCGCGACATCGGAGCCCGCCAGCACCGAAGCGGCCGCGAGGACCTCGCCCAGCGCCCCCTCGTCGTCGGAGGCCGCGACGAGCAGCACGCTCCGCGTGTCGGTCGGCAGGTCGGACAGCCGCGACGCGAAGGTCTGCTCCAGCCTGGCGGTGAGGGGGACGGCCGAGGAGGTCAGGGCCGCCGCGGCCGCACCCCGCCGGCGCAGCGCGGCGGGCAGCTCGATGACGGCCAGGGGGTTGCCCGCGGCCGCGTCGAGCACCCGGTGCCGCAGCGGCGGATCCAGCCCCGGCTCCACGGCGTCCAGCAGCGCCCCGGCATCGCCCGGGGTGAGCGGGGGAAGCCGCAGTTCGCGCAGTCCGAGGGTGTCCAGGGACGTGGGGTGTCCGTCGCGGACGCCGAACAGCATCCCCAAGGGCTCGGCCCCGAGCCGGCGGGCCATGAACGCGAGCACGTCCAGGGTCGGCGAGTCGAGCCACTGCGCGTCGTCGACGACCAGCAGCACGGGCGCCCGGCCGGCCGCTTCGCTGAGCAGGTCGAGCGTGGCCAGCGCGATCAGGAAGAGCTGCGGGGGCTGCCCGGCGGGGGGCGGTGCGGCCATGCCGAAGGCCCCCAGCAGCGCCTCCGCCTGCACCGGAGGCAGCCGTGGCACCCGGTCCAGCATCGTCCGCGTCAGCTGGTACAGCCCGGCGAACGGCAGATGGGTCTCGGCCTCCACGCCGGACGCGGAGAGCACGCTGAACCCGGAGCGCTCCGCCTGGCGCGTGGCCCGGGCCAGGAGGGCGGACTTGCCGATCCCCGGAGCGCCGCGCACCACGAGGGCCTGGCCCTCCTCGGGCAGCCCGGCCACGAGCGCGTCGAGAACGGTGACTTCCTTTTCCCTGCCGAACAGGTCGTGGTCCGACATCCGACCCGACATGCGTTGACCCCCAGGCCCCTGTGCGTTTTGAGCAGGCCCAGTGCGTTTGAGCTGCGAAAACATTCTATGAGGGGACAGCGGGACAAGGCCGCGGGGGGCCGCGCGGGGCGGTGACGGCACACGCCGGGGCCCGGCCCCCACAGTCACTTCGCAGTCATTGTGCCGATGCCCCGGGAGCCGGCAGGAGCCAGGCTCGGGGGAGTGTTTGAAAGTTTGAAAGGCTCCACGACGGCCGCCCCCGACGAGGCGGGCTCCGGCACCATCCGCACGGCCCCCCTGGGCCGGCTCCAGGTCACCACGGTCGAAGGCGACCCGCTGAAGGCCCCGCGGACCCGGCGGCTCGCCACCCAGGGCGACGAGGACCGGGACGTGGTCGTGAAGCTGCTGAGCAAAGGGAGCGCCCGCCTCCAGCAGGACGCCCGCGAGGTGACCCTGCGGGCCGGGGACGTCTTCGTCTACGACAGGGCGCGCCCGTTCCGGCTGACCTTTCCCGAGCGCTTCCGGACCGTCTCCGTCATGATCCCCCGGCAGATGCTGGGGCTGAACGAGACGCAGCTACGGCAGATCACGGCGTCCCCGCTGCGCCCCGACACGGCGCTCGGCGGACTGCTGTCCACCTTCCTGGACAGGCTCGCGGACACGGCGGGGAACTACCGCCCGCACATCGGCGAGCTGCTCGCCCGCAACGTGGTGGACATCCTGACCGTCCTGGCCGACGAGCGGCTCGGCGGCACCTCCACGGACACCCCGAGCGGCGACGCGGCGATGCTGCTGCGCATCCGCGCGTACATCGACCGGCACCTCGCCGATCCGGAGCTGAGCCCGCGGACCATCGCCGGGGCCCACCACATGTCCGTGCGCTACCTGCACAAGCTCTTCGAGGCCGAGGACACCACGGCCGGCCGGTGGATCCAGAGCCGCCGGCTGGAGGCGTGCCGGCGGGACCTGGGCCGCCGGGAGACCATGGGCCGCACCATCGCCGCGGTGGCACACGGGTGGGGCTTCGCCAGCGCCGCCCACTTCAGCCGGGTGTTCCGGGCCGCGTACGGGATGTCGCCCAGCGAGTGGCGGGAGGCTCACCGCCCCGCCGCCCGGTAGGCCGGCGCGGTCCGGTGGGCGGGCGGCGGCCCGCCCTCGGGTGGTTGTACCGCTTGCGCCCTTGCTTGCGCCATTGATGGAAAAGCGCACCTCAGCTGTCGAAGCGGCGGCGGGAAGCCTCGATATGGGTGAGGTAGGTGTGGGTCCAGCCGCACATTCCGTCGATCGTCCTGCGCAGGGCCCGGCCCGGCTCGGTGAGGGTGTACTCGACCCGCGGCGGCACGGTGGGGTGCACGGTCCGCTCGACCAGGCCGTTGCGCTCCAGCATGCGCAGGTTCTGGGTGAGCATCTTGTGGCTGATGCCCTCGACCTCGTCGCGCAGCTCGCTGAACCGCAGGGTGCGCTCCCCGAGAAACTCGATGATCAGGAGCGCCCACTTGTTGGCGACGTCCGAGAAGATCTCCCGCGCCAGGGAGTCCGCCCGCGCCAGATCCGCTTCCTCGGCCATGCCCCTGAACTGCTTGGTCACCATGAGGTTCCCCAGTCACTGAAAAGTGCGTTCTTCCATGTCAGCGACCACTCTCTTACGGTTCCCGAGTAACCACAAGAGACCGATAGGCGGGCACTATGGCCATCACCCTGATCAACCCCAGCGGATTGCCGGAGATCGACGCGTACCGGCAGGTGTCGATCGCGACCGGGTCCAAGCTGGTCTTCATCGCCGGGCAGGTGGCCTGGGACGCCGACGGGGTCACGGTCGGCGAGGGCGACCTCGCCGCGCAGGTCGAGCGGTGCTACGTCAACATCGGCGCGGCCCTGGCCGGGGCCGGCGGCTCCTTCGACGATGTGGCGAAGCTGACCGTCCACGTCGTCGACTGGAGCCCCGACAAGATGCCCCTCCTCCTGGAGGGGATGGCCCGGGCGGCCGCGACACTGGGGGTCACCCCGGTGCCGCCGGCCACGCTGATCGGGGTCGCGGCGCTGGACGTACCCGAGCATCTGGTCGAGGTGGAGGCCACCGCGGTCATCGACTGACCCGTCCCCACGCCCCGCCGCTGATCCGCCGCCGTGTCCGTCAGGGCCCTCCGGTCAGGAACCTTGGAAGATCGTCGTGCACAGCAGCGTCCGGCCGTCGTCCACCAGCCAGGCCCAGTAACGCCTCCGGTCGTTCGGCCCCTCCACGCAGTTGCGGGCACTGGCACCCGCGGGCGCCTGGTAGACGCCGGCGATGTGCATGATCTGGTTGTAGGCGGAGGGGACGCGCCGCGCCCGGCAGTCCACGGCCGTCATCGGGCCGATTGAGATGCTGTCGCCGGACTGAGTGCCGAGCACGCAGTAGTTCTTGAGGTAGATGCGGCTGACGCAGAGCTTCGTGGTCTCACCCGACACGGACGAGGCGTAGGTCCACGACGCCTTCCCGGTGCCGCTGGGGCAGACGCTGTCCGAGGTGCTGGTGACGCGGACGAGCCCGGCCCACTGGCTGCCGCAGGACACCGGGGTCGGCGGCACATCGGCGCTCCAGTCGATGACGCTCCCGCGGCGGCCCGTGTCGTAGACGGGCAGGCAGTCACCGACCGAGACGGCCTTGAACGCCTCCTCGGTCGGGTCGGGGGTGGGGGAGGAGGTCTCCGGGTCGGGCTCCTCGGTCGTGGGCTCGCTGGTGGTGTCCGTGCTCGAATCCACGTCCGTCTCCGGGGTGCCGGCGTACGGGGTGCCGGTGTCCGGATCGGTGGCGTACGAGCCGCCGCCGGTCGGGGAGGGGCTCTCGGACGAGCTGTTCGACGCGCCGGCCTGGGAGTCCGGGCTGTCGCCACCCTTCCAGGGCTGCCAGGCCAGGAGTACCAGCGCGAGCACCAGCAGGACGGCCAGTGCGAGGCCGCCGCCGGACGAACCCCCCTGGCCGGTCCGGCCACTTGGCGCGGAGGTGGCCGGTTTCTCCCGCGTCCCGGCGCCGCCCGTGTTCCCCCCTTTCCCGCCGCTCCCCGATTTCCCGCCGCTCCCGGATTTCCCAGTGCTCCCGGCGCTCCCAGTGCTCCCGGCGCCCCCAGTGCTCCCGGCGCTCCCCGTCGCCGCGGGTTTCCCGGGTCGCCCGGCCTTGCGCCGCTCCTCGGCCTGCCGCGCCTTGGCGCGCCTGGCGGCCTCGGCCAGGTCGCGCATCTCCTGCTGCCTGAGCTCGCGGGTCTCGCGCGCCCGCTTCTCCCGCTCCCGCCGCGCCGCCCGCTCCCGGGTGTCGAGGAGGGTGGGCGCGGGCGGCGGGACCGGCCGGGTGTGCTCGTCGGACATCGCGGCCGCGGCGCCGCGGTCCGCGTCCAGCGCCCGCCCGTGGGCCTCGTACGCGTCGATCAGCGCCGTCCACCGCACCGGCAGCCAACGCTGCTCACGCCCCCGTCCGGACGCCCCGTCGGCCTTCTCCAGGAAGCGCACCAACAGGTCTTCGAGCGTGGGGCGCAGGCCGGGGTCGATGGCCAGGCACGGGCGGATCAGCGGGTCGAGCTCCGTCGGCAGGCCGGCCAGGTCGAGCGTGCCGGTCTGCACCCGGGCCAGCCGCTGGAGGGGTCCGTCGTCGACCTCGGGGTAGGGGGCGCGCCCCACGGCGAGGTGGAAGAGCGTCGCGCCCAGCGAGAACACGTCGGAGGCCGGGGTGGAGCGTTGGCCGAGCGCCTGTTCCGGCGAGGTGTAGTCGATCGTGCCCAGCGTCAGCGAGGTGGTCGTCTTGTCGATGGCGTGCGAGATGCCGAAGTCGATGACCAGCGGGCCGGTGAGCGGCAGCAGGATGTTCTGGGGTTTGACGTCGCGGTGCACGACACCCTTGTCGTGCAGGGCGAGCAGGGCCTGCGCGGCGCCCGCCGCGACCCAGGGCAGGGCGGACGGCGGCAGCGGCCCCGCCTCGCGGACCAGGTCGCCGAGGGAGGGCGCCGGGACGTACTCGATGGCCATCCAGGGCCGCCTGGCCCGCGCGTCGGCGTCGACCACCCGGGCCGTGTAGGCGCTGTCGACCCGCCGGGCCAGCTCCACCTCGCGCGCGAACCGCTTTCGGTCGGGCTCGCTGACCACGCCCTCGGCCAGCAGGGTCTTGACCGCGACGAGCGGGCCGTCCGGGCGGGACCGCGCCAGGTAGATCCGCCCCATGCCGCCCGTGGTGAGCCGCCACAGAAGCCGGTAGGACCCGAGCCGCTTCGGGTCGTCCTCACCGAGCGGCCTGATGCCGATACCGGCCATCCCCCGTCATCCTCCCCCGTAGTCCCGCCGCGCGGTGACGCGGCATTCGAGTGTGCTGCATCCCGGGGCAGCGGGACAACCGTGATCCATTACCGGAAACATTTCGGGACCGGCCAGCTGAATCCCGCTGCCGCAAACGGCTGTTGGCGATCCCGTCCGAGAAGGCGGAGCTCAACAGGGAAGCGGCGGGGGAGGTGGGGTGCGTTCCTTCCGGAATCGTTCCGGAAGAAAGCGTTGACGTTGCGTCAGCTCCGCAGGATACTCCGCTTCGCCCGCACCGGCCTTTCCCGCCGACCGGCGCCGACCAGCACCCCGACGGACGGGCACCCCGACCTGTGCTCCTGGAGGAAAAATGCTCGGAAGCGCGCGCAACCGCATACGGATCGCACTCGTCGCCGCGGCCACGGCCGCCCTGGCGGCCTTCTCGATGGCCCCGTCCCCGGCGGCCACGCCCGGGGAGGCGCGTGGCGGCACGGCCTGGGCCAACTGCCCCGCCGGATACGTGGGTCTGACCTACGACGACGGACCGAACCCCGCCTCGACACAGGCGCTGCTGAGCGCCCTGCGGGCGGGTGGCGCCAAGGCCACCTTCTTCATCTGGGGGCAGCACGCCGAACAGTACCCGGACCTGCTCAGGGCCGAGCAGGCGGCGGGCATGTGGATCGCCAACCACACCGCCACGCACGCCCACCTCACCCAGATCGGCGAGCCGGCCGCGTACAACGAGATCGCCACCGCCCAGAACACCGTCCGGCGCATCACCGGACAGTCGCCCACCCTCTTCCGGCCGCCATACGGCGAGACCAACGCGCAGGTCAGGTCCGATGCCGCCCGCCTCGGGCTGACCGAGGTCCTGTGGAGCGTGGACTCCCAGGACTGGAACGGCGCCGGCACCCAGCAGATCGTCCAGGCCGCGGCCGGCATGCGGGCGGGCGGCATCATCCTCATGCACGACGGTGGCTACCAGACCACCGTCAACGCCGTGCCGCAGATCCTCAGCGGGCTCGCCGCACGAGGGCTGTGCCCGGGCAGGATCACCGCGGGAGCCGGCGGCACCGCGGTCGTCACCGCACCCTGAACAGCACTCCGAACGGCCGCCGCCCGGGCGTCAGTTCCCGGCCACGGGGTGAGGAGCGTCCGCGCGCGGGGCGCACCGGGCGACCACCGCCACCGCCTGCTCGATCCGGGCGTCGGTGAGGTCCCCGCGCGCGGTGAGCCGCAGCCGGGAGAAGCGGTCGGGTACGGAGGGCGGCCGGAAGCAGCCGACCGCCACCCCCGCCTCCCGGCAGGCGCGCGCCCACGCCACGGCCGCCTCGGGCGACGGCGCGCGGACCGACACCACGGCCGCGTCGGGCACGCTCGCCTCGAGCCCCGCGGCCGTCAGGCCCGCGGACAGTCGGCGGGCCACCTCCCTGGCCCGCGCGGCGCGCTCCGGCTCCTCGCGCAGCAGCCGCAGGGCGCCCAGGGCCGCCCCCACGCTCGCGGGGGCGAGCCCGGTGTCGAAGATGAAGGTGCGGGCCGTCTCCACCAGGTGCCGGACGACCCTGCGGGGGCCCAGGACGGCCCCGCCCTGTGACCCCAGGGACTTCGACAGCGTCACCGTCGCCACCACGTCCGGTGAGCCGGCCAGCCCGGCGGCCGCCAGGGCCCCGGCCCCGCCGTCCCCCACCACGCCCAGGCCATGGGCGTCGTCCACCAGCAGCGCGGCGCCGTGCGCGCGGCAGGCCCCGGCCAGCTCCGTCAGCGGCGCCGCGTCGCCGTCCACCGAGAACACCGAGTCGGTCACGACCAGGGCCCGGCCCCCGTCGCGCCCCGCGAGCGCGGCGCGCACCGCGTCCGGATCGCGGTGCCCCACGGGCGCCACCTCCGCCCGGGAGAGCCGGCAGCCGTCGATGAGCGACGCGTGGTTGTACGCGTCGGCGACGATCAGCGTGCCCGGTCCGGTCAGCGCGGTCAGCGCGGCGAGGTTGGCCGCGTATCCGGAGGAGAAGACCAGCGCGGCCTCGGCCCCGCAGAACGCGGCGAGCTCCTCCTCCAGTTCGGTGTGCAGCTCCGTGGTGCCCGTGACCAGCCGTGACCCGGTGGCGCCGGCGCCCCAGCGCAGCGCCGCGTCGGCGGCCGCCCGCACCACCCGGGGGTGGCGGACCAGCCCCAGGTAGTCGTTGCTCGCCAGATCCAGCACCGGGTCCACGGCCGGCCGGGGACGCGGGCGACGGGTCAGCCCGGCCCGGGCACGCAGCTCGGCACGCCGGTCGACCCAGTCGAACACCGCCGCGGGGTCGGGGGCGGCGCCCTCCGGGCGGGCACGGTGGGATTCCGGACTGGTCGGCTGGACGGTGCGGTTGGCCATGGCGGAACTCTGACACGCGGCAGGGGACACGCTCCAGGCAGGCCCCGCCGCGTCGCCGCGGATACCGGGTGATACCGCGCACATCACGCCGACGGCCGACCGCTCACGTGTTAGCGTCCGGGCGTGATCACCCCGGCCCTGGAGGGCCTCGACCTGTTCGGCGAGGGCTTCGTCCGCGACCCGTACCCCTGGCTCGACCTGCTCCGCGCCCAGGCGCCGGTGCATCACGACCCCCGCACCGGACTCTGGCTGATCAGCCGTCACCGGGACATCCGCCGGGTGCTGCTCGCCCCAGACGCCTTCCGCCCGGACAACGCCCAGCACGCCGTCACCCCGCTGCCGGTGGCCGTGCTGCGGGTGCTCGCCCGGGCCGGCTTCCAGCTCCCGCCCGCGCTCGCCAACAACGGCACCGCCAGCCACCCCGGCCTGCGCCGGGTGGTCACCCGGTTCTTCAACGGCCGGCGTGTCGCGGCGGCGGTGCCGGTGATCGAGCGCATCGCCGACGAGCTGCTCGAGGAGGCACGGGCCCGGTTCGACGCCACCGGCGGCTGCGACCTGTTCGCCTCCTACGCGCAGATCCTCCCCTGCCGGGTGCTGATGGAGCTGCTGGGCATCGAGGGCATCGACCCGGCCACGCTGATCCGCTGGAGCGACGCCTCGCTCGAGCTGTTCTGGGGCCGGCCGACCCTGGACCGCCAGCTCGAAATCGCCCCGCTCGTCGGCGAGTTCCACCAGTGGCTGACCGAGACGGTGCGCGGCGGCAGGACCCCCGCCGACTCGTTCGTCGGGGCGCTCGCCCGGCACCGCCTGCCCGACGGCGAGCCGTTGGACCCGCAGACGGCGGTCGGCGCCTGCTTCTTCGTGTTCATCGCCGGACAGTCGACCACCGGACAGCTCCTCGCCACCGTGCTGCGCCGGGCGCTCACCGAGCCCGGGCTGTGGCCGCGCCTGGCGCACGAGGAGGGACTGGCCGGGGCCTGGGTGGAGGAGGTGCTGCGGCGCGAGCCGCCGGTGACCACCTGGCGGCGGATCACGGCACGGCCCGTGCGGCTGGGCGGGAGGGAGCTGCCCGAGGGCGCGCGGCTGCTCCTGATGCTCATGGGCAGCGGGTCGGATCCTGAGGTCTTCGCGGCTCCCGAGCGGATGTGCCCGCACCGGGCGGAGGTCCGCCACCATCTGGCCTTCGGCGTCGGCAGCCACCGCTGCCCCGGCGCTTCCCTGGCGCGCACCGAGGCGGCGGTGGCGCTGCGGGCGGCGGCCCGCGGCCTGCCACGGGCGCGCCTCGCCGCACCGGCGCAGGAGCCGCCGATGCTCGGCCTGCTGTCCTTCCGGGCCCCGCTACGGGTGGCGGTGACCGCGGGGGCGGGGAGCACTTACGGGTTGCGGGCGGCCACGGCGCGGCGGACCCCGTAGGCGGTGGCGCCGCAGGCCAGCACCGCGGCCCCCGAGACGACCGAGGAGAGCGGGAGGGCGAAGGCCAGCGCCAGGCAGCCGGCCAGCCCGACGGCGGGGATCAGCCGGTTGGGCCGTCCCTCGTCCCGGGTGAGCGTCCAGGCGGAGGCGTTGGCGACGGCGTAGTAGGCGAGCACCCCGAAGGACGAGAAGCCGATCGCCCCGCGCACGTCCGCCGTCGCGGCCGCCACCGCCACCACGGCGCCCACCAGCAGCTCGGCCCGGTGCGGCACCTTGAAGCGCGGGTGGACGGCGGCCAGCGCACGGGGCAGATGGCGGTCACGCGCCATGGCCAGGGTGGTGCGCGAGACGCCGAGGATCAGCGCGAGCAGCGAGCCGAGCGCGGCCACGGCGGCCCCGGCGCGCACGACCGGGGCCAGCCCGCCGGCGCCCGCCGCCCGGACCGCGTCCGACAGCGGTGCCGCGGACTGCGCCAGTCCCTTCGGGCCGAGGACGGTCAGGGCGGCGACGGCGACGGCGGCGTAGACCACCAGGGTGAGGCCGAGGGCGAGCGGGACGGCCCGGGGGATGGTGCGCGCCGGGTCGCGGACCTCCTCGCCGAGCGTGGCGATACGGGCGTAGCCGGCGAACGCGAAGAACAGCAGGCCCGCCGCCTGGAGCACCCCGCCGGGGGTGGCGTCCGAGCCGACGTCCAGCCGGGCCGCGTCCGCGGCGCCGGACGTCACGGCGGCGACCACCACGGCGGCGAGCACCGCCAGGACCACGGCGACGATGGCGCGGGTCAGCAGCGCGGACTTGTGCACCCCGGCGTAGTTCACCGCGGTCAGCGCCACCACCGCGGCCACCGCCACGGCGTGGGCCTGACCCGGCCACACGTAGGAGCCGACCGTGAGGGCCATGGCCGCGCAGGAGGCGGTCTTGCCGACCACGAAGGCCCACCCGGCCAGATGGCCCCAGAAGTCGCCGAGGCGTTCGCGGCCGTAGACGTAGGTGCCGCCGGAGGCCGGGTAGCGGGCCGCGAGCCGGGCGGACGAGGTGGCGTTGCAGTAGGCGACCACGGCGGCGAGCGCCAGGCCGAGCAGCAGACCGGAGCCGGCCGATCTCGCCGCGGGGGCGAGGGCGGCGAAGATCCCCGCGCCGATCATCGACCCCAGCCCGATCACCACGGCGTCCGGCACCCCGAGCCGACGGTGCAGTTCGCCGGGTATCCCGGTGGTGGTCGACGGCTTGTTCATGGCCCACTCTCCCGGCGGCACGGCCGCGGACGTCACGCACTCCGACGTCGGGAGACGATACGTGAGCCCCGTCCCTCCCGGGTCGCCCGGAGGCGGCCGCGCTCCACCGGGGCGCGGCCGACCGGGCTCACAGGCAGTGGCGGACGAGCCACTCGTCCGGGTCGTAGTGGTCCCTGGCGGGGTCCGGCGCCGTGGCCGCCCGCTCCTCGACCGTGTCCTCCAGGCGGATCCGCTCCGGCAGCGCGCCGAACCGCGCGCGGCGCGCCGCCTCCGCCTCGTCCGGTACTTCCCGTGTCCGCGACATCTCGTCGCCCCCTTGTCACCAGTCCGACTGGTGACGATGATGCGGGGCCGATGCGTCACCTGTCAAGGTGGTGACGATTCTTGCGGCGGCTCGGGTCACCCGCCAGGATGGTGACGTGAACCCGGACCATGTCTTCCTGTGCGGAAACCCCGCTCTCGACTTCGCCGCCACGCTGCGGGCCCGCCGTTCCTCGCGGTTCGAGCTGTTGGTGTCGCCGGACCGGCTGACCGCCTGGTACCTCGAGTCCGGGATCGTCGACGCCGTCTCCGCCGCCCGCGAGGCCGACGTCGAGCGGGCGATCGCCGTACGGGAGGCCATCTACCGCCTGGTGACCGCCCGCCGCGCCGGCGCGGCGTACGACACGGAGGCGCTCGCCACGGTGAACGAGGCGGCCCGCAGGCCACCGGCGACGCCCCAGCTCACCGCGGCGGGCCGCCGGACGGAAGCGACGCCGGACGAGGCGCTCTCCACCGTGGCGCGGCACGCCGTCGAACTCCTCGGCGGCCCGGACGTACCGCTGCTCAAGGAGTGCGGCAACCCCGAGTGCACCCGCGTCTACATCGACCGGTCGCGCGGCATGCGCCGGCAGTGGTGCGGCATGGAGTCCTGCGGGAACAGGCTCAAGGCGGCGGCCTACCGCGCCCGCAAGCGGCAGGCCGCTCAAGGCCCCGCCGCGCGCTGACCCGCCGCGGGGGCGGCACGGCGCGGAACGCCGCCGACGACGGGGCGCCGCCGCCTTCGCGCCGAGGCCGGTCCGTGCACCATGGGAGGTGCGGCGCACCCGGTCGTGCGCGTCGTGCCGCGCGGGGTACCTCCGAGCGGCAGCCGGGGGAGGACAAGGAGTCCGCCGATGGCTCGTGGACGGTTGCGGATCTACCTCGGGGCGGCGCCCGGGGTCGGCAAGACCTACGCCATGCTCCAAGAGGGCCGGCGGCTGCGCTCTCTCGGCGCCGAGGTGGTCATCGGCCTGGTCGAGCCGCACGGGCGACGCCCGACCGCCGCGCTGGCCGAAGGCCTGGAGACGGTGGACCGCCGCACGCTGGTCCACCGGGGCGTGCCGCTCACCGAGATGGACCTCGACGCGGTCCTGGCCCGCCGCCCCCAGGTCGCCCTGGTCGACGAACTCGCGCACACCAACGTGCCGGGGTCGCGCCACACCAAGCGGTGGCAGGACGTCGAGGAACTCCTCGCCGCGGGCATCGACGTCGTCACCACCCTCAACGTCCAGCACCTGGAGTCCCTGAACGACGTCGTCCGGCAGATCACCGGCGTCACCCAGCACGAGACCCTGCCCGACGAGGTGGCGCGCCGCGCCGACCAGATCGAGCTGGTGGACCTGCTGCCCGAGACGCTGCGCCGGCGCCTGGTGCACGGCGACATCTACCCCGCGGACCGCGTCGAGGCGGCACTCACCCACTACTTCCGGCTCGGCAACCTCACCGCGCTGCGCGAGCTGGCGCTGCTGTGGCTCGCCGATCGCGTGGAGGAGGGCCTCCAGCGCTACCGCGCCGAGCACGGCATCACCGCCCCCTGGGAGACCCGCGAGCGCATCATGGTCGGCCTCACCGGCGGCCCGGAGGGGGAGACCCTGATCCGCCGCGCCGCCCGGATCACCGCCCGCACCCCGGGCAGCGAGCTGCTGGCCCTCCATGTCGTGCCCGGCGACGGGCTGACGCACGGCGACCCGACCGCGCTCTCCGCCCAGCGGGGGCTCGTGGAGTCGCTGGGCGGCAGCTACCACCAGACCACCGGCGAGGACATCCCCCAAGCGCTGCTGCGGTTCGCCGAGGCCGAGAACGTCACCCAGATCGTGCTGGGCGCCAGCCGGCGCGGCAGGCTCTCCCTGCTCCTGCGGGCGGGCGTGGGGCAGCGGACGATCCGCGACTCCGGCCCCATCGACGTCCACATCGTCACCCACGAGGCGGCGGCGGGGACTTTCGCGTCCCGACCGCCCCGGCCCGCGCGCGGCGCCGGGCCGGCCCGGCGCCGGTCCGCGCTCGCCGCGGCCGCCCTGCTGCTGCCCGCGCTGACGCTCGTACTCACCGCGGCGCGTGGGAGCCTCGGCCTGCCCGGCGCCCTGGTGCTCTACATGCTCGTCGTCGTCCTGACCGCCCTCGTCGGCGGGCGCGGCCCCGCGCTGCTCACCGCCGTCGCGGCGAGCCTCCTGGCGGACTACTACTTCACACTCCCCCTGCACTCCATCGACGTCGCGCGGACCGTCGACATCGTCGTGCTGATCGTCTTCCTCGCCGCCGCGTGGCTGGTGGGCACCGCGGCGGGGGCGGCCGCCCGGCACACCCGCCAGGCCGTCCGGGCGACCTCCGAGGCCCGTGCCCTGAGCCGGATGGCGGTGGCCATGATGCATGGCCAGGACCTGCCGGCCCTGCTGGAACAGGTGCGGGAGAACTTCTCGCTGGCCTCGGTCAGCCTGCTCGAACGCGCCCCGGAGCCCGGCCCCGAACCCCGCTGGTACGTCGTCGCCAGCACCGGCGACCGGCCGCCCGAGCGGCCGTGGGACGCGGACGTCGAGGCCCCCGTCGACGACCGTCTCACCCTCGCCGCCCGCGGTCGCGGTCTGAGCGGCGACGACCTGCGCCTCCTCACCGCGTGCGCCGCGCAGCTCGGCATCGCCCACGCCCACGGCCGGCTCACCCGGCATGTCGCCGAGACGGACACCCTCGCCGCCGCCGAACGCACCCGCGCCGCGCTGCTCCTCGCGGCGGGCCACGACCTGCGGGCCCCGCTGGGCGCGGCCGAGGCGGCGCTCGGACGGCTGAGCGATCTGGTCCGGGCGGGCGGGCCGGGCGGCCAGGGTGGCCCGGACGGCGAGGCGGCCCACCTCCTGAGCTCCGCCTCCGCGTCGGTGCGCCGGGCCGGGGCGCTGGTCACCGACCTCGACGACCTGAGCCGGCTGCACGCCGGGGCGCTGGATCTCTACCTGCGCCCGGTCGACCTGGGCGAAGCGCTCACCGCGGCCCTCGACGACCTCGGCCCGGGCGGCCACGGCATCGTGCTGAGGCTGCCGCCCCACCTGCCCGACGTCATCGCCGACGCCGCCCTCCTCACCCGGGTGCTGACCACCCTCGCCGCCGACGCGCTGCGTCACAGCCCGCCCGACGCCCCGCCGACCCTCACCGCCGAAACCCTGCCCGACCGGCTGACGGTCCGGATCGCGGACGGCGCCATCGGAGCGCCGGCGAACGGCGGGGCGGTCACGGACCGCCCGGGCGACAGCCTGCCCCTGCGGCTGTCGCGCGACCTCACCGAGGCCATGGGCGGCGCCCTCGACACCACGACCACCACCGGGCACGGCTTCGCGGTGACCCTCACCCTGCCCACCACGGCCGGGCGCCCCGCCCCGGCCCCGGACCACCAGGGCCGGGGCACCTGATCGCGTTCACCCAACCGGTCGTAAGAGATGCGTCAAAGGTGTATGAGTGGCCGTAAGGGAGCCGTCAACGACGGCCAAAACCGGCCACAGGGGCGATTTCCTCGACTCGTCAGTTCTTGTTCTCCGTATCTCACTAGGAGCTCGCGATGGCCGACGTGGCCTTCGTCGTCACCACGCTCGCGGTGTTCGCGCTCGTGGCTCTCGTCGCCAAGGGGGTGACGAAGCTGTGACCGCCGAGAACATCGTCGGCCTCGTCGTGGCCGTCGCCCTGCTGGGCTATCTCGTCCTCGCCCTGATCTTCCCGGAGAGGTTCTGAGCCCGTCATGAGTCCCGTTCTGGCCGGCGTGCTCCAGATGCTCGCCCTGATCGCGGCGCTGGCGCTCGCCTACCGTCCCCTCGGCGACTACATGGCCCGGGTCTACTCCTCCGACAAGCACCTGCGGGTCGAGAAGTGGATCTACAAGGGGATCGGTGCCAACCCCGACACCGAGATGCGCTGGCACGCGTATCTGCGCGCCGTGCTGGCCTTCTCCGCCGTCGGCGTCCTCTTCCTGTACCTGCTGCAGCGGCTCCAGGGCGTGCTGCCCGGCTCGCTCGGCTTCGCCTCCATCGACCCGGACCAGGCGTTCAACACGGCCGCGTCCTTCGTGACCAACACCAACTGGCAGTCGTACGCCGGCGAGCAGGCCATGGGCCATGTCGTGCAGACCGCCGGGCTGGCCGTGCAGAACTTCGTCTCGGCCGCGGTGGGCATGGCGGTGGCCATGGCGCTGGTGCGGGGCTTCGCCCGCTCGCGCACCGGAGAGCTGGGCAACTTCTGGGCCGACCTGGTGCGTGGCACGGTGCGGGTGCTGCTGCCGGTCGCCGTGGTCGCCGCGGTCGTCCTGGTGGCGTGCGGCGCGCTGCAGAACTTCTCCGGCATCCATGAGGTCGGCCAGTTCATGGGCGGCTCGCAGCAGTGGAACGGCGGTGCGGTCGCCTCCACGGAGGCCATCAAGGAGCTGGGCACCAACGGCGGCGGCATCTTCAACGCCAACAGCGCCCACCCGTTCGAGAACCCCACCCCGTTCACCAACCTCTTCGAGATCTTCCTGATCCTGGTGATCCCGTTCTCGCTGACCCGGACCTTCGGCGTCCTGGTCGGCTCCGTCAAGCAGGGGTACGCGATCCTGGCCACGATGGCCGTCATCTGGATCGGCTTCGTCGCTCTGATGATGTGGACGGAGTTCGCCCACCGCGGCCCGGCGCCGGAGATCGCGGGCGGGGCGATGGAGGGCAAGGAGGTCCGCTTCGGCGTCGGCGCCTCGTCCCTCTTCGCGGCCTCGACCACGCTCACCTCGACCGGTGCCGTGGACTCCTTCCACTCCTCCTTCACGGGCCTGGGCGGCGGCATCACCATGCTCGGCATGATGCTCGGCGAGATCGCGCCCGGCGGTGTGGGCTCCGGCCTCTACGGCATCCTGATCATGGCGGTGATCGCGGTGTTCATCGCCGGTCTGATGGTCGGCCGTACGCCCGAGTACCTGGGCAAGAAGATCGGCACCCGCCAGATCAAGCTGGCGGCCCTGTACATCCTCGTCACCCCGGCCCTGGTGCTCGGCTTCACGGCCGTGTCCATGGCGCTGCCCACCCCGCCGCACTCCATCCTCAACACCGCGGCGGGCTCGGTGGACCACAGCGGGGCGCACGGGTTCTCCGAGATCCTCTACGCCTACACCTCCGGGGCCAACAACAACGGCTCGGCCTTCGCCGGCCTGGGCGCGGACACGCCGTGGTTCAACACCACGATCGGCCTGGCCATGCTGCTCGGCCGGTTCCTGCCGATGGTGTTCGTCCTGGCGCTGGCGGGCTCGCTGGCGGAGCAGAAGCCGGTCCCGGCCACCGCGGGCACCCTGCGCACCGAGAAGCCGCTGTTCACCGGCCTGCTGGCGGGCGCGATCCTGATCATCACCGGTCTGACGTACTTCCCGGCGCTCGCGCTGGGCCCGCTCGCCGAGGGGATGGCGGCATGACCACCCGTACCGACAAGCACGAGGACGCGATGTCCACAGCCACTCCCACCCCGGCGCCGCACGACGACGTATCCGCCGCGCACAGGGGCGCCGCCGGCGGGGCCGCCGCGGGCCGCGTCGGCGGGGGCCTGTTCGACCCCGCGCAGCTCGTCAGATCGCTGCCGGACGCCTTCCGCAAGCTCGACCCGCGGCTGATGGTCGCCTCGCCCGTGATGTTCGTGGTGCTGGTCGGCTCCGTCCTGACCACGGCCTTCTCGTGCCTCGACCCGACCGATTGGTTCGGCTGGACGATCAGCGCCTGGCTGTGGCTGACCGTGATCTTCGCGAACCTCGCGGAGGCGGTCGCCGAGGGCCGCGGCAAGGCACAGGCCGACACCCTGCGCAAGGCGAAGACCGACACGGTCGCGCGCCGGCTCACCGGCACCACCGAAGAGCGTGTGGCGGGCACCGAGCTGCGCATCGGCGACCTGGTGGTCTGCGAGGCGGGCGATGTCATCCCCGGCGACGGCGATGTCGTCGAGGGCGTCGCCTCGGTGGACGAGTCGGCCATCACCGGCGAGTCGGCACCCGTCATCCGCGAGTCGGGCGGCGACCGCAGCGCCGTCACCGGCGGGACCAAGGTGCTCTCCGACCGCGTCGTCATCAAGATCACCACAAAGCCGGGGGAGACCTTCATCGACCGGATGATCAACCTCGTCGAGGGCGCCGCCCGGCAGAAGACGCCCAACGAGATCGCGCTGAACATCCTGCTCGCCTCCCTGACGATCGTGTTCCTCCTCGCGTGCGCCACGCTGCCGCCGTTCGCCGACTACGCGGGCACCCACCTGACCATGGTCGTCCTGGTGGCCCTCCTGGTCTGCCTGATCCCGACCACGATCGGCGCGCTGCTGTCCGCGATCGGCATCGCCGGCATGGACCGCCTGGTCCAGCGCAATGTGCTGGCCATGTCCGGGCGGGCCGTCGAGGCCGCCGGCGACGTCTCCACCCTGCTGCTCGACAAGACCGGCACCATCACGCTCGGCAACCGCCAGGCGGCGGAGTTCGTGCCGGTCCGCGGCACCACGGAGGCCGAGGTCGCGGACGCCGCGCAGCTCTCGTCGCTGGCCGACGAGACCCCCGAGGGCCGCTCCATCGTCGTCCTCGCGAAGGAGAAGTACGGGCTGCGCGAGCGGCACCAGGGCGAGCTGATCGGTGCCGATTGGGTCGCCTTCACCGCCCAGACCCGCATGTCGGGCGTCGACGTGGACGGCAGGAAGGTCCGCAAGGGCGCGGCCGGTTCGGTCATCGCCTGGGTCCGGGGGCAGGGCGGCACGGTCACGGAGGACGCGGCCGAGATCGCCGACCGGATCTCCGCGTCGGGCGGCACCCCCCTGCTGGTCGCGGCCTGCGACTTTGCCCCGGACGGGAAGGGCGACGCCCGGGTGCTCGGTGTCATCCACCTCAAGGACGTCGTCAAGGACGGCATGCGGGAGCGGTTCGACGAGCTGCGCCGCATGGGCATCAAAACCGTCATGATCACGGGCGACAACCCGCTGACGGCCAAGGCGATCGCCGAGGAGGCGGGCGTCGACGACTTCCTCGCCGAGGCCACCCCCGAGGACAAGATGGCCCTCATCAGACGGGAGCAGGCCGGCGGCAAGCTGGTCGCGATGACCGGCGACGGGACGAACGACGCCCCGGCCCTGGCCCAGGCGGACGTCGGCGTGGCGATGAACACCGGCACGTCGGCCGCCAAGGAGGCCGGCAACATGGTCGACCTCGACTCCAACCCCACCAAGCTCATCGAGATCGTCGAGATCGGCAAGCAACTCCTCATCACCCGGGGCGCCTTGACGACGTTCTCCATCGCCAACGACGTCGCCAAGTACTTCGCGATCATCCCGGCCCTGTTCGCGGCGGTCTACCCGGGCCTGGACAGGCTCAACATCATGGGCCTGTCCTCACCCGACTCCGCGATCCTGTCCGCGGTGATCTTCAACGCGCTGATCATCATCGCGCTGGTGCCGCTCGCGCTGCGCGGCGTGCGGTACCGCCCGGTCAGCGCCGACAAGATGCTCCGCCGCAACCTCGCCGTCTACGGCCTCGGCGGGCTCGTCGCGCCCTTCATCGGCATCAAACTCATCGACCTGCTCATCTCGCTGATCCCCGGGATCGGATGAAGGACATGACCAACTCCCTGACGAACACCGCCCGGCTGCTGGGCGCGGGCCTGCGCGCCCTCCTCGTGCTGACCCTGGTGACGGGCGTCCTCTACCCGCTGGTCGTCACCGGCGTCGCCCAAGGGCTGTTCCACGACAAGGCGAACGGCTCCGAGATCAGGTCGGACGGGAAGGTCGTCGGCTCGTCCCGGATCGGCCAGGCCTACGACCTGCCGCTGAAGAAGGGCCAGAAGACCCCCGAGCCGGACCTGAAGTGGTTCCAGGGCCGCCCGCGGAACGGACTCGGCGGCAACACCGCCAACACCCGGTACCACCTCCTCGTCTCCGGCGCCACCAACCGCGCCGCGGACAACGCCGAGCTCGTCCAGTGGGTGAAGGCCGCCAAAGCCGCCGTCATCAAGGACAACTCGGTGCCCGGCCACCCGGTCCGCCCCTCCGACGTCCCGGCCGACGCGGTGACCTCCTCCGGCTCGGGCCTGGACCCGGACATCTCCCGCGACTACGCCGATCTCCAGGTCCACCGTGTCGCCCAGAAGAACGGCCTGCCCGTCTCCCGGGTGCGGAAGCTGGTCGAGGAGCACACCCAGGGCCGCACACTCGGCTTCATCGGCGAGCCCCGGGTCAACGTCCTGAAGCTGAACATCGCCCTCAAGGAGCTGCTGGCGAAGAGCTGACGCGGTGCGCGTGTCGCGAGGGGCCCCGAGCGGTGCGACGGTATTACAGGGGCGCTCTCAGCGGTCGGCGAGGAAGGCGGTGGGACCGATGGAAACCCCGATGGTCGTGGGCGTCGACGGGTCGGATTCCAGCCTGGACGCGGTGGACTGGGCGGTGGACGAGGCGGCACGGCACGGGGTGCCGCTGCGGCTCGTCTACGGCTCCCTGTGGGAGCGCTACGAGGGAGGGCGCCCGTCCTTCGGCACCGATCGTCCCGCCGACGAGATCATGGCCGAGCACATCATCGCCTCAGGCGCGGAGCGGGCCCGGCTCCGCGACCCGGGGGTGAAGGTGTCCGGCGAGGTGCTGCCCGAGGACGCCGTCTCCGCGCTGCTGCGCGCGGGCCAGGAGGCGAGTGCCCTGATCACCGGCTCCCGCGGCCGCGGGGAGCTCACCGGGCGGCTGCTGGGCTCGGTCGGCCTCGCGGTGGCCGGGCGTGCCGAGTGCCCCGTCATCGTGGTCCGTGGCCCGGAGCGGAACCGGCGGGGAGCCTTCGGGCGGGTGGTGGTCGGGGTGGGCGACCCGGCCGAGGGCTCGGGCGCCGCGGGGTTCGCCCTGCGCGAGGCCGAGGCGCGCGGCTGTGCCCTCGAGGCCGTGCGCGCTTGGCGCTGCGCGGCGCATGAACACGCGGACCACCCTCTGCTCGCGGACGATGCCGCCCGGGTGCACGCGGAACAGGCGTCCGCCGAGCTCACCGACGTGCTGCGCGAGGCGGTACGGGACCACCCCCGGGTCGAGGTACGTCGTGTGCCGGTCGAAGGCCCGGCACACAAGGTCCTGGTGGAGATGTCGGCGGATGCCGACCTGCTGGTCGTCGGCGCCCCGCGGCGGCAGGGCCGCTTCGGTCTGCAGCTCGGCAGGGTCGCCCACGCCTTGCTGCATCACTCCCACTGCCCGGTCGCCGTCGTGCCGCGGCGCGGCTGACCGGACACGCGCACCGCCGTGACCTTGTACTCGGGGCAGGAGGTGACGGTGTCCGCGTGGTGCGAGGTGAGGCGGTTCACTCCGCTCCCGGGGAAGTGGATGGCGCAGAACACCTGGCCGGGGGCCGTCTGTTCGCTGATCCGGGCGATGAGCCGGGCCCGGCCGTGCCGGCTCTCCACGGTGACCGGCGCGCCGTCGTCCACGGCGTACCGGAGGGCGTCGCCGGGGTGGAGGTCGAGGAAGTCGACCGGATCGAGCGTGAGGTTGCCGCCTCGGCGGGTCATGCTCCCGGAGTTGTAGTGGGCCCAGCGCCGCCCGGTGACCAGGAGCAGCGGATAGTCGTCGTCGGGCTGTTCACCCGGTGGCAGATAGGGGGGTGCGGCGAGGTGTGCCCGTCCGTCGGCCGTGGCGAACCGCTCCTCGTACAGCTTGGCCTCCCCGGGGCGGCCGGGGTCCGGGCAGGGCCAGGGGACGGCACCCTCGCGGTCCAGCCGGCCGTGCGTCAGGCCCGCGAAGACGGGCGCGACCCGTCCGCACTCGGCCAGCGCCCCGGCCGGCGTCGGGCATCCGAGGTCGGTGCCCATGGCCGACGCGACGGCGTGCACGATGGCGAAGTCGGCGCGTGCCCCGCCCGGCGGGGGCACGGCGGGCCTGACCCGCTGGAACCGCCGGTCGAAGTTGACGAAGGTGCCGTCCTTCTCCAGCCAGGACGCCGCCGGCAGCACGATGTCGGCGTGGCGGGCGGTCTCGGAGAGGAACAGTTCGTCGCAGACGACGAGCGGGCAGGTGTCCAGGGCGCGGGTCACCTGGTTGGCGTCGGGGTCGGTGGCGCAGACGTCCTCGCCGATGACCCACAGCGCCCGCAGCTCCCCCGCCCGCGCGGCGGCGAACATGCCGGGGATCCGCAGTCCGGGCCGCTCCGGGACCGGTACCCCCCATACCGCCTCGGCCCTGGACCGTACGGCGGGGTCGGTCACCCTGCCGTAGCCGGGCAGGACGTCGGGCAGCGCGCCCATGTCCGAGGCGCCCTGGACGTTGTTCTGGCCGCGCAGCGGCATGACCCCGTGCCCGCGGTCGGTGCCCACGGCGCCGCGCAGGATCGCCAGGTTGGCCAGGGACCGCACCCCGTCCGTGCCGTGCAGGTGCTCGGTGACGCCGAGGCCGTAGACGAGGGCGGGCCGGCGGGCGCGGCCGTACAGCCGGGCGGCGGCCACCAGGTCGGTGGCGGGCACCCCGGTGATGTCCGCGACCCGGTCGGGCGGGTAGTCGTCCAGCAGTGCGGCGAGTTCCGGCAGGCCGGTGGCCCGCTCGCGCAGGAACTCCTCGTCGGCGAGGTCCTCGGCGAGCAGGACGTGGGCGAGCCCGTGGAAGAGGGCGACGTTGGTGCCGGGGCGGGGGCGCAGATGCACGTCGGCGTGGCGGGCGAGGCCGACGGCGCGGGGGTCGGCGACGACCAGCCTGGCCCCGCGCAGCGCACGCCGCAGCAGTCGCGCTCCGACCACCGGGTGGGCTTCGACGGGGTTGGCCCCGACCACCAGCAGGCAGTCGGAGCGCTCGACGTCGTCGAAGGTGTCGGTGCCGCCGGAGAGGCCGAAGGAGGCGGTCAGGCCGGCGGCGGACGGGGAGTGGCACAGCCGGGAGCAGTTGTCGACGTTGTTCGTGCCGACCACGACCCGCATGAACTTCTGGACGAGGTAGTTCTCCTCGTTGGTGGCGCGGGCCGAGGAGATCGCCGCCACGGCGTCCGGGCCCCCGGCGGCGACGGCCGCCCGCAGCCCGCGGGCGACCTCCCCGATCGCTTGGTCCCAACTCGCCGGTTCCAGGCGGCCGTCGCGCCGCAGCAGGGGCCGGGTCAGCCGTTCGGGGGAGGTGAGGTAGCCGTGGGCGAAGCGGCCCTTCACGCACGCGTGCCCCTGGTTGACGGGGCCGTCCCGGGCGGGCAGCACCGCGGTGACCTCGCCGTCGCGGGTGACGACGTCCAGCGCGCAGCCGACACCGCAGTACCCGCAGGTCGTACGGGTGGCGCTCGGCCGGTGCGCGGAGGTGAGCCCGCGGCCCGGCCCCGGCTCGGCGATCGCGCCGGTGGGGCAGGTGTCGACGCAGCCGCCGCAGGCCACGCAGTCCGACTCGGCCCAGGGCCCGCCGGTACCGGGGGCGACCTGGGTGTCGGCGCCCCGGCCGACCAGGGTGAGGGCGAAGGTGCCCTGTACCTCGGCGCACATGCGGACGCACCGGCCGCAGGCGATGCACAGGTCCCGGTCCAGGTGGACGTACGGATGGGAGTCGTCCCCGCCCCGACCCCCCGCGCCCCGGGCCGCCTCCGGGCCGATGTCCAGCGACCGGCACACCCGCGCCAGTTCGCTGGGGTTGCCGGTCGCGAGGGCACGGGAGGGCAGGGCGGAGACGATGACTTCCACCGCGTCCCGCCGGAGCCGCCGGAGGTCGTCGGTGGCGGTTTCGACGCGGGCGCCGGGCGCGGCCGGGGTGACACAGGCCGCCGCTACGCGCCCGTCGGCCCGCACCAGACACGTACGGCAGGAGCCCGCGGGGGAGAGCCGGTCGTCGGAGCAGAGCGAGGGCAGCTCGATCCCGGCCGCCCGCACCGCCGCCAGCAAGGAGGCCCCCTCGGGGACGGCGACGACCGTGCCGTCGACCTCGACCACCGTCTCGGGGCCGGTCATGCGGCCCACCCCGGCAGCCGGTCCCCGTAGGCGCGGGCGAGACTGTGCACGGCGGGCGGGATCCGTCGTCCGAAGGCGCACAGGCTCGCCTCGGCCAGAACCCGCGCGAGCCGTTCCCACTCCGCCCCGGGCGGGACCCCGGTGGCCGCCAGCTCCAGCCCGCGGCGGGAGCCGACCCGGCAGGGTGAGCAGGCGCCGCAGCTCTCGGCCGCGGCGAACCCCCAGATGTGCCGCAGCACCTCTTCCGGGGGCACCCGCTGGTCGAAGGCGACCAGTCCGGCGTGGCCGAGAGCGGCGCCCCGGGACGCGAGGTCGGCGGTGGTCAAGGGCGTGTCCAGCGCGTCGGGGGCGAGGAAGCCGCCCAGCGGCCCGCCGACCTGGAGAGCGGTCAGCTCACCTCCGTCCCGCAGCCCGCCGCCCAGCTCGTCGACGATCCGCGGCAGCGGGGTGCCCAGCTCCACCTCGTACGCCCCCGGCCGGGCGAACCGCTCCGACAGGCAGACCAGCTTCGTCCCGGTCTCGCCCGGAACCCCGCGCCGGGCGTACGCCTCACCGCCCCGGGACACGATCCACGGGACGGCCGCCAGGGTCTCGACGTTGTTCACGACCGTCGGCGCGTCCCACAGCCCGCGCCGGGTCGGGTAGGGCGGGCGCGGCCGGGCGCAGCCCCGGTCCCCCTCCAGGCTCGCGATCAGAGCGGTCTCCTCACCGGCGACGTACGAGCCGGCCCCCTCGGCCACATCGATGTCCAGAGCGGTCGTCGTGCCGTGAACGGCCGAGCCGAAGTGCCCGTCGGCGTAGGCCCGCCCCACGGCCTCCCGCACGCGGGTGAGCGCACGCGGATACTCCGAGCGCACCAGCACCACGCCCCGGCGCGCACCGCACGCGAAGCAGGCCAGCGCCAGACCCTCCAGTACCCGCTCCGGAGCCCCCTCCATCAGCAGCCGGTCGGCGTAGGAGCCGGGGTCCCCCTCGTCGCCGTTGGCCACCACCACGGTGCCGGGCGCCCGGCCCGCCGCCGCCCACTTCGCGGCCACCCCGAACCCCGCGCCGCCCCGGCCCCGCAGCCCGGAGGCGGCCACCTCCCGCCGGACCTCGTCGGGGGCGCCCGCCGCCACCGTCCGCGGCCACACCTGCCAGGGGGGCTCACCCGCCACCACGCCTCCCAGCAGCACGGGGTCGCCGGTGTCGTCGGCCGCCGGGATCTCCGGCGCCCGAGGGGACTCCCGCCCCGCGAGCTGAGCGGCCGGGGCCGGGCCCGTGCAGGGCGTCCGGCCGTCGAGCGCGGCGGGACCCGCGTAGCAGTACCCCAGACAGCGGACCGCCTGCACCGATGTCCCGCCGTCCGGTGAGGCCGCGCCCACCGGTACGCCCAGCTCGTCCGCCACCTCGGTGAGATGCCGTCCGGCCCGGGCGGCGAAGCACGCGGTCCCCGCGCAGACCCGGACGTGACGGCGGCCGTGCGGGGCGGCGAGGTCCGCGTAGTATCCGGCCGGTCCGAGCGCGGCGGCGGCGGGCAGACCGAAACCGGCGGCGACCGCCGGGGCCCAGACCTCGGGGCCGTCCGCCGTGCCCGCCCTGGCCTCGGCCAGCGACTCGATCAGCCTGTGTCCCGGGCGCCCGCGCCGGTCGGCCAGGGCCCGGAACGCGTCGAAACGGTCCGCAGGACCCGCGGGGACCATGACCTCATCGTGGAAGCATCCGCGTCATGGTGCAATTCGGGCACGGGCGCTGCCGGGCGGCCCGTCGCCGGGCGAGGCGGCGGCGCCGCCGGATGGTGACCGGTGGCGGACGGGGTCAGGCTGGAGAGGTGCGAGACGCACGGGGCGGGGCGGATCCCGGGAGGCCGCGATGACGAGTCCGCGAGGGCGCCGGCCGGTCGTGGTGGGTGTCGACGCCGACCCCACCAAGCGGATGGCGCTCGCCTGGGCCGTGGACGAGGCGGCGCGGCGCGGGTCGCCGTTGCGGCTGGTGCACGCCCAGGGTGTCCCGACCGGGGGCTACCGGTCGCGGGAGGTGCGGCCGTCCTGGGAGGAGTGGAACCAGGCGCTGCACACCGAGGGCGAGCGGGTGCTCGGGGAGGCGGTCGCCTTCGCCGAGTCCCGGCGCCCCGGGGTGGCGGTGTCCGCGCTGCTGGCGGAGGGAGACCCGGCGTGGGTCCTGCGGGAACAGGCGGCGGACGCCGGGGCGGTCGTGCTGGGCTCGTGGCATCTGAGCGCCGCGCAGGAACTGTTCACTTCCGCCTCGGTGGCGCTGCCGGTCATCGCCCACGCGCCCTGCCCGGTCATCGTGGTGCCGGAACCGGAGCACGTCACCCAGCGCCCGCCGTACCTGGTGGTCGGCGTGGACGGCAGCGCCCACTCGGCCGCGGCGGTCGACTTCGCGTTCGAGGAGGCCGCCCTGTGCGGTGCCGCCCTGCGGGCGGTCTATGTGTGGCACCCTCCGCTGCTCGGCACCCTGGACGAGCACGCGGCGCTGGGGGAGTGCCGTCGTGTGCTCTCCGAGACGGTCGCCGGCCGCACCGCGACCCACCCGGAGGTGGAGCTGCACCACGAGGTCGTCAGCGGCCACCCGGTGGAGGTGCTGACCGAGGCGTCCGCCCACGCGGTCGGTCTGGTGGTGGGGACGCGGGGACGCGGTGGTTTCGCCGGCATGCTGCTGGGCTCGGTGAGCCAGGGCGTGCTTCACCACGCGCGGTGCCCGGTGCTCACCGTTCCGCGGCCGGGCCACGTCGACTGAACCGGACGGGCTATGAGGAGGTTTCCGTGTCCGAGACTCCGCACCAGGTGAGTGATGTGATGACGCGCACGGTGGTCGCTGTCGGCCGTGACGCGTCGTTCAAGGAAATGGTCAGGACCATCGGGCAGTGGAGAGTGAGCGCCATCCCGGTCCTGGAGGGCGAGGGCCGGGTGGTCGGGGTGGTCTCCGAGGCGGATCTGCTGCCCAAGGAGGAGTTCCGGGACAGCGACCCGGACCGATTGGAGCAGCTGCGGCGCCTCCCCGACCTCGCGAAGGCGGGGGCGGTGACGGCGGAGGAGCTGATGAGTGCCCCCGCGGTCACGGTTCACGCGGACGCCACCCTGGCGGAGGCGGCCCGGATCATGGCCGTCCGGCGGGTCAAACGGCTTCCCGTGGTCGACAGCGAGGGGATGTTGCAGGGCATCGTCAGCCGGGGTGATCTCCTGAAGGTCTTCCTGCGGCCGGACGAGGACATCGAGGAGGAGGTCCGCCGCACGGTGATCTCCTACCTCTTCCCCGGGGTGAGCCATGCCGTACACGTGCGGGTGGAGGAGGGCGTCGTCACGCTCGGCGGGCAGATCCCGAACGCCGCGATGATTCCGGTGGCCGCGCGTCTCATCCGGGCGGTGGAGGGGGTGGTGGACGTCGAGTGCCACTTCACCAGCGCCCGGCGAGCCGACGGGTGATCAGGTCAGGAGGTCGAGGATGTGGCGGGTCGGGCGGCGCGGTGTTCTGGGGCCCGGCGGGCCGTAGCCGAGGCGCAGCACCATGTGGACGTGTCCCGCCCCGGACACGGGGTCGCGCAGCGGCCAGCGCAGGTCGGGCCATTCGAGGGCCTGGGTGATGAAGGAGCCGGCCAGTCCCTCGCGGGTGGCGGTCAGCAGGACGCGTTCCATGGCCTGGCCCGCCCGCAGCCAGTCCGCTGCCTCGTCGCCCGGGGTGGCCAGCAGCGCGAGCTGCGGGTTGCTCTCGAAATCGGCGGATTCCCGGCCCGGGACCGGCCGGCCGCCCGCGAAGTCCCGCACGGGGGCCTTGCCGCCGCGCCGGCGCGGGCCGAAGGCGTCCGGAGGCACCCCCTCGCCGGCGGACCGCGGCGTCTCGGCGGAGAGCCCGGTCCAGTGGGTCAGGTCCTCGACGCTGCCCTGGTCGGTGAGGTTGCGCGCCTCGGCCTCCGAGGCCAGGTCCAGCACCGTCCGCAGATGCCATCCCGACGCGAAGGACAGCGACACGCCCTCCGCCCCGGCTGCCTCCCGGAGGGTGGCGCGCACCGGCCCGGGGATCTCGGTCTCGGCGAACGGGGACCGGCTGGTGTGCCGGGCGTGGACGGCCGGGTACAGGGCGGCCAGGCCGTCCTCGTCTCCGTCGCCGAGGGGACCGGCCAGTGACACGGCGGCGAGCAGCGTGGGGTCGTCGGGCTCGGGCAGGAGCCGGGTCGCCGGCCGCCGGCCCGTATGGGCGGCCGCGACGCGCAGGTTCATCAGGGCGGCGCCGCAGCCCAGGTGGAGGGCGCGCAGGTCCGCGTCGGAGTGCGGCAGGGTCCTCGTCAGGTCCGCGATCACCTGGAACAGGCGGTCGCGGCGGAAGTACCGGAATCGCCACGGCTGCGCGTTGTGCATCGACGGGGCCGCCGCCGCGTCGCGCACCAGATCCGCCACCTCCGCGTCGGAGGGCGGGCCCGCGCTCGCCCGCGCTTTCGCCCCCGGCCTGAGGCCGGAGGCTCCTGGCGCCGCGTCGGAGGGGTGGCCGATGTGGTGGACATGGGCGTCCGGCCCGGGGAACACGAGGGTCACGTGTCCGGAATCCGACCAGCGCACGTCATAGGGGGGCGTCCCGTCGGCGTGATGGATCCCGACGATCTCGCCGTCACGCCTGGTCGCACCCGTCGTAGGGCTTTCGACAATCAGTTGGTCGCCGACATGGGCACGCATCGGCATCCCCGCCTCTCCGTCCTTCCGTCTTTGTCCAGGGTTTCACGATCGGGGAGCATTAGTATGGGCGAAATGTCCCTAGATGGGTACCCGATGGGCCTTATGCCGCGCCGACGGGCCGGTGCGGGGGTCCGCGCGTTCCGAAGGGAGCCGGGAGATGCACCACAGGACGGTCGGGGAACTCATGACCCGCAACGTGGTCCGGGCGCCGCGCGGGATGCCGTTCAAGGAGATCGTGGAACTCCTCGCGGAGAACGATGTCACCGCCGTACCGGTCGTGGACGCCTCGGACCGTCCGATCGGGGTGGTGTCCGAGGACGATCTGCTGCGCAAGTCCTCCGGCCAGGCCGATCCGTCCGGCCGGGTGCCGATTCCGCACCTGGAGGCCTGGGAGCGCGCGAAGACCGAGGGCACAAGGGCCGAGGAGCTGATGTCGGGTCCCGCGGTGTGCGCGCGTCCGGAGTGGACCGTGGTCGAGGCGGCCCGGCTGATGGCGGTCCAAGGAGTCAAGCGGCTCCCCGTGGTCGACGAGACCGACAAGCTGCTGGGCATCATCAGCCGCGGCGACCTGCTGCGGATCTTCCTCCGTCACGACGACGCGATCCGCGAGGAGATCGAGCGCGACGTCCTGCGGCGGACCCTGCGGCTCGCCCCCTCCGCGGTGACGGCGGAGGTACGGGAGGGGGAGGTCACGCTGCGCGGCTCGGTGGAGAGCAGGAGCCTGATCCCCGTCATCGAACGGCTGTGCCGCAGCGTGGACGGGGTCGTCTCGGTCACCGAGCACATCGCGTACGCCACCGACGACACCCACGGCTGACACGCGGACGACACGGCTGACACGCGGACGACACGCGGATGACCGCTACGCGCGAGACGGAGCAACGCCATGGACGAACAAGTCGTGACCGTGGGCCTCGACGGCTCGCCGGAGAGCCTCGCCGCCGCCCGCTGGGCCGCCGACGAGGCGAAGCGCCGCGAACTCGCGCTGCGCCTGCTGCACGCGTGGGTCATGCTGTCCCCGCCCACGCCGGACAGCCCCGCGGCCGACGACCAGAACTACTGGGCGAAGAGGATCGTGCACGACGCGCGCACGGAACTCGGCCGCCGCCACCCGGATCTGCCCATCACCGAGGAACTGGTCGCCGAGGAGGCCGAGACCGCCCTGCTCGACGCGGCCGCCCGGTCCCGGATGCTGGTGCTCGGGTCGCGGGGGATGGAGCCCGTGGCGAGCTTCTTCCTCGGTGACATCAGCCTCTACGTGGTCGGCCGGGCCGAGCGGCCCGTGGTCCTGGTGCGCGCCGGCGAGGCGGATGAGGCACGGACCCCCGAGGCCCGCGAGCGGGACGTGGTGGTCGGACTGAGCCTGCACGGCCCCCAGGACAACCTCCTCGAGTTCGCCTACGTCACCGCGTTCACCCGCGGTGTGCCCCTGCGCGCCGTCCACGGGACGGGCCTGCCGGTCCAGGCGTTCGTCCCCTGGGGCGTGGACCCCGGCATCGCCAAGGAGCTGGCCGGGAAGGCGCAGCGGGAGCTGGACGCGGTGTTGCGGCCGTGGCGGGAGAAGTTCCCCCGCGTCCGGGTGATCGACGAGGTCCGGCTGGAGAGCCCGGCGCAGGCCGTCGTACGCGCGGCCGCCGGCAGCGGGCTGTTGATGATCGGCCGGCGCAGGCACCGGGCCGCCCTGGCGCCCCGGCTCGGCCCCGTGGTGCAGGCGGCGGTACACCACGCGACGTGTCCGGTCGCCGTGATCCCCCACGAATGAGCCGGCCCCGCCGCACCCCCGCACCACAAGCCGTCATGAGCTGTCGCCGGCACGGAACAGGGGGCGCGGTGGGCCGGAGGGCGCGCGCGGCCCCGGCTCACCGGCGGTGGCCGGTGCCCGGTCCGGCGGTGGTCCCCCGGGCGGCCCACCGACGTCGTACGGCGTCCTCGTGCTCGGCCTGTTCCAGGGCGAGCACGACCCGGGCGAGCGACTCCTCCAGCCGGGGGATCCAATGGCGGCGCAGGGCGCGGACCCTCCGCCGGGTGCGCGCCACCTCGTCTCCGACGAGCCGGGCGGCCGTCCGCGCCGCCGCGCACTCCGCGCCCGCCCGCAGCGCCTCGCGGTAGGCGGCTTCCGCGTGCGTCAAGGCGGTGTTGCGGGGAGCGGCGGCCTCGGGGGAGCGCTCCGGGACGCGGCACGCGGCGAGCGTGGGGTGGCGGACCCCCGTCGTCGACTCCTCGCCCCATGTGACCTCCGCGTCGCCGACCCCCTCGGCCGCCGTCCCAAGGCCGTGTTCGCCGCCCAGGAGGAGCCCCCGAAGAAGCCAGGTCTCGGCGGCCCGCACCGAGTCCCGCCACGCGCGCGCACGCGTCTCCTCGGCCCGCAGCAACTCCTCGTGGCGCGCCCGCAGGACGCGCAGTTTCCGCTCCAGGAGGTCGGCTCCGCGCAGCGCGACGTCCAGGCTGTGCCGCAGGCGCAGGCGGTCGGCGCGTGAGGGCGGTGTTCCAGGGGCGGTCGTCATTCCTCCGCTCCTTCGCGCTCGCCGCCGGCCGGCGTTTCCCGGGCGCCGTGCCCGTCGAGCAGCGCGGTGGGCAGCAGCGCCAGCTCGCTTCGCGGAAGGGTGAGCAGCACCTGCCAGACGGCGTCCAGGGTCCGGTCCAACGGGCGCGCCTCGTCGCGGGGCTGAGCCACGAAACGGCGCCAGAACGCCTGGTCGAAGTCGAGATAGCGGCGGTCGGTCGGGCTCAGCGCCCCCTGCCCGACCAGGTCCGACAGCTCCCGGACCTGCCGTGCCCGGGAGAGCGCGGCCAGTGTCTGGGCCGCGACGTCGAGGTGGTCCGGCCGGGTACGCCCGGGGCCGGCGCCCTTGCGCATCAGACGGGACAGCGAGGACAGGGCGTCCACCGGGGGGTACACCCCCAGGGCGTGCGGCTGCCGGGAGAGCACGATCTGGCCCTCGGTGATGTATCCCGTCAGGTCGGGCACCGGATGGGTGATGTCCCCCGCGGGCATGGTCAGCACGGGCAGGACCGTGACCGAGCCGCTCCGGCCGCGGATCCGTCCGCAGCGTTCGTACAGCGAGGCCAGGTCGCTGTAGAGATAGCCGGGGTAGGCGCGGCGGGCCGGGACCTCGCCGCGGGCCGCCGAGACCTCGCGCAGTGCCTCCGCGTAAGCGGTCATGTCGGTCATCACCACCAGCACGTGGTGTCCGCGGGCGAAAGCCAGGTGTTCGGCCACGGTCAGCGCGATGCGGGGGGTCAGGATCCGCTCGATCACCGGGTCGTCGGCGGTGTTGAGCAGCAGGACGAGTTCCGCCGCCGCGGCGCGCTCCTCCAGGGCGTCCCGTACGAAGGAGGCGTCCGCATGGGTCAGGCCCATCCCGGCGAACACCACGCTGAACGCCGCGCCGCCGACGGTGGACTGCGCGGCGATCTGGAGGGCCAGCTCCAGATGGGGCAGCCCGGCCACGGAGAACACCGGCAGCTTCTGCCCGCGCACCAGCGTGGTGAGCGCGTCGATGACACCGACGCCCGTGAGGACCGGATCCGCCGGCGGCTCCCGCCGGACGGGGTTGATCGGTGTGCCGCCCACGGGCGCGCTCGCCTCGCCGAAAACCGGCGGGCCGCCGTCCACCGGCTCGCCACGGCCGTTGCACGTCCGGCCCAGCCACCCCGTCCCGACCGGGACGCGCAGCGGCTCGCCGGCGAAGGACACCCGCAGGCGCGCCGGGTCCATCCCGGAGGTGTCCTCGAGCACCTGGACCACGGCGGTGTCACGGTCCACCTCCAGCACCACGCCGTAGCGCCGCTCGCCCGAATCCAGGGTGATGCGCACGAACTCGTCCCAGCCCACCCCCGAGACCCCCGCCACGACGGCCAGCGGGCCGCGCAGCTCGCGCACCGCCGTGTACTCGACCTCGCTCCAGGCGGTCACCGCGGCTCCCCGAGCCGGTCCAGCATGGCTTGACGCCGCGCCCCCACCCCCTCGGTGTCGTGCGGCCCCACCTCCTCGCGGGCCCGGAGCACCGGGCCGAAGTCCACCGCCTCCACGGTGGCCGCCGGGACCCCGGAGGCCACCAGCTCACGGCAGCGGTCGACGGTGGCCAGCACGGCGTCGGCCAGCGCCGCGGCCTTGCCCGGCCCGCAGTAGGCGTCGTTGGCGGACAACGCGCTCTGCCGCAACACCCCCTCGCGCACCAGACGCCCGGCCAGGACGCCGACGCGTTCCGGATCGGGCAGTGCCGTGACGCCGACCAGGTCCACCAGATCGGCCAGCCGGTCGGCCTCGGCGAGCACCGCGGCGAGCCGGGCCCGCCGGTCGGCCCAGGCGGCGTCGCCCGCCGCGGCGCGCCGCTCGGCGAGCACCGCGGCGTCGCGCGAGAACGACCCGGACCACGACAGCGCGGGGTAGTGGCGGGCGTAGGCGAGGTCGCGGTCCAGCGACCACACCGAGCGTACGAACCGCTCGGTGTGCGCGGTGACCGGCTCGGTCAGATCGCCCCCGGGCGGGGACACCGCGCCGATCATGGTGACCGAGCCCCGCTCGCCACCCAGCGTGACCACCGCCCCGGCGCGCTCGTAGAACGCCGCGATGGCCGACGCCAGGCCCGCCGGGTACCCCTCCTCGGCCGGCAGCGCGCCGGTGCGCGAGGCGAACTCGCGCAGCGCCTCCGCCCAGCGCGAGGTGGAATCGGCGATCACGACGACGTCGAGCCCCATGTCCCGGAAGTACTCGGCCACCGTGGCGCCCGTGTAGACGCTCGCCTCACGGGCCATCATCGGCATGTTCGAGGTGTTGGCGATGGTCACCGTCCGGTCGGCGAGCCGCCCGCCGGTGCGCGGGTCCTCCAGCGCGGCCAGCTCGGCGATGACGTCCGCCATCTCGTTGCCGCGCTCCCCGCAGCCGATGTAGACGATCACGTCCGCGTCGCACCACTTGGCGATCTGCTGCAGCAGCATCGTCTTGCCCGTGCCGAATCCGCCGGGGACGGCCACCGTGCTGCCGCGGGCGACGGGGAACAGCAGGTCGATCACGCGCTGCCCGGTGCCCAGCGCCTCGCGCTCGCCACCACGCTCGCGCACCGGACGCGGCCGGCGGACCGGCCACGAGGCGCCGATCCGCACCTCGGCCCCGCCCACGACCGCCACCACCTCGTCCTGCCGGTACGCCCCCGCGGCGGCGACGCGCTCCACCACGCCGCCCACCCCCGGCGGCACGAGAACCCGCGAGCGGACCGGCCCGCCGTCCCGGATCTCCCCGACCACGCCGCCCTCCCCGATCCGTCCCCCCTCGCTCACCTCCGGTACGAAGGACCAGGTGCGCTCCGGGGTGGCGGGGCGGACGCTCCCCGGCCGGAGCCATTCCCCGCCGCCGGACAGCGGCCGCAGCAGACCGTCGAACACGCCGCCCAGCAGGGCGGGGCCGAGGGCGGCGGACAGCGGCGCGCCCATCGGCCGCGCCGTGTCACCGGGCGCCAGGCCACCGGTGTACTCGTAGGACTGCACGGTCACCACATCGCCGCCGATGGCCACCACCTCGCCGGGCAGCCCGGCCTGCCCGAGGGAGACGAGGTCGTACATGGCCGTTCCGCCGACGTACTCCACCTCGACCAGCGGTCCGGCGACCCGCAGGATCCGGCACGGGCGAGCCGGACCCTCCGGGTGCCCCGGCCGCTCCGCCGCGGTGGCGGTCATGCCGACCACAGCGTCTCCACCTCCGCTCCGAGCCGGTCCACCGCGCGCGCGGTGAGGGCCTCCAGGGTGTAGTCGGCGCGCCGGTCCGCCAGCCGGGCCACCACCCCTCCGCCGGGGGCCTCGGTGACCTCGGTGTCCGGGCCCAGCACCCGTCGCGCGCGGGACCGCAGCAGGCCGAGGGACACGTCGGCCGGGCGGGTTGCGGCGTCCCACGCCTCCCGGACGCGCGCGAGGGCCCGGGAGCGCAGCTCCTCGTAGATCCGGCCACGTGTGGCCAGCTCACGGGCGCGAGCCGTGCCGCGGGCGCGGGCCCGTATGCCGCGGGCGGCCGCCGCGCCGTCCCGCTCGCCCTGCCGGCGGGCATCCTCCAGCAGCGACCGCGCCCGGTCGTGCGCCTCGGCGATCAGCGCCCCGGCCTCCCGGTCCGCACGGTCCAGCAGATCCCGGGCCTCGGCGGTGGCCGCGCGCAGCAACGCGGTGCGCACCGGGGCGAGGGCGGCCACCGCCTGGTGGGGGAGCGGCTGTGTCACGACGGCATCACCATGGTGAGCGGGCGGGTGCCCGCCCCGAGCGCGGGGCCGAGCGCGTCGGCCGCCGCGGGCGTCAGGATCACCAGGGTCACGTCGGGCGGCAGGTCCCGCCACGCCTCGCGGACCGCGTGCGGCTCCTCGGCGGCCACCACGGTGACTCCGGCCAGGGCCAGCCCGGCCACCCGGGTACGCTCCCCGACGGCCGCCACGCGTCCCACCGTCACGCCTTTCCGATCAGGATGATGGCGATCACCAGGCCGTAGATCGCGATGCCCTCGGCGAGGCCGACGATCACCATGGCGCGGCCGAAGAGTTCGGGGCGCTCGCTGAGCGCCGCCACCGCGGCGGCACCGGTGTAGGCGACGGCGATCGCCGCCCCCAGGGACGCCCCGGCGACCGAGATCGCCGCGCCGATCAGCGCCGCGGACCCGGAGCCCGTCGTCGGGGCCGCCGCGGCCACGGGGGCGGCGGCCTGTGCGGACCGGCCGTCCAGCGCCACCACCAGGAGCGCCAGGGCGGCCGCGAACAGCAGGGCGTTCGCGGCGAGCACCCAGCGCAGGGCCGTGCGGCCACGGCGTACGGTCAGTCGGCGCAGGCCCGCGGCGACCGCGGCGACGAGGGGCAGGGCGATGAACCAGGCGATCACAGGGCCTCCTTGTCCGGCGCGTCCCGCCGAGGCGCTGTCGCCGCGGCGCCCCCGCCGTCCGGCCCGCCGTCCAGCACGGGGAGCCGCCAGGGGCGGAAGGGACGGCCTTGGGCCTCGAAGACGCGGGAGAACAGCTCGTAGAACTCGAGACGCAGCGCCTGCACCCCGGCGACCAGCGCCTCGAGCGCGAAGGCGAGCGCGTTGCCGACGACGAACAGCACGGCGGCGGCCACCAGCGCCGCCTGGCCCGCGCGCGCCAGTGCCGTGGTGCCCTGCCACACGATCGCCCCCAGCGCGGCATGCGTGAGCCCGAAGGCCGCGAGCCGTGCGAAGGAGACGACGTTCGACCCGATGCGCAGCACCCCGTCGAAGAGCTGGACACCGACCTGGACCACCCCGCCCGGACCGCCACCGGTCACGGCGAACAGCCCCCAGCCCGCCAGGACGAGGCCCGCGCCCGCGATCGTGGCCCCGGCGAACAGCACACCGGCGCGGCTCAGCCACAGCGCGCCGCCCATCACGGCGAGCCCCAGGTAGAGCATCGCCCCGGCGACGCCGGACAGCGCGTACAGGGCGCCCGACGGCCCGCCTTCCCGCCAGCGGTTGACGATCCCCGCCCCGTACGCGCCGGCCAGCAGCACGGCGCCGAGTCCCACGGCGGCGGCCATCAGCCGCAGGGGGTCGTGCAGCGGGTTCAGCCACAGCGCCGGGAGCACCCCGGTCGGACCGAAGAACTCCCCGTAGGCGACGCCCGCCAGGGTGCTGGTCACCCCGGCCCCGACGACGAACGGCCACAGGCCGCGCAGCGGCCTTGCCCGGCGGGGACGGCCGAGCCGCAGCGACAGCCCGGCGAGGAGCAGCAGCGCCCCGTGCCCGGCGTCGCCGAACATCACCCCGAACATCACCACGTAGACGACGCCCGCGGGCACGCTGGGGTCCAGGTCCGCGTACGGCACCGTCCCGTACGTGCGCACCAGACCCGCGAACGAGCGTCGCACCGCGCCGGTGCCCCGCAGCAGGGTGGGCGGGTCGACGCCGCGCGGCGTGCGCAGGGGAACCAGCGAGCCTCCCGCCGCGGCGAGACGCTCGGCGGTCGCCGGGACGTCCGCGGCGGGACACCAGCCGGCCAGTGCCGCCACGGCGCCGTGCCGCACCGCGCCGCCGAGACGCTCCTCGAGTTGCGCCTCGCCGGCCAGCAGATCGGTGCGGCCCGCTCGCTCCAGCGCGTCGAGATCGGGCGGAGCGGCACTGAGCACGGCGCCTCCCGGCTCGGTCCGGGCGGCCCGCAGCCGGCGGGTGGCGGAGCCCGGCGCGGTCCGGGGCGCGTGGGCCCCGCCGCCGTCGGCGCGATCGATCTCGACGCGGCCGGCCTCGGCGACCCGCACCAGGACGTCCCGCAGCGCGGCACACGGGGCGACGATCGCCACCCGCCGCATCCGGACCGGGATCATCGGCTCAGGCCGGAGCATCGAAGGCCTCCCACCGGCCACCGCCCCGGGCGGCCAGCTCCAGCGCGCCTCGCGCCCGCCACGCGTCCGCGGAGAGCACCGCCGCGGCGCCGACCACGGGCGCGCGGCCCAGCCGGGCTCCGTGCGTCAGGCCCCGTCCGTCCTCGTCGAGCCGGTGCCACCACCGCCATTCGGCCCGCCACAGCTCGCTCGGTCCTTCGACCCCGGCCACGGCCCACCGCGCGGCGGGCGGCAGGTGCCGCTGGAAGTCGGGATACGACGACGCGGCCATGGCGTCCGTGCCGAGCAACCGACCCGCCCGCAGGGCGGACGCGCGCGTGAGCGAGCGGCGGGCGACGAACGTCTCGCGCCCGACCAGCAGGGCGAGCCGCCCCGCCGCCCAGCGCGCGGCCTCCGGGACGGCCGTCGCCGTGCGCACCGCGGCCGAGACCCGCATGCCGACCGCCACCGCCGCGGGGGTGGCGGCCCCCGGATCACCCCAGGCGGAGGCGGCCAGCGCGGCCCGCAGCTCCTGGGGCGAGCCGGTGAGGGCCAGCCGGGGCCAGGCCGTCGCCAGCGTGCCCAGCCGGTACGGCGGCCGCGGTGGGCCGCCGTCCGTCAGTGTCCGCAGATGGTCTTCCGCGTTGGCGATCTCGAAGCCGCAGGCGAGCAGCCGGAGGGCGGTCACACCGCTCGGCGGCTGCCACCCGGCCAGCACCCGCAGCTGCCACACCAGGGTTTCCGCCACCGCCCGCTGGGCCTCGGCGACGGAGGCCTCGGACGGCAGGCCGTGGCCGTAGGCCGAGGCGCTCAGGTACCGCACGGCGGCGTCGAGACCCGGAGCCGAGGCCACCTGCCCGGCCCGCTCCGCACCGAGCGCGCGGGAGAGCATGGCCCTCGCCCGCGTCACCCCCGCCACCCACCCGGCGCCCCTCACGGGCCCCGCTCCGGCAGGCCCCCGTCCGGCCCACCCCGCGCCGGGGCGCTTCCGGGTCCGGCCACCGGCGGCCCGGGTGCCTCGATGTCCTCGATCACCAGCCGCGCCACCCGGTCCAGCAGCCCGGGCATCCGGGCCCGGGCCCGGGCCCGGGTCGCGGCCGCGTCCCGCTCCGCGGTGGCCAGCAGCTCCGCCGCCTCGGCCTCGGCCGCGAGGCGGCCCCGGGCCGCGGCCCCGGCCCGCACCTCGTCGGCCCGCTCCCGGGCCCGCCGCACGATCGTCTCCGCCTGCCGCTCGGCGTCCCGCCGCTTCGCCGCCGCCGCCCGGGCGGCCTCCTCACGGATGCGCCGCGCCTCGGCCTCGGCCGCCTCCAGATGGGACAGCGGCGGCGCCAGCTCGGCGGCGAGCTCGGCGGCGCGATCCGCCGGGACGCCGCCGGGCGCCGCCCGGCCCGGCGAACCCACGGGGCGGAACCGCAGCAGCAACTCCCGGAATCCGGCCACGCGCGCTCCTCACGTTCGGCGCCTTTCCCCAAGTGTCCGCACCCGGAGCCCTTCTGTCGCGCCGGACCGGACCGTCCCCGGGGGCCCGGCCACCGTCACGGGCGGTCCGGTACGACGGCCACCGGACACGCGCAGTGATGCAGTACGGCGTGGCTGACCCGGCCGAGCTGCAGACCGGTGTGGTCGGGGCGGCGGAGGGCCCCGACCACCAGCAGGTCGGCGTGGGCCGACAGGTCGAGCAGCACCCGGTGCGCGGGCCCCTCGACCACATCGCGGTGGCAGGCGATCCCGTCGCGCTCGTCCTCGACCCGGTCCAGCACCTCGCCGAGGATGCTCGCCGCCTGCTCCTCGTAGAGCAGGGTGGGGGCCTCGTGCGCGTGCAGCGGCCGGCCCGCGTGCCGCTCCGCCGGGCACAGCCAGGTCCGTACGGCCCGCACCTCGGCGTGGCGTGTCCGCGCCTCGGCGAAGGCGAACCGCGCCGCCGCCGAGCCCTCCGCGGGGTCGCCGATCGCCAGGACGACACGGCCGAAGGCCCCCACGCGGTTACGCTCCCCGCCGCGGACCACGACCACCGGGCACAGGGCGCGTGCCGCCACCGCCAGGCTGACCGAACCGAGGAGCGACCCGGCGACCTCGCCCGCGCCGCGCGCGCCCGTGACCACGGCGAACGCCTCACGGCTGGCCGCCAGCAGCGCGGTCACGGTGTCCTCGGCCACCGCCTCGCCGCACGCCTTGACGTCCGGGTCGCGCAGCGCCGCGCGTTCCGCGGCGGACGCGGCGATCCGCTCGGCCAGGATCTCCGCGGAGGGCGGGCGGCCGGTGTCGAAGTAGGGGAGGCTCCCCTCGTACCGGTCCCAGCGGGAGGCGTGGATCAGGCGCAGCGGCAGCCCGTGGCGCGCCGCCTCGTCCACGGCCCAGTCCACCGCCTGGAGACTCGACTCCGATCCGTCGACGCCCACGACCAGCGAGAGCGACATCGTCCCCACCGCCTTCCTGCGGCCGGTTCATTCCGCTTCGGGTGCTTCCCGTGTCCACCGTGGCACCGGCCGGGCTCGCCCGGATGGGCGGGCCGGCCCCTGGGCGGGGCACGGTCGGCCCTTCCGCTCGGGGCGGCGCGGTGGTGTGATGGAAGTGGCACCGAGGGCGACAAGAGACACGGGGAAGCGGACCACAACCGCGCACCGTGCAATCAGGGCCCACGAGAAGCGGGCAGCCCTCGGCGCTGTAGTGCGTTCAGGGCCCGTGAGGCGTGCCCTGGGGCAGGGTTTCGGAGACGGGCCCGCAAGGTATGCCGTCTGGATCGTCTGGGCCGTCTGGGCCATCCGGGTCATCCCTTGACCACGCCGAGGGGGACCAGCCGGGCCACCGCCCTGGCGAGCCCGGCGCCTTCGGTGGCGGCGACCACCGCGTCGACGTCCTTGTAGGCGGCGGGGGTCTCCTCGGCGAGCCCGCGCCACGACGACGGCCGGACGGCGATGCCCCGGGACTCCAGCTCCTCGCGCAGCTGTTGGCCACGGACCTGGCGCAGCGCCTGGTGGCGGCTCCACACCCGGCCCGCGCCGTGGCAGGCGGACGCGAAGGCGTCGTTCCCGGGGGTGCCGACCATCACGTAGGAGGCGGTGCCCATGGTGCCGGGCACCAGGACGGGCTGCCCGGCCTCGGCGAGGTCCTCCGGCAGGTCGGGGCAGCCGGGCGGGAGGGCCAGGGTGGCGCCCTTGCGGTGGACGCACAGCCGGCGCGGCACGCCCTCCACCTCGTGAGTCTCGAGCTTGGCCATGTTGTGGGACACGTCGTAGACCAGGTCGAGGCCGGCCCGGGTGGCCGAGGCGAACGCCCGGCGCGCGGCCTCGGTGAGCAGTTGCCGGTTGGCGCGCCCGTAGTTGGCCGCGGCCGCCATCGCGCCGAGGTAGGCCCGGCCGGGCGGCGAAGCGACCGGGGCGCAGGCCAGCTGGCGGTCCGGGAGGCCGAAGGCGCCGGTGTACGGCGAGCGGTCCATGACCCGTACGTGGTCGGCGCACACCTGGTGGCCCAGGCCGCGTGAACCGCAGTGGATCATCACGCACACCTGGCCGGGGCGCAGACCGAAGGCGGCGGCCGCCCCGGGGTCGTACACCCGGTCCACGGCCTGGACCTCCAGGAAGTGGTTGCCCGAGCCCAGGCTGCCCACCTGCTCCAGCCCCCGGTCCACGGCCCGCTGCCCGACCTGGGACGGATCGGCCCCGGCCAGGCTCCCGTGGTCCTCGCAGCGGGCCAGGTCGCGGGGTGTGCCATGGCCGCGCTCGACGGCGTACCCGGCGCCGTGGGCGAGGAGCTGCTCCATCTCCGCGCGCCCGGACAGCCGCCACAGGCCGCCGCGCCCCGCGCCGCGCGGAATGGTGTCGCCGAGGATGTCCATCAGTCGCCGCAGGCGCGGGGCCAGCTCCGCCCGCTCGAGGTCGGCGGCCAGCAGCCGGACGCCACAGGAGATGTCGAACCCCACCCCGCCGGGCGAGATCACCCCGCCGGTGTCGATGTCCGTGGCGGCGACCCCGCCGATCGGGAAGCCGTAACCCCAGTGCACATCGGGCATGGCGAAGGAGGCGCGGACGACGCCGGGCAGTGTCGCCACGTTCACCACCTGCTCCAGTGCCCGGTCCCCGACCGCCTGCGGCAGCAGCCGCCGGCTGGCGAAGACGACGCCGGGCACGCTCATCCGGCCCCGCGGGTCGATGCGGAAGCGGAACGGGCTCTCCTCCGTCACCGTGATGTCCATGCCGGCCGTCCTCGTCACACGTCGAGCGTCACCGCGCACCGCCACCCGTCGGGACCGGGGCCGAAGCGCAGATCATGGAGAGTGACCGCCTTCAGCGCGGCCCCCGTCGCGGGGAGCGACCGGGTGTCCGCCATGTGCAGTCCGGCCCGCAGCCCGCCCGGGACGGCGGTCAGCTCCACCTCGACCGGGATCTCGTCCGCGGTGTCGAGCCAGTAGATGACCTCGTCCAGGAGATCCGCCAGCAGGTCCTCGTCGGTGTCCGCCCGCAGCACGACCTCCCGCCTGCGGACACCTGCCGCGCCCGTCAGGTCGAGGCATGACGCCAGCACGCCCCGGACCGCCTGCGCCAGGCACTCCTCGCGGGTGGGGGCCCACGCCTCCACCCGGAGGTCCGCGGTGTGGGGAACACCGCGGTAACCCGCGCGCCGCGTGGCGTCCTGCGGCGGCATCCGGCTCACCTCTCTGACGCGTAGGGCCCCACTCCCATCATGGCGTGTCGGGCGCGGCCTCGCGCTGTCGGCCGCGACACCCGCCCGGCAGGGTCAGCAGGCGGGTCTCGCCCGGGGCCACGGACACCGTGCGGCCGGCCGACGCCACCTCGATCGGTTCCCGGTCGGAGACCGGCACGGTGATCCGCAACCGGCCGCCGCCCAACCGCAGGCGCACCCCCCAGTGGCCCCGGTAGCGGACCGACAGCCCGAACCGGGACAGCTCCGGCAGCGGCACGGGATCCAGCCGCAGCACCCCGGCCCGGCACTCCAGGCCGGTCAGGCCGCGCTGGACGAGGTCGAGGGCGCCGGCCATGGCGCCGAGGTGGATGCCCTCCCCGGTGGTGCCGCCCTGCACATCGGCGATGTCGCCGGTGAGGACCTCCTGACAGAACCGCCAGGCGTCCGCCCGCCGCACCCGGGGCAGCACCCAGGCGTGGACGAGGCTGCTGAGGGTGGATCCGTGGCTGGTGCGGCGCAGGTAGTAGTCGACGGTGCGCCGCCAGGCGGTGTCGTCCAGCTCGTGGCCGAGCCGCCGGAAGAGGCCGTGGAGCTCGGCCGGCGCGAACAGATAGCCGAGCATCAGCACGTCGGCCTGCTTGGACACCTGGTAGCGGTTGACCGTGTCGCCCTCGGCCTCCAGGATCCGGTCCAGGCGCCGAATGTCGCCGTAACGCTCCCGGTAGCGGTCCCAGTCGAGCTCCGCCAGCTCGCCGTAGCCGTCGAACTGGCTGACCACCCCGCGGTGCCACGGCACCAGAAGGCCCCGGGACACCTCCTCCCACACGTCGAGCTCCGCGTCGTCCAGCGCGGTGCGCTCGTACAGGTCCCGGCGGCGCGGCTCGGGCAGGGAGCGCAGCAGGCCGATGGCGCGGGCCAGCACCCACGCGGCGCTGACGTTGGTGTACGCGTTGTCGTCGATGCCGGGGCGGGAGGCGCCGGGGTAGGCGTCGTGGTATTCGTCGGGACCGACCACGCCGAGGATCCGGTACCGTCCGCGGGCGCTGTCCCAGGTGGCCGCGTCGGCCCAGAACCGGGCGATCTCGAGCAGCATCTCGGCGCCCTTGGTGTGCATGAACTCCGCGTCGCCGGTGGCCTCGCCGTACTGCCACACGTTGTACGCGATCGCCGAGCCGACGTGGTGCTGGAGCCGGGAGTGGTCGGGCAGCCAGCGTCCCGAACGCGGGTTGAGGTGCAGCCGCTGGGTCTCCTCACGGCCGTCGCTGCCGCTCTGCCACGGGTACATCGCGCCCGCCCGCCCGGCGTCGCGGGCCGCGAAACACGCCCGTTCCAGCCGCCGGTGGCGGTAGTCGAGCAGCGCCCGGGACACCTCGGGGAAGTGCAGGTTCAGATACGGCAGCACGAACAGCTCGTCCCAGAACACATGCCCCCGGTACGCCTCGCCGTGCAGCCCGCGCGCCGGCACCCCCACGTCCAGGTCCGCGGTGTGCGGGGAGAGCGTCTGCAGCAGGTGGAACAGGTGCAGCCGCAGGATCCGCCCGGCCTGGCCGGGCACGTCCAGCTCGCACGCCCGCCACAGCTGCTCCCACGCCCTGCGGTGGGTGGCGGCCAGCTCCGGGAAGCCCGGCGCACGGCCCACCCGGTCCACGGCGGCGTGCAGCGGATCGCTGATCGCCGGGTCGCGCGAGGTGTGCAGGGCGACGCACTTGTCCACGGTCACCGTCCGGCCCGGCTCCATGAGCGGCCGCAGCAGGAGACAGGCGCGCCCCGGCCCATGGGCGCCGGCGATGGCGGTGTCGCCGTCGGTGGTGGTGCGGGCGGCCATGCCGACGCGGATGTCGGAGGTGCTGGTGCGGCAGCGCAGCCAGACCGCGTCACCGCTGGGCGCGGTGCCGGTGTGCACATGGGTGAGGTGCCGGCCGGCCAGCTGCCGGTACCGGGCGACGCCGGTGTTGGCGACCGTCCCGTCCAGCGCCGACTCCACCTCCAGCCTCCCCGCCCAGTCCTCGGCCGTGAACTCGGTCCGCAGCGCCGCCACATGCGGGTCGCCCATGTGGACGAGGCGCAGCTGCCGCACGGACAGGTGCCGGCCGGCGTGGTCCACGTACCGCGTGGCGCGTTCCAGGACGCCCGCGCGCAGGTCCAGGGTGAGCCGGTGGTCGAGCGGCGGGGCGGTGTCCGGCGAGAGCCACGGCGCCGGGGCCTCGCCACCGGTGTCCTCACCGCCGGAGTCCTCGCCCCTGCTCCGGAAGCGCAGCGACAGCCAGTTGGGCAGGTTGACCAGGTCCTCGTTCTCCACCCGCCGGCCCGCCACCCGCGACTCCAGCCGGTTGTAACACCCGGCGACATAGGTGCCGGGGCCGTGCACGCGATCCGCCGCGCACTCCGGGAAGGCACCCCGGGTCGCGAAGTAGCCGTTGCCCAGGGCGCACAGGGACTCCCTCAGCCGCTCCTCGGCCGGGTCGTAGCCCGTGTACTCCCAGGTCCATCCGGGCATCGCCGAACCCATGCGTCATCCCCGTCCCGGGCCCGCCGCGGGCAGCTCCACCACGACCACCGCCCTTCCCGGTGCGCTGTGTGCTTCCACCCTGCCCCGGCCCCCGCGCGGTGTCAGCCCGGGGCGCGCGCGAGGGGCGGCGGAGCGGCCCGACCGATGCGACACTGGTCCCATGGGCGAGCGCGGCTCCGGCCGGCTGCCCCGGGCCCGGTACGAGAAAGAGCTGCGCCGTCTGCAGATCGAACTCGTCAAGCTCCAGGAGTGGGTGCGGGCCGAGGGGCAGCGGCTGGTGGTGGTCTTCGAGGGGCGTGACGCGGCCGGCAAGGGTGGCGCGATCAAGCGGGTCACCGAACGTCTGAACCCGCGCGTGGCGCGGATCGTCGCCCTTCCGGTGCCGACCGAGCGGGAACGCACCCAGTGGTACTTCCAGCGCCACGCCGCGCAGCTCCCCGCCGCGGGGGAGATCGTGCTGTTCGACCGCAGTTGGTACAACCGCGCCGGCGTCGAACGCGTCATGGGCTTCTGCACCGAGGAGGAGTACCAGCGCTTCCTGCGCCAGTGCCCGGTGTTCGAGCGGCTGCTGGTCGAGGACGGGATCCTGCTGCGCAAGTACTGGTTCTCGGTCAGCGACGCGGTGCAGGAGAAGCGGTTCCGCAAACGGCTGAGCGATCCCACCCGGCGCTGGAAGATCTCGGCGATGGACCTGGAGTCCATCACGCGCTGGGAGGCGTACTCCCGGGCCAAGGACGAGATGTTCGCGCGCACCGACATTCCCGAGGCCCCCTGGTACGTCGTCGAGGCCGACGAGAAGCGCGCGGCCCGCATCAACATGATCGCCCACCTGCTGTCCACCGTGCCCTACGGTGACATCCCGCTGCCGGACCTGACCCTGCCGCCCCGCCCCGCGCCCACCGGATACCAGCGGCCGCCCAGGCGCCTGCAGACCTACGTGCCCGACCACGCGGCCTCGCTCCTGGCGCGGGGCGGGGATCCGGCCGCGGACCCGGAAGCATGACCGCCCCCGGCCCGACCCCGCCGCAGCGCCGCCTGGCCCGGTTCGGCCGGGTGCCGGCGGCCGCCACCGTTGGCGGACCGGCGGGCCTGGCGCCCGCCGGTCCGCGGCCCCCGGAGCCCGGCTCAGGCGAGGGGGACGAGCTCCTTGCGGATGCGCTCCAGCATGAACGCCGAGGACTCGTGGGCCCGCTCCTCCCAGGCGAACACACAGGCCGTGGCGACCCCGTCGAACTCCAGCTCGCGGAGGGTGCCGAAGAAGGCGTCCCAGTCGACCTCGCCCTGGCCGATGTCCAGGTGCTGGTGGATCCGGGCCGGGGTGCCGGGCGGGTTGAGGATGTAGCGCAGGCCCGAGGACCCCTTGTGGTTGAAGGAGTCCGCGATGTGCACGTGCCGGAGCTTGTCGCCCGCGTAGCGCAGCATGGCCGCGATGTCCGCCGCCGGGTCGGCGCCGGAGAGGTGGAAGGAGTGCGGGGCGCAGTAGAGGTAGTTGACCCACGGCTTGTTGATCGCCCGGACGAGGTCCACGGCCGGGGTGTTCTCCTCGCAGAAGTCGTCCGGATGCGCTTCCAGGTTCAGGGCGATGCCCTCGCGCTCGAACAGCGGCAGCAGCTCCTCCAGGGAGCGCCAGAAGGCGGCCTCGCTCTCGGCGGCCCGCTCGGGGCGGCCGTTGAACTCCGAGTTCATCAGCGGACACCCGAGGTCCGCGGTGATCTCGATCATCCGCTTCCAGTAGCGGACGGCGGCCTGCCGCTCCGTCTCGTCCGGGGAGGACCACTTGTACAGCGGCAGTACGGAGGAGAGCCGCACCCCGTGGGCGCGCAGGGACCTCTTCAGCGCGGCGACGCGCTCGTCGTCCGCCCGCGGGTGCAGGAAGAACGGCATGAAGTCGGCGCGCGGGGACAGTTCGATGTACTCGTAGCCCAGCTCGGCCACGGTGCGCACCATCTCGTCCAGCGGCAGCGCGCGGAACATGTACGGGTCGAGGGCGATCTTCACGCGGTGCCTCCGTAGAGCGCGGGGCGGGGCTTCATGTCGACGGTGACGACCGGGCCGCCGGTGTCCAGGGAGCGGACGGCGGCGTCGGTGATGACGGTGGCGGCGTAGCCGTCCCAGGCGGACGGCCCGGTGGGTTCGGCGCCCGCCGCCACCGCGGCGATCCACTCGCGGAACTCGGTGTCGAAGGCGTCCGCGAACCGGTCCTTCCAGTCCTGCGGGACGGCGGTGCCGTGGCGGCCGGCGGTGCGGACGCCGACGGAGGCCGGGTCGGGCAGCCGCACCAGGCCCTCCTCGGCGACCGTCTCGCACTGGATGTCGTAGCCGTACCGGCAGTTGACGAACACCTCCAGGTCGATGCGGATGCCGCTCGCCGTCTCGAAGTACATGATCTGCGGGTCCTTGAGGTGGTCGAACCGGTTGCGGGTGGCGCGGGGGGTGACCACCTGGGCGGAGACGATCTCGTCGTCGAGCAGCCAGCGCAGCACGTCGATCTCGTGCACGGCCGTGTCCTGCGCGGCCATCGCGGAGGTGTAGCCGTCCGGGACGGTCGGGTTGCGGTGGGCGCAGTGCACGATCAGCGGGGCGCCGAGGGCGCCGGAGGAGATGACCTCCTTCATCCGGCGGTAGCCCGTGTCGAAGCGGCGCATGAAGCCGACCTGCACCAGGCGGCGGCCGTGGGCGCGCTCGGCCTCCACGATGCGCAGACAGTCCTCGGCGGTGGTGGCCAGTGGCTTCTCGCAGAACACCGGTTTGCCGGCGGCTACGGCGGCGAGGACGTGCTCGGCGTGGGTGGGGCCCCACGAGGTGACGAGCACGGCGTCCACGTCGGGGGAGCCGATCAGATCGGCCCCGGTGGGCGGCGCGACGGCGCCGACACGGGCGGCGACCTGGGTGGCGCGGGTCTGGTCGATGTCGGTCACGGCGGTGACGGCGGCCCCGGTGACGACCTCGGTGAGCCGCCGGATGTGGTCCTGCCCGATCATTCCGGCGCCGATGACACCTACACGTACGGTCATGGTGGGTTTCCTTGGGAAGTCAGGAGAAACGCGCTCGGAGCTCGGCTTCGAGGGTTTCGAGGCTGCGTCCCTTGGTCTCGGGGACGTAGAGCTTGACGAAGGTGAGGGAGAAGACGCCCGCCACCACGAAGAGGAAGAAGGTGTTGGAGATCCCGATGCCGGAGACCAGGGACGGGAAGACCAGGCCGATCACGAAGTTGGTCAGCCACAGCACCACGGCCGCGACGCCCATCCCGAAGCCGCGCATCCGCATCGGGAAGATCTCCGAGAGCATCAGCCAGGTCACCGGCGAGATCGCGCCCTGCTGGAAGGCGAGGAAGGTGATGGTCATGGCGAGCACGGCGAACGCGCGCCCCTCACCGGAGGGCAGCACCAGCGAGAAGAAGCCGATCAGCAGCAGCGCCCCGGTGGTGCCGAGCTGGCCGGTCATCAGCATGGGGCGGCGGTTGACCCGGCCGAGCAGCCAGATGCCGACGAAGGTGGCCAGCACCGAGATCACACCGTTGGCGATGTTCGCCGTCAGCGCGCTGTCCGAGGCGAAACCGGCGTCGGTGAGGATCTGGGTGCCGTAGTACATGATCGTGTTGACGCCGGTGATCTGCTGCACGATCGCGATGCCGAAGCCGGTGAACATCAGCTTGCGGACCCAGGGCGTGGCCTTCATGTCCTGCCAGCCACCGAGTCTCTCCTGCCCGTCCCTGGCGGCGAGCGCGGACACCTCGCTCAGCTCCGCCTCGGCCCGCGCCTGCGACCGCACCTGCTTGAGCACGTCGAGCGCTTCGGAGAAACGGGCCTGGGAGGCCAGCCAGCGCGGACTCTCCGGCATCACCAGCATGCCGAACCACAGCGCCACGGCGGGGATCGTGGCCACCACGAGCATCCAGCGCCAGATCCCGCCCGACTCGCCGCCCACCTGGGCGATGATCGCGTTGGAGGTGAAGGCCAGCAGCTGACCGCTCACGATCATGAGTTCATTGCGGGTGACCAGGGCGCCGCGCCGCTCGGCGGGCGAGATCTCCGCGAGATAGACGGGCACCGTCACCGAAGCGCCACCGACGGCCAGGCCCAGCACGAACCGCGCCATGACCATGACCGCCGTGGTCGGGGCGAGCGTGCAGCCCAGCGCGCCGACGAAGAACAGCACGGCGAGGATGAGGATGGTGCGCCGCCGTCCGCGCGCGTCCGACAGCCGGCCCCCGGTGACCGCGCCCAGCGCGGCACCGAGGAGGAGCGAGCTGGTGACCATGCCCTCGGTGACCGGGGTGAGCCCCAGGTCGTCGGTCATGTAGGGCAGGGCGCCGTTGATGACACCGGTGTCATAGCCGAAGAGGAGACCACCGAAGGTGGCGATGACGGTGATGACCCGCAGCCGCCGGGACACCGCCCGCGGGGTGGTGTCCATGACGGCGGGGGAGGGGGTGGGGGCCGAAGTCGCGTCGTCCCTGACGTCCATGGCCGCCTCCTACCGGTTGATGTTCGGGCGTCGGGTTCCGGTGAGGCCGCAGCCGGCCAGGTGCTCACGGGTGCGTACGGCGATGGGCAGCGGCACGTCGGGAGCGCACGGGTAGAGGTCCTGCTCGACGATAACGAACAGCTCTGCGTCGAGCCCGGCCAGGGCGGACACCACGTCGGCGGGGTCGGGCACGCCCGCCGGCGGGGAGACGCACACCCCGCGCCTGACGGCCTCGCCGAAGGAGAGGTTCTCGGCCGCCACCTGGGCGAGGACGGTCGGGTCCATCTGCTTGATGTGGACATAGCCGACGCGCTCGCCGAAGCGGCGGATCAGGTCGAGGTTGTCGCCCCCGCCGTAGGCGACGTGTCCGGTGTCCAGGCAGAGATTGGTGTAGCGGCTGTCGGACTCGTTCAGCAGCCGCTCGATCTCGGGCTGGGTCTGGATGTGGCTGTCGGCGTGCGGGTGGACGACCAGCCGCACGTCGTACTCCTCCAGGAGGAGCCTGCCCAGCCGGTCGGCGGCGCGGCCGAAGCCCGCCCACTGCTCGGGCGTCAGCTCGGGCGGCTCGGTGAAGTCGCCGGTCTTCTCGTCCCGGTACATGGGCGGGATGAGCACGAGGTGGTGGGCGCCCGCGGCGGCGGTCAGCCCGGCCACCTGCCGGACGTGGGCGAGCATGTCGTCCCAGGCCTCGGGGCGGTGCAGCGCGCCGAACGCGGTGCCGCCGGAGACCCGCAGGCCGCGGGCGTCGAGTTCCGTCTTCAGCCGGCGGGGGTCGGTGGGCAGGTAGCCGTACGGCCCGAGCTCCAGCCACTGGTAGCCGGCCTCGGCCAGCTCGTCGAGGAAGCGGGTGTACGGGACCTGGTGCTCGTCCTCGGGAAACCAGATGCCCCAGGAATCCGGGGCGGAGCCCAGGCACAGATTGCCCGCGGTGGTGCGGAGTGGGGATGGCGCCGTTGCCATGGTGTGTCCTTCGGGGAGGGAGACGGGCAGGGACGTGGATCAGTTGGGGGTGGGGATCAGCTGGAGGTGGGGAAGGCGAAGCCCGCGGTGACCTGGTGGTTCTGCTGGGGCCAGCGGGTGGTGACGACCTTGGGGCGGGTGTAGAAGCGGATGCCCTCGGGGCCGTGGATGGGGGAGTCGCCGATGAGGGAGTCCTTCCAGCCGCCGAAGGAGTAGTAGGACATCGGGACGGGCACCGGCACATTGACGCCGATCATGCCGATCTTGACGTTGCGCTGGAAGCGGCGGGCGGCCTCGCCGGAGGCGGTGAACAGGGCGGTGCCGTTGCCGTAGGGGTTGGCGTTGATCAGGTCGATGGCCTGGTCGAGGGTGTCGACGCGGATGACGGCGAGGACGGGGCCGAACAGCTCCTGCCGGTAGGCGTCCATCTCGGTGGTGACGTGGTCGAGGAGGGAGGGGCCGGTGAAGAAGCCGTTCTCGTGGCCGTCGATCTTCAGTCCGCGGCCGTCGACGACGACGGTGGCGCCCTGGGTGGCGGCGGTGGCGACGGCGTTCTCGACGCGTTCCTGGGCGGCCTTGGTGACCAGCGGGCCCATCTCGGTGCCGGGCCGGTCGCCGGGGCCGACCTTGACCTCGCGGGCCTTGCGCTCCAGCACCGCCACCAGCCCGTCGGCCGCCTCGCCGACGGCGACGGCCACGGATACGGCCATGCAGCGCTCGCCGGCCGAGCCGTAGGCGCCGGCGGTGATGTGGCCCGCGGCGTATTCCAGGTCGGCGTCGGGGAGGACCACGGCGTGGTTCTTGGCGCCGCCGAGGGCCTGGACGCGCTTGCCGTGCGTGGTGGCCTGTTCATGGACGTATTTGGCGATGGGGGTGGAGCCGACGAAGGAGACGGCTTCGATGCCGGGGTGGGCGAGGATCGCGTCGACCGCGTCCTTGCCGCCGTGGACGACGTTGAACACGCCGTCGGGCAGGCCCGCCTTCCGGTAGAGGTCGGCGACGAAGTTCGCGGCTGACGGGTCGCGCTCGCTGGGCTTGAGGATGAAGGTGTTGCCGGTGGCGATGGCGATGGGGTGCATCCACAGCGGCACCATGGCGGGGAAGTTGAACGGGGTGATGCCGGCGACGACGCCGAGGGGCTGGCGGAAGTCGTGCACGTCCACGCCGCGTGAGACCTGGTCCGAGAAGGATCCCTTCAACACGTCGCCCAGGCCGCAGGCGAACTCCACGACCTCCCGGCCGCGCACGATCTCGCCGCGCGCGTCGTCCACGGTCTTGCCGTGTTCGGCGGAGATGATCCGGCCCAGCTCCTGCTCGTGCTCGACGAGGAGCTGCCGGAAGGCGAACATCACCTGGGTGCGCTGGGTGAGCGAGGACTCGGACCAGGTGGCGAAGGCCTTGGTGGCGGCGGTGACGGCGGTGTCCACCTCGGCCGCGCCGCCGAGGACGACGCGGGCCTGCTCGGCGCCGGTGGCCGGATCGAACACCGGGGCCGTGTCCGTGTCCGTGCCGGGGACCGGGGATCCGTCGATCCAGTGCTGGATGGTCTTCACGTGAGGTGTCCTTACAGATAGTGGTGCTGGGCGAGCTTGTGGGCGGCGTACGTCTCGTACGCGGCGCGGGTGGAGTCGAGCGCCGACACCTCGCTGACGGGCACGTCCCACCAGCCGTGTCCGGGCGGGTTGGGCCCGTAGAGGTCGGTCTCGACGTGCACGACGGTGGTGCGGTCGGCGGCCTTCGCCTTCTCCATCGCGGTGCGGAACTCGTCGACCGAGGTGGCGCGCAGGACGTCGGCGCCCAGCGACGCGGCGTTGGCGGCCAGGTCGACGGGCAGGATGTCGCCGTCGAGGAGGCCGGAATCGTCGTCGCGGTAGCGGTATCTGGTGCCGAACCGCTGGGAGCCGAGGGACTCGGAGAGGGAGCCGATGGAGGCGAAGCCGTGGTTCTGGACCAGGACGACGATGATCTTCAGGCCCTCGGACACCATGGTCGCGATCTCCTGGGCCATCATCAGATACGAACCGTCGCCGACGAGCACGACGACCTCGCGCGAGGGGTCGGCCATCTTGGCGCCCAGGCCGGCCGCGACCTCGTAGCCCATGCAGGAGTACGCGTACTCGACGTGGTAGGCCTTCGGATCCCGTGCCCGCCACAGCTGTTGCAGGTCCCCGGGCATGGAACCGGCCGCGTTGATGACCACGTCGCGGTCGCCGAGGGTTTCGTTGAGGGCGCCGAGGATCTGCGTCTGGGCCGGCAGATCGCCGGTGTTGCGGCCGGGCGAGAAACACTCCGCCTCGATCTCCCGCGTACGGGCGATGAGGAGGCTGATGTGCTCGCGGTACCCGGGCTCGACCTCCCAGCCGTCCAGGGCTTCGGCGAGTGCCTGGATGCCGAGCCGGGCGTCGGCCACCAGTGGCTCGGCGGAGTGTTTCACGGCGTCCAGGCGGGCGACGTTGAGGTTGACGAACCTGACGTCCGGGTCGCCGAAGACGGTGTGGCTGGCGGTGGTGAAGTCGCTGTAGCGGGTGCCGATGCCGAGGACCACATCGGCCTCGCGGGCCAGTTCGTTGGCCGCGTACGAGCCGGTGGAACCGATGCCGCCGACCGCGTACGGGTGGTCCCAGGGCACCGCGCCCTTGCCCGCGTGGGTGTCGGCCACCGGGATCCCGGTGGTCTCGGCGAAGGCGCGCAGGGCGGTGGCGGCCCCGGAGTAGACGGTGCCGCCACCGGCCACGATCAGGGGCTTCTTCGCGTTCCGCAGCAGGCGTGCGGCGCGGGCGACGGCGTCCGGCTCCGGCACCGGGCGGCCCACGTGCCACACCCGGCGCCGGAAGAAGGAGACAGGCCAGTCGTAGCCTTCCGCCTGCACGTCCTGCGGCAGCGCGAGGGTGACGGCACCGGTCTCGACCGGGTCGGTGAGCACCCGCATGGCGGCCAGCGCGGCCGGGATCAACTGCTCCGGGCGCGAGACGCGGTCGAAATACTTGGACACGGCCCGGAAGGCGTCGTTGACCGTGACGTCCCCGCCCCGGGTGTCCTCCAACTGCTGGAGGACCGGCTCGGCCACCCGGGTGGCGAACATGTCGCTGGGCAGCAGCAGGACCGGGATCCGGTTGGTGGTGGCCAGCGCCGCACCGGTGATCATATTGGTGGAGCCGGGACCGGTGGACGCCGTGCAGGCGAAGGTGGCCAGCCGGTCGCGCATCTTCGCGTACGCCACCGACGCGTGCACCATGCCCTGCTCGTTGCGGGCCAGATAGTAGGGGAGATCGGCCTCTTCGGTGACGGCGGCCTGCAGCAGCGCCTGCCCGATCCCGGCCACGTTGCCGTGCCCGAAGATGCCCCACACCCCGGGGATCAACCGCTGCTCCTGGCCGTCGCGCTCGCTGTACTGGTTGGCGAGGAAACGGACGAGGGCCTGGGCGGTGGTGAGGCGGACGGTCTTGTCGGTCATCGCTGGTCGGGTCCTTCGAAGGGCAGGCGGTCGTCCACGTCCTGTGCGTCCCAGGTGGTGCGCACCCAGGCGTGGGCGGGGTCGTCGCAGATCAGCCAGGCGCGGTCCTGGCCGGGGCCCGCCATGACGTTGAGGTAGTAGAGGTCGTAGCCGGGCGCGGCGATCGACGGGCCGTGCCAGCCGTGCGGGATCAGCACGGTGTCCCCCGAGCGGACCTCGGCGAGCACGTCGATGGGCCGCTCGTCGGTGCCGTACACCCGCTGATAGGCGAAGCCGCCCTCGCCCGCGACCTGGAAGTAGTAGATCTCCTCCAGTTCGGACTCGACCGGGTCGCCGTGCTCGTCGGTGCGTGCCTGGTCGTGCTTGTGGGGCGGGTACGAGGACCAGTTGCCGCCCGGCGTGAGGACCTCGCACACCAGCAGTTGCCCGGCCTCGAAGGTGCCGGGCAGGCAGTAGTTGTTGACTTGCCGCGAGCACGCCCCGGCGCCGCGCAGCTCGACGGGCACCTCCTCCTTGCGCCCGTACCGAGCGGGGAGGCCGCCTCGCTCGGTACGGGCGGAGGGCAGCGCGAACGTCCCGCCGGACGTGCTGCTGATCAGGGCCTCCGACTCGGGCGGCAGATACGCGAAGTCGGTGACCGAGTCGAACACGCAGGTGCGGCCTTCGAGTGGGAAGGTGTCACCGTTGACGACGACGGTGCAGGCGCCGGTCAGGGGCAGGACCAGGAACTCGGAGTCCCCGGTGGCCAGGGTGTGCGTCTGCCCCGGTGCCAGGGTGAGGATCCGCAGGCCGGAGTGTCCCCAGCCCGCCGACTCGGGCGTGACCAGGAGGTCGTACGGGCCGTCGCCCGCTGACCCCTTGGGCAGGTGGTAGGTGCCGGTGTCGCTCACAGCAGGCTCACCGCCCGGTCCACGGCGCCGGCGACGTCGCCGTTCGTGGGGTAGAGGAGCGAGCGCCCGACGACCAGGCCCTGCGCGGTGGGCTGCTTGAGGGCCTTGCCCCAGGACGCGAAGGCCGCGTCGGGGTCCTTGACCTCGCCGCCCAGCAGCAGCGCGGGCAGGGTGGAGGCCGCCAGGACGCGCTCCATGTCGTCGACGACCGGGAGCTTGAGCCAGGTGTAGGCGCTGCGGCGGCCCAGGCCCGAGGCGATGGTGATCGACTTGATGACGGCCTCGGGGGAGAGGTCGTTGCGAATCCGGCCGTTCTGCCAGCTGGAGAGGAACGGCTCGACCATCGCGATGAGCCGGTGTTCGTTCAGCTCGTCCACGGCGCGGGCGGTGTTCTCCAGGACGGAGGGGGTGGCGGGGTCGTCGAGGGCGATGCGGGTGAGCATCTTGCCGCCGTCGAAGCCCATCGCGGCGATCGTCTCGGCGTCGTAGCCGGTGAAGCGGTCGTCGATCTCGAACACGGACCCGGCGAGCCCGGCGCGGTTCATGGACCCGAAGACGCTCTTGCCGTCGAGGACGCCGAGCAGCAGCAGGTCCTCCAGGATGTCGGCGGTGGCCAGCACACCGGTCACCCCGGGGCGTTCCAGGGCGGTGCACAGCCGGTCCAGCAGCTCGAAGCGGTCGGCCATGGCGGCCTCGTCGTCCCCGACGCGGTTGGCGCCGCGCGCCGGGTGGTCGGCGGCGATGATCATCGCCTTGCCGTGTTCGCCGAACAGCGAGGTGGCCTTCACCCGCCGTATCGCGGCGGCGGCGATGGCCCCGGGGTCGTTGACCCGGGCGTCCACGATCCGGCTCACATTGTCGGACAGCACGTCGTCACGCCTTTCGTTCAGTGGCAGCGAGGGATGCCTCGCGGAGCTCGTGGTCGACCTCGGCCTCGGTGGGCATCGCGTCGGAACAGGCCAGCCGCCCGGCGACGATCGCGCCGGCGGCGTTGGCGAAGGCCACCGTGCGCCCGGTGTCCCAGCCGGACAGCAGCCCGTGGCACAGCGCACCGCCGAACGCGTCACCGGCCCCCAGCCCGTTGACCACGTCCACCGGGACCGGCTCCACCTCCACGGCCGGGCCGTCCCGGTGAACGGCCAGCACACCCTTGGGCCCCTGCTTCACCACGGCCAGCTCCACCCCGGCGGCCAGCAGCGCCTTCGCGGCGGCATACGGCTCACGCTCACCCGTCGCCACCTCGCACTCGTCGAGGTTGCCGACGGCCACGGTGGCGTGGCGCAGCGCCTCGGCATAGTGGGCGCGCGCCTCGGACCCGTCACAGGGCCAGAACATCGGGCGCCAGTCGAGGTCGAACACCGTCGCCCCCGCCTTGGCCCGGTGTTCCAGGGCGGCCAGGGTGGCCGAGCGGCTCGGCTCCTCGCTCAACCCGGTGCCGGTCATCCAGAAGATCCGCGCGTCGCGGACCGCCCCCAGGTCCAGCTCCTCGGGCCGGATGTCCAGGTCCGGGGCCTTGGGGAGGCGGTAGAAGTAGAGCGGGAAGTCGTCCGGCGGGAAGATCTCGCAGAAGGTCACGGGGGTGGGCGCGATGTCGGAGGTGCCGACGAAGCGGGTCCCGACGCCGTAGCCGTCGAGGGCGGTGCGGACGAAGTCCCCGAACGGGTCCCGGCCGGTCTTGGTGATGACGGCCGAGGAGTGTCCGTACCGGGCGGCGGCCACGGCCACGTTGGTCGGGCTGCCGCCCAGGTACTTGCCGAACGAGGTGACCTCCGCAAGCCCCACGCCGGTCTGGAGCGGATACACGTCCACTCCCACACGGCCCATGGTCAGCACTTCGAGCGGCATCACGCGGTTTCCCTTCCGGAGGTCACAGAAGTCGGGTCACAGAAGTCGAGGTCACAGAAGACGGGGTCACAGAAGACGGGTCACAAGAGTCGACAGGGGGAGTTGGTGGGGCAGAAGGTGACTGGCGCGCTCTACTAGCGCGCTCTAGTGGGAGTACGATGGCCCCAGTCCAAATGTCATGTCAATAGGTTGTTGCCGGGAGATTGCACGGGGCCCGTACCGTGGGCGGCGTCGGAGGGTGGTTCACAGGTGGATGTGCCGGGCAAGCAGCGGCCCACGATGGCCGATGTCGCCGAGAAAGCGGGGGTGTCCCGGGCCCTTGTCTCGATCGTCTTCCGCCATCAGCCGGGCGCGAGCCAGGAGACCCGGGAGCGGGTGCTGAAGGTCGCCGACGAGATCGGCTACCGCCCCGACAGCGCGGCCCGGCTGCTGGCCCGGGGCCGCAGTCGCACGCTCGGCGTGATGTTCACCGTGCACCAGCCCTTCCACGCGGACCTCGTCGAAGGCATCTACCCCGAGGCCGAGCGGCTGGGCTACGACGTGCTGCTGTCCGCGACCGCCGAGGGCCGGGGCGAGACGAAGGCGGTCGAGGCGCTGCTCAGCCACCGCTGCGAGGCGGCGATCCTGCTCGGCCCCGACGCGGCCCCGGCCGAACTCGACGCGCTGGGGCAGCGCACGGTCACCGTCTCGGTGGGCCGACGGGTGCCCCTCGCCCGGATCGACAGCGTGCACACGGCCGAGGGCAAGGGCATCCGGCAGGCCATGGACCACCTGGTCGAACTGGGTCACCGCCACATCGTCCACATCGACGGCGGACGGGGCCCCGGCTCGGCCGAGCGGCGGCGCGCCTACCGGGCGGCGATGCGCCGGCACGGTCTCGAGTCCGAGCTGAGGGTCGTCCCCGGTGACCACACCGAGGCGTCGGGCATCGAGACGGGCGACCTGCTGCTCGCGGAGCGCGAGCGCGGGCGGCCCCTGCCGACGGCCGTCCTCGCGGGCAACGACCGCTGTGCGATGGGCCTGCTGATGGCCCTGACGAGGGCCGGGGTGGAGGTTCCGCGCGACATCTCCGTCGTCGGCTACGACGACAGCCACCTCTCCCACCTGATGCCGATCGGCCTGACCACGGTCCGTCAGGACGCGGTGCTCATGGCGGAGTACGCGGTACGCTTCGCCGTGGAACGGCTGGAGAACGAGAAACTGGACCCGCGCGAAGCGGTGCTGGAGCCGAAGCTGGTGGTACGGGGGACCAGTGGGCCGCCGCGGGGGGCCTGACGGCCGCCCCAAGACGACGGCCACCGAAAGGCCCCCGACGGACGGCACAGAGCGGACGGCTCAGCGACCGGCTCAGAGGAACTGCTGGACCACCAGCACCGTGGCGCTCGCCACCGCGAGCACCATGGCGACGGCCCTGGTGCGCCGCGTGTCCAGTCTGCTCGACAGCGGGCGGGCGAGCAGCACTCCGATCGCCGCCGCCGGCGCCAGCAGGGCGGTGTACCGCAGGCTGTCCGGGTGGACGGAGCCGGTCGCCGCCAGGGCGGCCAGGCTCATCAGGGACCCGGCCAGGAAGAACCCGCTCATCGTGGAACGCAGCGCCGGCCCGCTCAGGCGTTGCCAGACCATGGCCATCGGCGGCCCTCCGATGGAGGTTGCCGTGCCCATCACCCCCGACACCAGGCCGGCCAGCAGCACGGACCCGCGCCCCGGCCTCGGCACGAAGCCGCGCAGGCTCACCGCCACTCCGGCCAGGACGACCCCGGCGACGAGGAGGGCGAGGTACCGGGCGGGCAGCACGGCGACCAGCGCCGCGCCGCCCAGCGCGCCCGGCACCCGGCCGACCAGCGCCCACCCCGCTCCCCGCAGGTCCGCGTGTCCGCGGTCCAGCGCCAGGACCGCGGCCGTGACCCCGGTGGCCAGGAGCAGAACCACCACCGGAGTGAGCGAGGGGTCCAGCGCCGCGATCACCGGGGCGGCGAGCAGGCCGAGTCCGAAGCCGATGGAGACCTGGAACAGCGCCCCCACCGCCACGGTGGTGAACAGCAGGGCGAACTCCGGCGGGCTCATGCTCCCCTCTCCCCGGCGAGCAGCGGGAAGTGGCACAGGGCCGCGTGCTGCCGGTCCCCGGTGTCCGCCCCGGTGTCCGCCGCGCCCTCGCGGGTGACGGCGGGGGGAGCGGTCTCGGCGCACCGGGCCTCGCTCTTCCAGCAGCGGGTACGGAACCGGCAGCCCGAGGGGATGGCGTACGGGGAGGGGATCTCCCCGCGCAGCGGGATCTCCTCCCCGAGCGCCTGCCCGGACACGTCCAGTGTGGGCGCGGCCGACATGAGGGCGGCGGTGTACGGGTGCAGCGGCCGGTCGAAGACGTCCTCGGTGCGGCCGTGTTCGATGACCTTGCCGAGGTACATCACCGTCACCCGGTCGGAGACGTGCCTGACCACGGACAGGTCGTGGGAGATGAAGACGTACGAGACGCCGAGCCTCTCGCGCAGTTCGGAGAGCACGTTGAGCACCTGGGCCTGCACCGACAGGTCCAGCGCGGACACCGGCTCGTCGCACACGATGAGGTCGGGGTCGAGCGCCAGGGCGCGGGCGATGCCGATGCGCTGCCGCTGCCCGCCGGAGAACTCGCCCGGATAGCGGTGGGCGTCGCTCTCCCGCAGCCCCACCAGCGACAGCAGCTCACGCACCCGCCGCTCCCGGTCCTTCGCCGTGGGCACGATGTCGCGGTGGGTGCGCCATGGCTCACTGATGAGGTCGGCCGCGGACATCCGGGCGTTGAGCGAGGCGAACGGGTCCTGGAACACCATCTGCACCCGGCGCCGCCAGGCCAGCAGCTCCTTGCCCTCGAGGGCGAACGGATCGGTGCCGTCGAAGCGGACCGTCCCCGAGTCCGGCCGCTCGAGCCCGAGCACCACCCGGGCCAGGGTCGACTTGCCGCAGCCGGACTCGCCCACCAGGCCGAGGGTCTCGCCGCGCATCAGCCGTACGTCGACCCCGTCCAGCGCGGTCAGGCGCCGGCGCCCGTGGCCGAACGCCTTGGTGACGCCCCTGACTTCGAGCAGCGGCGGGGAGCCGGCCGCACCGGGGCCCCGCGGGTCGGGTGCGGTGGTCCCGGTGAGGGCGGTGTCAGACATGGTCGAGCTCCTCGGAGAAGTGGCAGGCGGCCGAGCGGGAGGCGCTGACGGACACCGGGCGAGGACGTTCCTGGGCGCAGCGCTCCCTGACCAGGGGACACCTGGCCTGGAAGACGCAGCCGGAGGGCACCGCGCTCAGCTCGGGCGGGCTCCCCGGTACGGCGGGCAGCGGCCGGCCCCGGACGGCGTGTTCGGGGACGGAGTCGAGCAGCCCCTTGGTGTACGGATGGCGGGGGCGGGAGAAGACCTCGTCCACCGGGCCGGTCTCCACCACGTTGCCGGCGTACATCACCACCACGTCGTCGGCGCGCTGGGCGACCACCGCCAGGTCGTGGGTGATCAGGACGAGCGCCATGTCCCGCTCGGTCTGCAACTCCCGCAGCAGCCGCATGATCTGGGCCTGCACGGTGACGTCGAGCGCGGTCGTGGGCTCGTCGGCGATCAGTACATCGGGGTCGAGGGCGACGGCCATCGCGATCAGCAGGCGCTGGCGCATCCCCCCGGAGAACTGGTGCGGGTACGAGCGGGCGCGCAGCCGCGGCTCGGGGATGCCGACGCGGGTCATCAGCTCGACCGCCTTCTCCGCGGAGTCGCGCCGGGACATCCCGCGGTGGATGCGGAACGGCTCGGCGAGTTGCCTGCCGACCGGCTGCACGGGGTTGAGCGCGGTCAGCGCGTCCTGGAAGACGATCGACAGCACGGGGCCGGCGAGCTTTCTGCGGCCCGCTCCGTCCAGCCGCAGGACATCGGTGCCACAGACCCGCACGGATCCGCCCGTCACCTCGGCCACCGGGTCGAGCAGCCCGGCGATCGACAGCGCGGTCATCGACTTGCCGCAGCCGGACTCGCCCAGCAGGGCCAGGGTGCGCCCCTTGCGCACGCTGAAACCGACACCGTCCACGGCACGGACCGTGCCGGAGGGGGTGCGCAGATCGACGCTGAGCCCCTCGACGTCGAGCGCGACGGGACGGTCCGCGGCGGGCGCGGGCAGGGTTGACGGCTTCACGCGATCATCTCCGGGGGAACGGCGGCTCGGGCGCCGCGTCGCTTCTTGGGCAGCGTCAGGCGCCAGCGCTGGCCGGGGTCGGTGGCCAGCCGCACCCAGGCGGCGAGCACCGTGGCCGACACCGTGGTGAGCACGATGGCGATCCCCGGCAGCACGGCGATCCACCAGGCGGTCTGCAGGTACTGGCGGCCCTGGGCCACCATCAGGCCCCAGCTGACGTCCGGGGGCTGGATCCCGATGCCGAGGAAACTCAGCGAGGACTCGGTCAGCATGACGAAGCAGAAGTCGAGCGTGGCCACGGTCAGCAGGGTGGGCAGCGCGATCGGCAGGATGTGCCGGTGGATGATGTTCCGGCTCGGGGTGCCGAAGGTCCGGGCCGCGTCCACGAACAGGCGGCTTCTGAGCTCGGCCGACTCCGCGCGGGCGGTGCGCAGATAGACGGGGACGCGCGCGATGGCGAGGATCAGCACGATGTTCAGCGCGCTGGGCGCGAACACGTACAGCACCACCACCGCGATCAGCAGGGAGGGGAAGCTGAGGATGACGTCCGCGACGCGCATCGCGACGTTCTCCCGCCACCCCCCGTGGTAGCCGGCCCACATGCCCAGCGCGGAGCCGATCACCAGCGAGCACAGCACCGCGGGCACCGCGACGTACAGCGTCGTCCCGGCGGCCTCGACCAGCCGGGCCAGCACGCTGCGGCCCAGCACGTCCGTGCCGAGCAGCCCGTAGAAGCCGTGGTCGAGGGAGGGCGGGCGCAGCGAGGCGCCGAGGTCCTGCCGGATGGCCCGGTCGCCGATGAACAGCCGGCCGAACAGGGCGACGAGGAACACCAGCGCGAGGACGACGGCGGCGACGGCCGCCCCCCGGTCCCTGCCGAGCAGCCGCCACCAGCGGGGCGGCCGGGCACTCGGGGGGCAGTTCTCGGTGCCGGTGCCGGTGCCGGCGTCGGCGTCGGCGTCGGCGTAGGTCTCGGCGTCGGGGCGGGGGGTGGGGTCGGTCATCGTGGCTCCTTCGCTCATGCCGGCACCGCCTGGCGCACTCGGGGGTCGATCAGCGCCTGGCAGACGTCGACGAGGATGTTCAGCGCGAAGATCGTCACCGCGGTGATCAGAACCGCGGCCTGGAGCGCGGCGAAGTCGCGCTGGAGAATCGAGTCGATCATGAGCTTGCCGATGCCGGGCCACCCGAAGATCGTCTCCACGATCACCGCGCCGTTGACCAGGCCGACGGTGAGGTCCCCGGCCACGGTCAGCACGGGGGTGACGGAGTTGCGCAGGGCGTGCCCGAACACCACCCGCCCGGCGCCGGCCCCCTTGCTGCGGGCCACCTTGACGTACGGCGCGGACAGCGCGCCGACCATGCTGCCGCGGACCACCTGGACGAGCACGCCGAAGGGCCGGATCAGCAGGGTGGCGATGGGCAGCACCCAGATCTCGGGTCCGCCCAGGGTGCCCGAGGTGGGCAGCAGGTCCAGGCCCACCCCGAAGACGAGCACCCCCATGATGGCGAACCAGAAGTCGGGGATGCTGGCCGCGGTCATCGACAGCAGACCGGCGATCCGGTCGATGAGCGAGTTGGGCCGGTGGGCGGCCAGGCTGCCCACCAGCAGGGCGCCGAGGATCGCCAGGAGCATCGTCATGCCGGCGAGCTGGAGGGTGACGGGAAACGCGTCGAGCACCATCGTCGTGGCCGACTGCCCGGTGCGCAGCGAGGTGCCGAAGTCCAGCTGCGCGGCCTGGGTGAGGTAGTGCCACAGCTGCACCGGAATGGAGTCGTCGAAGCCGTGGGCGGCGGAGAACTCCGCGCGCTGCCCGGGGGTGGCGCTCAGCGGCAGGTAGAGGTCGACCGGGTTGCCGGTCAGGCGTGCCAGGCAGAACACCCCCAGCACCACGAACACCAGGGGGACGGCGCTGGAGATGATGCGCTTGCGCAGGAAGGTCGTCATGTCAGTGCCGTCCCGCCTTCACGGGGCTGACCTCGGCCAGCCGCATCTCGTCTCCGGTGGCGGAGTTCGGCCGGTACCGCACCGACGGGGACAGGCCGAGCAGTCCCCGCATATGGGCGAGGTAGGCGTACTGCGCGACCGTCCTGTTCTGGTAGTCGAGCAGTTCGGCGAAGGCCTTCTGGCGGGCCTTCCCGGACAGCTCGCCGGCCGCGGCGACGCGCCGGTCCAGCTCGCGGGTGCCGAAGGTGGACTGGGGGCCCTCGCTCAGCAGGTACTGACTGGTGGTGAAGGCCGCGTCGCCGGCCTGGTTGCCGTGCATGACCAGCATGGCGATCGGCCCGACGCCGCGGGGCAGCGGGCGCAGCTGGTACTGGAGACTGGTGGCCGTGTCCGCCATGCGAATCCTTACGTTCAGCCCGATCCGCGCCATCTCGTACTGCAGGGCCTCGGCCGTCTCGGCGATGCCGGCGAACTGGCCGTTGCGCGCGACGAGGGTGATCCGCCGGGTGACGGGGACTCCGTCGGCGGCCGCCTGCCGGACCAGCTCGCGGGCCGCGGCCACGTCGTACGAGGGGGGCACCAGGTCGTCGTTGTGGCCCACCACGCCGGGCGGGACGAGTTGCGCGGCGGGCTTGGCCAGCCCGCCGAGAAGGGCGTCGATGATGCCCTTGCGGTCGATGGCCATGCCGATCGCCCGGCGCACCCGGATGTCGTCGAGCGGCGCCTCACGGCCGTCCAGCCGCAGGGCGGTGGTCTCGTTGTTGGGGTAGGCGACGGAGTTGTCCCCGGTGGCGTCCATGGGGTCCAGGGAGGTGGCGATGTCGGCCTCGCCCTTGTTGATCATGGCGGCGCGGACGCTGGCGTCGCTGCGCCACACATAGGTGGCGCGCGGGTAGGCGGGGGCCTTGCCCCAGTACGTGTCGTTGCGGTCCAGGGAGATCGAGACACCGGTCTGCCATCTCCTGACGGCGTAGGGGCCGGTGCCGATCGGTATGCGCACCTTGGCCTTGGTGTCGGTGGTGCGCGGCACGATCTCGATGAAGCTGATCCGCAGCGGGATGATGGGGTCGGGCTCCTTGGTGGTGACGGTCAGCCGGGTGGGGGAGACGGCGCGTACGTCGAGCTTCTCGTCGCCGAAGACATAGCCGTCCACGTTGCAGGCGAGGTCGGAGTTCACCGCGCGGTCGATGGAGAAGGCCGCGTCCTTCGCGGTGAACGGCTGCCCGTTCTGGAAGGTCACGCCGGAGCGGATGTCGAAGGTCCATGTCCTGGGCGTCGTCTGCCGCCAGCCGGTCGCCAGCAGCGGCTCCAGATTCCCCGAGGTGGGGTCTCGTTCAACCAGCGGTTCGGTGATGTTGGAGCGGACGACGACACCGGTCGCGGTCGTCGATGACTCGCAGGGCTCCAGGGTCGGCGGTTCCTGGGTGAGAACCACCCGCAGGGTGCTGCCGTCCGCGCTGCCGGTGTCACCGGCGGTGTCACTGTTCGCCACGGCGCAGGCGCTGGTCAGCAGCATGATGCCGGAGGTGAGAAAGGTGAGGACCGCATGACCCCGGCTCGTTCCCGGGCGCGGGATGGAGCGTACGGAGGACTTCATCGTCGGCGTATCTCCGAAAGGGCTGAAGTGGTGCTGCCGGAGACGCGACTGCCGACATGGCCGTCCATACATGCGTACCCGGTCCGCATTTGTAAACGCCGAAGCTAAGGGTGAGGTGCGAGGGCGTCAAGAGATCTGACGAAAGGGCCGGTTGCCGGAGCGCGAGCCGGTGGCGGTGGCCTCCCCGGCCTCGCTGCGATACGGAGAAGGTATCGGGCGATACCCTTTTGGCCTTGGACACGCATGGGAATCGGCCATACGCTCCCGGCCATTCCACAAGAACGGGAGTGGCTCCCATGCCCAGCTCAACCGTGCTCCAGGTCTGTCCGCTGCTGTCCTCCCTGGAGACCGCGCTGGCCGCGCACCATCACACCGTACGTCTCGCCGAACTGCCCGACCCCGACGCCTATCTGCGGGAGCACGGCGGCGAGGTGGTGGCCGCCGTGACCAGCGCCCGGATCGGCGTGTCGAACGACCTGATGGACGCCCTGCCCGCGCTCCGCGCGATCGTGCACTTCGGGGTCGGCTACGAGACCACGGACGTCACCCGGGCCCGCGCCCGCGGCATCGACGTCAGCAACACCCCCGATGTGCTCACCGACTGCGTGGCCGACCTCGCCGTCGGCGCCCTGATCGATGTGATGCGCCGGCTGTCGGCCGCCGACCGCTTCGTCCGCCGCGGCGCGTGGCAGGAGGGGGCGGCCTTCCCCCTCTCCGCCAAGGTGAGCGGGAAACGCGTCGGCATCCTCGGGCTCGGCAGGATCGGCCGCGCCATCGCCCGCCGGCTGGAGGGCTTCGGCACGGAACTCCTCTACTGCTCGCGCACGCCCGCCGAGGACGTGTCCTACCGCCGGGTGGCATCGCCCGCCGCGCTCGCCGCGGAATGCGACGTGCTGGTCGTGGCGGTCTCCGCGGGCGGCACCACGCAGGGCCTCGTTTCGGCGGAGGTGCTCGACGCGCTCGGCCCCGCCGGCTACCTGGTCAACGTCTCACGCGGCAGCGTCATCGACGAGCCGGCTCTGGTGAAGGCCCTGGCCGACGGCCGGATAGCGGGCGCGGCGCTGGACGTCTTCGCGGACGAACCCCACGTCCCCGAGGCGCTGCTCGACCTGGACACGGTCGTCCTGCTCCCGCACATCGCCAGCGCCACGCACGAGACACGTGAGGCCATGGGCGAACTCGCCTTCCGCAACCTGCACCGGTTCATGACCGAGGGCACGCTCGTCACACCGGTACCGGCGGGACGCTGACCCCGCGGGCCGGCCGGGCCGCGGGCCGGTACGCGGGGCCGGGGCGCTCCGCCACCGCCCGTCAGCCCAGCCGCGCCACGTCGAGGGCCATGAGCGCCACGTGCAGTTCGGCCCGTCGCTCGCCGGACTCCAGATCGCAGCCGAGCAGCCGCTCGATGGTGTGCAGACGCTGGTAGAGCGTCTGCCGCGACAGGTCGCCGCGGCGGGCCGCGGTCGTCTTGTTGCCCGCGGCGTCCAGGTAGTGGCGGAGGGTCGGCAGCAGGTCCGTGCCGTGCCGGGTGTCGTGCTCCACCAGCGGGCCGAGCTGCCGCTCCACATAGCTCTGGACCCGTACGTCCTCGCGCAGCGCGTGCAGCAACTGCCGCAGGCCGATGTCGGACAGCTCGTGGAAGGACTTGCCCGGGGACCCGGGCAGAGCCGCCTCCGCCACGCGGGTCGCCTCGCGGAAGGAGCGGGAGATGTGGCGCAGATCGGTGACCTCGGCGCCGACGCTCACGACCGCACGCTGGTCCAGGGTGAGCGCGGTGCGGCTCAGCCGCTCGACCGGGGGCCGCCAGGGCTGCGAGGGGCGCAGGGAGAGCAGCGCGCCGAGGCGCCCCGGGAACAGCTCGCCCACGAGGGCCGGTACGGCCGCCATCCGCAGCTCGTGGACCATCCGGCCCTCCAGCTCCTCCGTCTCCTCCCGGGCGCGGGTGTCCACCAGAAGGGCGAGGAACCGGCTGTCCTCGGTGGGCAGACCGAGCGCGGCGGCGCGGGCCCGGGCCGCGTCGGGGGACCGGTGGCGCTGCTCGGCGATGTCCCTGAGCGCACCGCGGTGCGCCCTGCGCTCCCAGTGCGTCGGGTGGATGAGACGGGCGATGGTCAGGGCCATCGCCACCCGCTCCAGGACGGTCACGTCCTCGGAGCCGAACGCCGGCGCGTGGTCCGGTGTCCTTCCGCCCGGGGCCGGGGGAGGGCCGGGCAGCATCACCACGCGTCCCCACCGCTCGCCCTGGTACTCCACGGGTGTCACGAGCCAGCCCTCCGGCCCCGCCACGCCGGTGTGCTCGCCGGAGGGGGTGGCCCGGGAGCGCCGTTCCCAGTCGGCGAGGGCGATCTCCACCCCCCGGTCGGCGGGTTCGCAGATCATCGCCTGGTGCACCAGGTTCTCCAGCACCACCGTGTGGCCGCTCATCTCCGCCGCGGCGCGCACCACGTCCTCCGGGGCGGCCCCCCGCAGCGTCAGGGCGGTGCAGGTCTCGTGGATCCGCTGGGTGCGGCGCATCGCCTCCATCTGCTCGCCGAGGATCAGGGTATGGACGACCTGGGTGACCTCCAGGAAGTTGACGTCCCGGGACAGGGTGACGAGTGGCAGCCCCCGGGACCGGCAGGCGCGGATGAGCGCCTCGGGCGGGCGGTGGTACCGCCGGACCAGCTCGATCACCAGCGCGGCCGCCCCGACATCGGCGAGCTCGGCCACATACCGGCGCACCCCGGCGGGTTCCGCCGGCAGCGGCACGCCGGTGGTCAGCACCAGCTCGCCGCCCTTGAGGAACGAGGCGGGGTCCGTCAGCTCGGTGATGTGCACCCAGCGGACCGGCCGGTCGAGGCGGTCCTCGCCGGTGACCACCCGCGGCTGTCCGGCCGCCACGACGGGCAGCGCCAGGACGTCGGCCACGGTGAGCGGACGGCCGACCGCCCGCGTTTCCCCGTCGTTGGCGCGCGGCAGCCGATCCGTTCGGTGGTTCTCGCTCACGGAGCCTCCTGACGTGTCCGGTCACTGTGACAAGCGTTCCTGACCTGCGCAAGAGCGGCCGGCGAGCGCCGCCGCGGGCCGGGCCGGCCGCCCCCGCCCCGGGCCGCGGCCCCAACGCCCGCGCGCGGGTCCGGACTTCTCCCGGGACACCACCGGGCCGGAGCGGCCCGGCCGGTGGCAGGATTCGGTGCATGACCAATGCCCGGGAAGTGACCTGTCGTCCCCTCTGGAAGCGCACCCTGTGGTTCTCCGTCGGACTCGGGGTGGCCGGGGCGGCCTTGGCCGGGGCGCGCCTGGCGTACCGGGGACGGCTCGTGGACGTGTGGCTGGGCATCGGCCTGCTGCTCGCCCTGGGCGGCGTCGCGGCGCTGCACCAGGCCACGCTCCGGACCGACGCCGACGCGCGGGGCATCCACTGGCGGACGTGGTGGCGCCGCCGGAGCGTGTCCTGGCCTGACGTCGCCGACCTGCGCGTACGCCTGAGACATGCGAACAACTCCCGGATCCAGAACACCCGTCGCGTCATCCTGGTGCTGCGCGACGGCCACAAGCGGCTGCTGCCCCTGCCGCGGAGCTGGTCGTCCGAGGACCCGGAATTCGACGCCACACTGGACGCGCTCCGCGCGCTGCACCGCCGTTACGGGGACCCCGAGTCCAGCCACCTGCCGGTGGTCTCGTACCGCACCGCCGGGGCCGGCCGGGCCGGGGCGCTGAGCGTGTGCGCGCTGCTGCTCGCGGGCGCGGGGGTGGCCGCGTGGTTCGTGCCCGGTGCCGCCTCCGACCAACAGGCGTGGAAGTCGGCCCGCCCGTGCGCCGCCGGGACGGCCGCCGCGGAGCGCCGCGAGTGCCTGACCACCCTGCCGGCCGTGATCGCGCGGACCGAGGACAGGGGCCCCAAGCGGGGCGGCAGGCTGTACTTCACCGATGGCCGGCCGCTGGAGCGACTCGCCGTCAACCAGGAGGCCGCCCAGGAATTCCGGACCGGCGACCGGGTCGAACTGACCGTCTGGCGCGGCGAGGTGCGCCAGGTCGCCGGCGAGCGCTTCGTGTGGCGCGAGCACGTCAGCGGCCCCGGGGAGCTGGCCGTGGTGGCCGCCGTGCTCGCCCTCGCCGCGGGCTACCCCGGGGCGCTCGTGGTGCTGCGACTGCGGGCCCGCCGGCTGCCCGATGACGACGTGCTGCCCTCGGCCCTTCCGTTCGTGGGCGCGCTCGTCGGCACCGCCCTGTGGCTGCTGCCGCTGTGCTATCTGCACCCCACGTCCCTGCTCGGCTCCCCCCGGACGGTCACCTGGGCGGCCGCGGGCTCGCTGACCACCCTGGGCCTGCTGGCCTGGGCCTGGCGCGCCACCCGGATCCGTATGCCCAAGGGTACGGACGCGGCGCCCGGGGCGGCGGAAACGGCCGGCGGGGCCGACGGGGAAGGCCAGGAGGTGTTCGTGTCCGCCCGCTTCCTGGAGGACACCGACTACAACCCGCACGGCTTCGGCACCCACATCGTCCTCGGAGACGGCCCGCCCGCGGTGACCCCCCACCCCGGCCCGGGCCGGTTCGCCGCCAGGCGGATCCCGGTCGAGCGGCTCACCGTCAAGGACGTGCGGCGGGCCCGGGGCAGCGACGGCGACACCGTCCCCAGGAGCTGGCACATAGCCGAACTCGACGACGCGGGGCGGCCGGTGCGCCTCGCGGCCGATCCGGCCGATCTGAACCGCGTCCTCCGCGAGTTCGGCGCGCGCTGACCCGGACGGCCCGAAATCCGGTCCCGCCCCACCGCACCACAACCCTTTCCCGGGCTCGATGGTCAAGGTGAACGAATGGCGTACCCAGGCCCAACCGCCGGTGCACAGACGTGCCATGGCTGCCGGGCGAACCGACGTACGGGAGAAGACATCGATGCACCGTCCCCTCCACCACCGGGCCGATGCCCCCACCCCCCGCCCCAAGGGCGTGGACGGCGCCCCGATCGCCGCCGTGGCCGCGCTGCTGACCGCCACCCTGGCGGTGTCCGGCCCGCTCGCCACCCCCGCGGCCGCCGCCACGAAGGCCCAGCCCGTCGTCGACTTCAACGGTGACGGCTACGCGGACCTCGCCGTCTCCGCCCCCGGCGGCACGGTGTCGGGCGCCGCGGAGGCGGGCTATGTCTCGGTGCTGTACGGCTCCGCGGCCGGCGTCGACACCGCGCACCCGCGTCTGATCACGCGGGCCACCGAGGGCGTCCCGGGGGACGTCGAGCCGTACGGCGCCTTCGGCCGCACCACGGCCGCCCGCGACCTGGACGGCGACGGCTACACCGACCTCGTCGTGGGCGACTTCACCGCCCCGGCGGTGCTCTGGGGCTCCGCGAAGGGCCTGCGGACCGGCACCGCGCTCCCCGGGCCCGCCGACTCGCTGGCGGCGGGCGACCTCAACGGCGACGGCCACGCCGACCTCGTGACCGCCGGCGACCAGGGCCTCGACGTGCGTTACGGCCCCTTCTCCCGCGCCGGAATCCCTTCCTCCACCCAGGTCCTGCCGTTCAAGGACGGTGACCACCCCAAGGCCGTCGCGGTGGGCGACATGACGGGCGACGGCGCCGACGACCTCGTCACCAGCCACAGCTTCGACGACGTGCAGGGCAAGTCCCGCTTCTGGGCCGGTGGGAAGGACGGCGTCAGCAGCACCTCCAAGACCACCGGCCACTACACGACCGGCGGGGTCGTCGCCGATGTGAACAAGGACGGCTACGGCGACCTGGTCGCCCAGCAGGGCAACCAGATGTCGGAGGACGGCGACTGGGTCGCCGGCGCCGTCCGCGTCGTCTACGGCTCGGCATCCGGCCCCTCCACCCGCACCACGAAGATCACCCAGGACACGCCGGGCGTCCCCGGAGCGAGCGAGGAGGGCGACCACGACCAGCACCCCGGCGATCTGTTCGGCTACTCCCTGGCCGCCGGCGACGTCACCGGCGACGGCTACCCCGACATCGCCGTGGGCGTGCCCGGCGAGGACATCGGCTCGGTCCACGAGGCGGGCGCCGTCGTCCTGCTCAAGGGCGGCGCGGCGGGCCTCACCGGCAAGGGCGCGCAGGCCTTCCACCAGTCGACCCCGGGCGTGCCCGGCAGCTCCGAGGAGGGCGACTACTTCGGCCGGAGCGTGCTCCTCTCCGATGTCAACGCCGACCACCGCGCCGACCTGACCGTGGCCACCCCCTACGAGGACGGCGCCCACGCCGACTCGGGCGCCGTGTGGGTGCTGCGCGGCTCCAGGTCGGGCCTGACGACCGGCGCCGCCCAGTCCTTCGGCCCGCGCGTGCTGGGCGCGCCGGAGAAGGAGGCGCGCTTCGGGGACGGCGTGGCGCGGTAGGGAACCACCCGGCGGCAGGACCGGCGGCAGGAGTGGCCCGGCGCGGGGGTCCGGGCCCCTCCTGCCCTGTCGCTGCTGACCGGTCCCGAGGACCTGGCCGACCTCCAGCACGTTGCCGGACGCCCGGTGTCGTCTCCGCCGGGTCTTTCTGTCAGCCGGACCCGGAGAAGACAGGGCGTTCCCTGGACCCCGTACCGGACGCGTTTTCCGGTTGACCGGCCGAAATCGCCTGCTCGGCCCAGATGACCTTGCCGTCAGCGGTGTAGCGGGTGCCCCAGTGCCGGGCGAGCTGGGAGACCAGGAACAGCCCGCGGCCGCCCTCGTCGGTGGCCCGGGCCCGACGCAGGTGGGGGGAGGTGCTGCTGCCGTCGGAGACCTCGCAGACCAGGCTCCGGCCGCGCATCAGCCGCAGGTGCACCGGAGGGGCGCCGTAGCGCAGCGCGTTGGTGATCAGTTCGCTGATGATCAGCTCGGCGGTGTCGGCGTCCTCCTCCAGGCCCCACGCCCGGATGCGCCGGGTGCACTCGGCGCGGATGGTGGCCACCTCGGCCACGTCGAACGGCACGTCCCACTCGGCCACGTCCTGTGGGGCGAGCACCCGCGTGCGGGCCACCAGCAGCGCGACGTCCTCGCTCGGGCGGGCCGGGAGCACGGTGGCGAACAGGCTCTGGCAGGTCTCGTCCGGGCCGAGGTCCGGGCGGTCGGCCAGGGTGCGGCACAGCCGCTCCAGGCCCTTGCCCAGGGCGCGGTCGTCGTCCTCCAGCAGCCCGTTGGTGTACAGCACCAGGCGGCTGCCCGCGGGCGGCGAGAGCTCGACCGCCTCGAAGGGCTCCCCACCCCGCCCCAGGGGCCGGGAGACCGGCACCGCCGGGGTGTCCACGGCGCCGTCCGGGCCCACCAGCACGGGGCCGGGGTGGCCGGCCCGGGCCACGGTGAAACGGCCGCACACCGCGTCGTAGATCCCGTACAGGCACGTGGCTCCGGCGATCCGGACGCCATCGCCGTCTGTGCCTGTGCCTGCGTCTGTGCCTGTGTCCGTGTCCGCGTCGGCGCCCGCGTCGTGTTCCAGGTCGAGGCGGGTGACCAGCTCGTCCAGGAGGGAGAGGACCTCGTCGGGGGGCAGGTCCAGGGCCGAGAAGTTCTGCACCGCCGTGCGCAGCCGGCCCATCGTGGCCGCCGCGTGCAGGCCCTGCCCGGCCACCTGCCCGACCGCCAGCGCGACCCGGTTGCCGGGGAGGGGGATGACGTCGAACCAGCCACCGCTCGCCCCGCCGGGCGCGGGCAGATAGCGCGAGGCCACCTCCACGGCCTCCTGATCGGGCAGAGTGCACGGAAGCAGGCTGCGCCGCAGGGTGCTGACCATGGCGTGTTCGCGGGCGTAGCGACGGGCGTTGTCCACGCAGACGGCGGTCCGGGCGGTCAGCTCCCCGGCGATGGCCAGGTCCTCTTCCTCGAACGGCACGCTGTCCCGGGTCCGCCAGAAGTTGGCCAGCCCCAGGGTGACCCCGCGGAACCGCAGCGGAACCGTGATCAGCGAATGGATCCCGTGGTCGAGCGGCCGCCGGCCGTCGTCGCCGTACCCGACGGCCTCCCCGGGATCGGCCCGAAGGACGGCGCGGCCGGTCCGCAGGGCCTGGTGCTGCGGCGCGGAGGGCGGGTAGACGGCCCGCTCGCCGGGGCGGAAGAGGGGGTGTCCGGTGGTGTCCCCGCCGGCCGCCGTGCGGTGCAGCACCTCGTACGGCGGCGCGGGCTCCTCGCCCCGCAGCACCGGGTCCAGCAGCTCGACGGTGACCACGTCGGCGAACCGGGGGACGGCCACCTCCACGAGCTTTTCGGTGGTGCCGGTCAGCTCCAGCGTGGAGCCGATGCGCACACCGGCGTCGTACAGCAGCTCGAGGCGCTCGCGGGCCGCCTCCGCCCGGCCGGACAGCAGCCGCAGCTCGGTGGTGTCCCGCAGCGTCGCCGCGCTCCCGGCGGGGCCGCCCGCACGGTCCGTGGACCGGACGTTGACCGCCAGGAGCCGGTTTCCGGACGGGTACACCTCGTCCGTGGCGGGGCGCCCCGACGCCAGCAGCTCCGCCAGGCGCGGCTCGATGCCGAGCTCGCCGATGTGGCGCCCCTCGGCGTCCGGAGCGAGTCCCAGCAGCTCCCGGGCCTCCTGGTTGGCCAGCAGCAGCCGCCCGTCCGCCGCCAGCACCAGCACTCCTTCGCGGACCGAGTGCAACACCGCGTCGTGGTGCTCGTACATCCGCGTCATCTCCGCCGGCCCCAGGCCGCGGGTCTGCCGCCGCAGCCGCCCGCTCACCAGCGCCGTCCCGCCCGCGGACAGGGTCAGCGCTCCGGTGGCGGCACCGAGCAGCGCCGGCAGCCGGCCCTTCACCACGCCGTTCACGCTCTCGACCTTGACCCCGACCGACACCCCGCCGGCCAGGCTGCCGTCGGGCTTGGTGATGGGGACGGCGGAAACCACGGAGGGGCCCTGGCTCGCCCGGAAGATCCGGGTGATCGTCTCTCCGGCCAGCTCCCTGCGGACCACCCAGGCGGGCCCGATGATCCGCTTGCCGATCAGCCCCGTGTCGGGATGGGTGAGACGGATCCCGTGGGTGTTGAACACCACGACGCTGTCGACACCGGAGCCCTTCCGCGCCGCCTCGGTGGGGGACTGGAGCAGCGCGGTCGGGTCGTGGGTGGTCATGGCCTCGGACACGCCGGGGGACCGGGCGAACGTCTCGGCCACCGCCAGGGATCGCCGCCGGGCGTCCGTGATGCTCTGGCTCCGCGCCTGGAGCGCCAGGATCGCCACCGCCGCGGCCACCAACACCAAGATCAACAGAAGCTGCAGGGCGAACACCTGACCGGCGACGCTGCGCACACTCCGCAGCGGCCCCCTCCGTCCGCGCGACGGTATGGAGGCTCCGGGCAGGGGCCGCGGCCGGTGACGGCTCCGGGCCGTCGCGGCATGTCTGCTCATGTCCGCATTTATACATTCCTTTCGTCGTGGGTGACAGGGTCGGCCGTGATCAGGCCCTTGAGCTGGGCGTTCGCGCAGCGCGGCGCCGGGCCGTTCAACACTCCCTTTCGTTGTTCCGTTCTGTTACCTTCCTTGTCCTGCCATGAAGACCATAAAAACCGAGCCGATACCCTCCC
>NZ_MAXF01000019.1 GCF_001704635.1 Streptomyces sparsogenes | reverse complement strand
CACAACACAAACATCGGACTCACTCATCTAGGGGATCGGAGTGTCAGGGCATCAGGCCGTCAGGGCGCCGCGCGGCGAGCCGCCGCGCGGTACCGGTCGCGTATGTCCTGGCGCAGCAGCGCGCCGAACCCCGCGTGCTCCATGCGGGAGGCGAGCTGGTCGCAGCTCACGCCCAGCGCGCCGGCGGCCGCCTCCAGGCGCCAGTCGTGGGCGGCGAGCACGGTGAGCAGATGGCCGCGGCGTATCTGGGCCTCCGAGAGGCGGAAGGTCTTCAGATACGCCAGCCGGCCGTCCTGGTGGGTGATGGTCTCGCCGATGTGCTGCTCGGTGTTGCGGTGGAAAGGCGGCAGGAAACGGGACAGGGTGAAGGGCCCCATCGTGCGGACGCGCTGGAAGGCGTACGACGCGCCGAGCAGCCCGCCCGCCATGGTGCGGTCGTGGAACGCGGCCCACTCCCGCCGCTGCCGGGCGGCCTCGGCCCGCAGGTCGGCCAGCGAGCTCACCGCGCCCTCGCGCAGCCGGGCCCGGAACTCCGGGACCGGGCCGTGCAGCGTGGCGTAGTGGTGCACCAGCTCCCCGAACAGGTCAAGGACCAGCGAGGAGTGCAGGGCGCGGTAGTCGTCGGGGTGCGGCACCACGAAGGCGGCGGCGAGCGCGTCGGCCGCGTAGACCATGACCCCGCACTGGCCGGGGTGGATCTCGAACACCCGCAGCGCGTCGCGCAGCCCCTCCACCTCGGCCCCGGCGTACGCCTGCTCGACGCGCGGGGAGAGGCCATGGGCCACCGCCCGGCGGGACCACTCCTCCCAGACCACGTCGGGGCCGCCGAAGTGCAGCGCCAGATAGCCCTCCAGGGCCAGGTGCAGGGGCAGGAAGCGCACCCGGTTCCGGTCGGCGCGGCGGGCCATCCGGCGGTGGAAGCGGAGCGGGACGCACGCGGGGTGCTCCCCGCCCGCGCCCGGCCGCAGCTGGGTGCCGTAGGAGGACGCGGGGGTGCCGTCGTCGGTCCAGGTCGCCACGGAGCCGTGCGGGATGTAGGAGCAGTACGCGGTGCGCCGGTCCAGCTCCACGGCGGCGAAGTCGTCCCCGTAGAGCCGGTCGTCCAGCCGCAGGTCGGCGATCGGCTCCTCGCGCACCAGCGGAACCAGGCGGATGGCGCCCCACACCTGGGAGGGCAGCGCGGTCAGGCCCGCGAGCTCCACGGGCGCCTCTTCCCCTTTCACCGTTCCTCCCGCAGAAAGCCGCGCACGCGGGCGCCCACATGCGCCCACAGATCGGCCGCCTGGGTGCGGCCCTGCGTGAACTGGGCCAGCTCCACCAGGGCCGGGAGGTCCTCCGCGTCCCGCACCCCCACGGTGGGCACCTCGCGCGCCAGCCGCCGCACGTCGAAGTCCTCCGCCTCGTACACCGGGTTGAGGTGGACCACGCTGGTGCGGCCCTCCGGGTCCAGCCGCCCGCGCCACACCCGCAGCACCTCGCCGGCCAGGCCGGGCGGCGCGTTGTCGAAGCCGTCGGAGACGATCACCAGCCGGTCCGGGCGGCGCTCCAGCGCGTCCAGGACGCGGGCGCCCAGCGGCGTCGGCCCGTACGGATACGTCAGCAGCGCGTCCGTGCGGCCGGACAGCCACAGCGGGATCCACTCGCCGGCCAGCGCCTCCAGCAGGAAGTGGCAGCCAAGCGCCACCGCCAGCGGCCGGCGCCGCTTCTGCCCCGAGCCGAGGGTCGAGAAGCTGTCGTCCAGCACGGCGGCCACCCGGCCCCAGCTGCCCGCGCGCGGGCCCGCGGTGCGCCGCGCGGCCGCCCGCAGCGCGGCGGTCAGCTCCTCGCGGCGGCGGGCCCGGTCGTCCAGGGGGAGGGCCAGGACATAGCTCGCCAGCCGGGTCAGCGGCAGGGCGGCGAGGTCGCCGGCCACCCCGTCCACCCGGTGGTCCCGGGCCGACTCCCGCAGCCGCAGCCGCTCCAGCCGGGTCAGGCGCGGGGCGATCCGCTCCAGGAACGCGGCCCGGTCGATGCCGTGCGCCGCCGCGAACCCCTCGGCGACGGTGTACGGCAGCTCGTACAGCGCGCTGTGGCTGTAGTGGGCGCGGCGCCACGCGTCGAACAGGGGGGTGGTGAAGCCGGCCCGGCGGGTGTGGGGCTCGAAGAGGAAGTCGCCCAGCTCGCCGTCGAGCCGCAGATGCGCGTGGCGGGCGGCGGCCTTGACCCCGGAGCGGTACTTGACCGCGTCGAGCGCCGGATCGGGCCGGGCGGCCAGCCAGTCCCGCATGATGGCCCGGGTGCGGCGGTTGTTGACCCCGGCCCGGCGCAGCTCGCGGAAGAGCCGGTACACCCGCTGCGGCGGAAGCAGGGCCAGCCGCCTGGCGATCAGCGGCCCCTCGGCGCTGCGCTGTGCGGGCGTCGCCTCGGACGCGGTCTCCAGCAGCCCGCGCACGATCCGCACCGCGTTGTGGTGGTTGATGTCCAGGGCGAGCGTCGCCGCGTACAGCTCACGGTAGTTGCCGAGCACATACGCGTGGAGGAAGTCCAGCGACATGCGCTGCTCCTCGGCCCGGGAACGGAATTCCCGCTGTCCGGTGGAGGTGATCGCCGCGTTCACGAACAGCAGCAGGTCCTCGGCCGCCACGAGATCGGCGTAGCTCTCCAACGTGCGTCTCCTGCTTCAGTCTCCTGCGCCGGTCTCCTGTGCCGGTCTCCTGCGTCGTTTTCCTGCTTCGGTCTTCCGGCGGCGCGGCAGGCGGGGGTCGGCCGGGGAATGGGGGCACGAACTGCGAATCATCGCTTCACAGGCGGGTTCCGGAAGTCGCGCCGGAGTCCCGCGGCCGACCCCAGCACGCTAGCACCGGCGTACGACGGTCCGCCCCCGGGTTTCCCGGGGCCTCAGGCGGTGGGCCGGGCGACGGAGAGCTCGCAGGGTATCTCGATCGTCACCATCGTCGGCCCGCCGACCGGGCTGCTGATGGCCAGCACCCCGTCGAAGGCGCCCAGCCGCCGCCGCAGCCCGCTCAGCCCGGAGCCCTCCGAGGGGGCCGCCCCGCCCTTCCCGTCGTCGGTCACCGCGATGCGCAGGGAGCCGGCGCCGTCGTCGTGATGGATGTCGACCCACACCCGCTGGGCGCCGGAGTGCTTCGCCGCGTTCGTCAACAGCTCGCTGATCGCGAAGTACGCCGCCGACTCGATCGGCTCCGCGGCCCGGCCCGGAAGGTCCGCGTCCACCTCCACGGACAGCGGCATCCGCAGCGCCAGGGCCCGCACGGCGTCGCCCAGGCCGCGCTCGGCCAGCACCGGCGGATGGATGCCGCGGACCAGGTCGCGCAGCTCGGCCAGGGCCTCCGCGGAGCTGGCGCGGGCCGCCGCCAGCAACTCCTTGGCCTTGGCCGGGTCCTTCTCGACCAGCGCCTCCACCGCGCCGAGGCTCATGCCCATGGCGACCAGACGGGCCTGCGCGCCGTCGTGCAGATCCCGCTCGATGCGGCGCAGCTCGGCGGCGGAGGTGTCGACCGCGTCGTGCCGGGTCTCGGTGAGGTGCCGGACCCGCTCGGCGAGCGCCATCCCCGGCGTGGGGGCGAGGAAGGCCCGGCCCAGCAGGAAGTGGGCCCGCAGCAGCAGGGGGGAGGCGAAGACGCCCAGGACGAGGAAGCCGCTGCCCAGCAGGGCGGCGAGATTCGCGGTGGACTGGGAGGAGATGGGGATGAACGCGTACCAGTAGCCGCCGGCGGCGCGCACGATCGGCTTCCAGGTGCCCAGCGCCAGCGTCCAGCCCTCCAGACCGAACGGAATGAAGGCGAAGGCCAGCAGGGCGGTGATGAACCCGGCGGTCATGTCGACGGCCAGCCACCACAGATCCCGCCAGGTCGCCGGGTCCTTCAGCAGCAGCGAGCACTGTTCCACCAGGCCCACCAGCCCGCCGCGCCGGTGGGGAGGCAGGGCGCGGTAGGGCAGCGGGACCTTCACCCCGGACCAGCGGGCGGCCAGCAGGCGCCTGTGGTTGGCGTGGGCCCGCACCGCGCCGAGCACGGGCGGGGTGGTGAGCACTCCCACGCCCAGCGGGAGCAGGGCGAGGGACACCACCGCGAGCACGAACAGGGTGATGGACCCGGCGAGCGAGACGATCGCGAGCCCCAGCCCCCGGCCGGTGGCCAGCAGCGCGCTGCGAATCTTCATCGGACGATCCCCCTGACGCCTGCGCGGGACCCGCTCCGGGCCCGCGCCCCGACCGGGAGGGGCCGGTCCCCCCGGCTCCCACGCTCCCAGTCTGGCGGACCCCGCCCGCCCGGTCACTCGGCCCTGCCCCCGTCCCGGGGTATACCTAGCCCCACCCCCGGGACTCTCCTTTTGCCTCCCCGAATGGGGGGCTTGTGCGGCTGGGGCGCGAGCCCGCCGTTTTCTAGCGTCGATGACGTGACCTCAACGGTCCGTTCAGTCCGTTCAGTCCTGCCGGTTCCGTCACCGGTTCCGTGACCGGTTTCGCGCAGGACTCACACCTCCCCGGGGGAGACGCCATGAGCGCAACGAGGCGGGGCCTCGCCGTACGACTCGGCGGGTGGAGCACCCGACACCGCAAGACCGCGATCATCGGGTGGCTGCTGTTCGTCGTGGTCGTCGCCGTCATCGGCGGCATGTCCGGCATCAATGAGATGACCAACTCCCAGAACGGGAGCGGCGACTCGGCGAGCGCCGAGAAGGTCCTGGAGGACGCCGGGCTCAAACCCCCCGCCGGCGAGATGGTGATGCTGCGCAGCGCCGAGCCGGACGGCTGGCGGGCCGCCGCGGGCGACCTCGCGGCGCGGCTGGAGAAGAGCGGCGAGACGGAGCGGGTCCAGCGCCCGGTGCGCTCCGAGAGCGGCCGGGAGGGGTTGATCGGCTTTGAGATGAAGGGGGACCCGGACACCGCGGGCGACCGGATGCAGCCGGTGCTCGACGCGGTGAAGGAGACCGAGGCGCGCCATGAGGGCGTCAAGCTGTACGAGTTCGGCGACGCGACCTTCGCGCACAGCCTGAACGACATGCTCTCCGGCGACATGAAGACCGCGGAGATGACGGCCGTCCCCCTGGCGCTGGGCATCCTCCTCGTTGTCTTCGGCGCCCTGGTCGCCGCGCTGCTGCCGGTCTTCCTCGCGCTGACCGCCTGCGTCGGCACCTTCGGCCTGCTCGCGCTGGCCAGCCACGAACTGCCGATGTACTCCAGCACCAACTCCGTGATGTTCCTGGTCGGCCTGGCCGTCGGCGTCGACTACTGCCTGTTCTACCTGCGGCGCGAGCGTGACGAGCGGGCCGCGGGCCGGGACGCCCAGACCGCGCTGCGCATCGCCGCGCAGACCAGCGGCCGGGCGGTGCTGATCTCCGGTGTCACGGTCATGCTGGCCATGTCGGGCATGTTCCTGTCCGGCCTGCTGCTCTTCAAGGGCTTCGCGGTGGCCACCATCCTGGTCGTCTTCACCGCGATGCTCGGCTCGGTGACCGTGCTGCCCGCGATGCTGTCCTGGCTCGGCGACCGGGTCGACGCCGGGCGCGTGCCGCTGCTGAACCGCCGCCGCAGGAAGGGCGTGCACGCCAGCGGCGGCATCTCCGGCCGGATGATGAAGCCGGTGCTGGCCAAGCCGGGCCTGTTCGCGGTCCTGGCGGGCGCGCTGCTGCTGGCGCTGTGCGCCCCCGCGCTGGGGATGAAGACCGAGCAGCTCGGCATGGAGAAGCAGTTCGGCTCGGACTCGAAGCTGACGGTGGCCTTCAATGAGATCACCGAGTCCTTCCCCGGCGGCCCCGCCCCGGCCGAGGTGGTCCTGCGGTCCGACGACGTGTCCTCGCCCCGCTTCCAGGGCGCGGTCGCCGACTTCCGGCGGAAGCTCGCCGCCTCGGGCGAGTTCGGCAAGAACGTCGAGGTCCAGCTGCACAAGAAGGAGGGCGTGGCGCGCATCGAGGTGCCGCTGGCCGGGAACGGCGCCAACGCCACCTCCAAGCACGCCCTGCACACCCTGAAGGACGACCTCGTCCCCCAGGTCCTCGGCCCGGTCTCCGAGAAGGCCTACGTGGGCGGGGAGCTGGCCTCCAGCATCGACTTCAACGACCAGCTGAACAGCGACATCGCGCCGGTGTTCCTCTTCATCGCCGCCGTCACCTTCCTGCTGATGCTGGTGTGCTTCCGGTCGCTGCCGATCGCCATCGCGTCGATCCTGCTCAACCTGCTGTCCGTCGGCGCCGCGTACGGCACGATGACCGCCGTCTTCCAGCACGGCTGGGGCGCGGAGACGCTGGGCATGGAGCCGGCCGGGGCGATCGAGGGCTGGATGCCGCTGTTCGTCCTGGTGATCCTCTTCGGGCTCTCGATGGACTACCACGTCTTCGTGGTCTCCCGGATCCGTGAGGCCCACGACCGGGGCCTGGCCACCCGGGACGCGATCCGCGAGGGCATCCGGTCCACGGCGGGCTCGGTCACCGGAGCGGCCGCCATCATGGTCGCGGTGTTCGCGGTCTTCGCCCTCCTGCGGATGCAGGACATGCAGCAGATGGGCGTCGGCCTCGCGGTCGCGGTGCTGGTGGACGCCACGCTGGTCCGGATGGTGCTGCTGCCCTCGGTGATGGCGCTGCTCGGGGAGCGCAACTGGTACCTGCCGAAGGCGCTGGCCTGGCTGCCGAGCCTCAACCACGGCGAGCAGGACGCGGAGCTGCCGCCCCTGCCCCAGGAGCGGCCGACGGCGTCCGCCGGTCACCGGGGCTGAGGCCCCGACCAGCCGCCGAGCAGCCCGCCGCGCCGGATCAGGCCCTCCAAGGGCCCGACCCGGCGCGGCGGGCGTTGTCGTGTGCTGTGTCCGGGGCCCGCCCGGTGAACGTCAGGCCGTCGGCACGTACTTGTAGCCGACCCGGCGGACCGTCACGATCGTCCCGCGGTGCTCGGCGCCCATCTTCCGCCGCAGCCGGGCCACATGGACGTCCACGGTCCGGCCGTCGCCGACGTGTCCGTACCCCCACACCGTGGTCACCAGCTGGTCGCGGGTGTGCACCCGGTGGGGGTGCGCCACCAGATGGGCCAGCAACTCGAACTCCAGGTACGTCAGGTCGAGCAGCCGCCCGGCCACACGCGCGGTGCGCTGCTCGGGATCGATCCGGACCAGCTCGTCGCCCGTCCCGGGCGCCCCGCGCCTCGTCTCGCCCGCGCCCGCCCCGGCGGCGGCCGTGGTGGCGGGAGCGGCGGGCGGCGCGAACGCGTCGGGGGCCACCCGGTCGGCCGGGACGAGCACCAGGTAGCCGACCATCGGCGGCTGTCCGGGCAGCGCGGGCAGCGTGTGGGCGGGGGCGGGCAGCCAGGTGGCGCCGGAGTGCAGCAGCTCGGCGACCGGCGGGACCTCGTCGGGTGCGACGGCTCGCAGCCGCTGCCGGTTCGGATGGGGGTGGCGGCCGGACGCGGCGGCCGGGGAGCCGGAGGTGGCGGCGGAGACGGCGGAGGAGGACAGGCTACGGACGTTCGTCATGGGCTTTCGGCTCTTTCGCGCTTGAGGGGACGGATGGTCGTCGAGCGCGCGGGCTGGGCCGCCGGGAGATCACCCGGGAGCGGGGCGGCTGAGCGGACGAGCGGCGTCAGCGGCCGAGCGAGCGGGCCCGCGCATACGAAGCGCGGCAACACTCGCGGTCGAAGTGGTGCGCCTGCCGGGACGGCCAGAACGGCTCGAGGTCGAGGGGACCCGTCGCGGCGTCAGGGAGGCTGGCCATGCTCCTATTGAAGCAGACGAGCGGCCCCCCGCGCTTGCCGCGCCGGCCGGGTGCGACGATGCCCACGCAACCGGACCCGCGAGCGCAGCCCGCGCCGATCCCCTGAGGAGCGCTTTCCCATGCCGCACATCGTCGTCGAGTACTCCGACACCCTGGCCGAGGCCTTCGACCGGCGCGCTTTCGGCCTCGCCCTGCACCCGGTCGTGGCCAAGACCGTGGACACCACGGTGGACGCCTGCAAGACCCGCTTCCACCGGCTCGACGAGGCCGTCATCGCCGACGGCGCCCCGCACCACGCCATCATCCACATCGAGGCCGCGATCCTGTCCGGCCGGGACGCGGAGAACAAGCGGGCGCTGACCGCCGCCGTGCTGGAGGTCGCGCGCGCCCACCTGGCGCCCGTGCCCGGGCTGGCCGTGCAGATCACCGTCAACGTGACCGACCTCGACCGCGCCTGGTACGCGAAGCACGCCGAGGTCCACCCCTCCTGACGTGCGCCGGGCCGCGCAGCTCCCGGGTGCGGCCCCGCCCTTCCCGCCGAAACAGCCCTCCTTCCCGCCGAACCAGACATCTACCTATAAACCGAGGCGAGGCGCACAATGGTGGTGCGGCACAGCGCCGCACTGCGCGGTCAGACTTGCATGGATCGAAGGAGGCGAGTCGTAATGGCCGACGTCTCACGCCACAGGAGTGATATCACGCGCCACCCCGACGTGACCGAGATGCGCGAGCGTTACGCACGGATGCTCGGCGCGCGGGATGTCGTCTTCGTCGACGGGCCGGTGCTCCTGGCCGGTCTCTACTTCGCCATCTCTCCCTGGGTGGTCCACTTCTCGGGCGCCCGCCCGGACCTCACGGTCAACAACCTCATCCTGGGCATCTGCGTGGCTCTGCTGGGCATCGGACTGACCACGGCGCCGCGCCGGATGTACAGCCTGTGCTGGGCGATGTCCGCGATCGGTGTGTGGATGATCATCTCTCCCTGGGTGGTCACACGGTTCCCCGACGCGGGAATCATCTGGAACAACGTCGTCGTCGGTGCCGTCACCTGCGTGCTCGGCCTGGTGGCGGCTGGGGTGTTGATGCGTACCGGCAGGGAGGCGTAGGCGTGAAGTGAGGAAGGCCGCCGGCCGCACGACCCCCTCCGGGGCGTGCGGCCGGCGGCTTTTCCACGGTCGGCGCACGGCTGACGGTCGGCCAGTTCCCGCCCGGGCCGGCGAGTGATGTCCCGTGGCGTCCCCGGGACACGGCCGAGATGTTCCGGGCCGCACAATGAGCGCACCCCCGGGGCGTCACGTACCCACCCGTAGGGACTCTTCGGCAACGTCCAGGGAATGAGGCAGACCGTCATGCGTATCGCACTGAGCCAGATCGTCAGCGGCCCGCGCCCGGAGCGGAACCTCGCCGTCCTGCGCGAGCAGGCACACCGCGCAGCGGCCGCCGGCGCCCGTCTGATTGTCTTCCCCGAGGCGACGATGGCCTGCTTCGGCACCCCGCCGGCGCCCCTGGCCGAGCCGCTCGACGGGCCATGGGCCACCGGGGTGCGGCAGATCGCCGAGGACGCCGGTCTCGTGGTGGTGGCCGGCATGTTCACCCCGGCGCCCGACGGCCGGGTGACCAACACCCTGCTGGCCACCGGGCCCGGGGTGGAGACCTCGTACGACAAGATCCACCTGTACGACGCCTTCGGCTACGCGGAGTCCGACTCCGTCGCGCCCGGTTCCCGGGTGGTGACCTTCGACCTCGACGGTGTCCGGATCGGCCTGGCCACCTGCTACGACGTGCGCTTCCCCGAACTGTTCCGGGCCCACGCCGACGCCGGGGCGCGGCTGTCGCTGCTGCCCGCCTCCTGGGGCGCGGGG
>NZ_MAXF01000189.1 GCF_001704635.1 Streptomyces sparsogenes | reverse complement strand
CCAGGACAGGACCGGGGCGACGTCAAGAAGACGGTCGGCGGCTATCTGCGCGGCATTCCCGAGGACAAGTCGCCCCAGGAGAACGCGGCCTGGTGGAAGAGCCTCAGCAAAGAGGAGCGGGCGGAGTACATCTCCCTCTACCCGGCGAGCGTGGGCAAGCTGGACGGACTGCCCGCCGAGGACCGCGACGAGGCGAACCGTGTCTGGTTCAACGAGCAGCGGGCGAAGTACCAGACCGAGCTGGACAACCTGCCACCCGAGCCGAAGCCCAAGTACATGGCGGCCGGACGGGTCATGGTGCTCAATCCGGAGTGGCGCGAGTGGGACGGCAAGCGCAAGCACCTGATCGGCTCGCTCGACGGCATGAGGCGCATTCAGCAGCGTTTCGACTCGACGGGAAAGACGGACGCCTTCCCCGATTCGCGGCTTTCCGTCGGCCGGCCGAGGGGCGACGGGCTTCCACCGGCGTATCTGCTGGGTTTCGACGCCGAGAACAACGGGCGCGCCATCATCGCGAACGGCAACCCGGACACGGCCGATCACACCGCCGTGATGGTCGGCGGCACGAAGAGCAGGCTGAGCGGCATCTACACGCCCATGGTCGCGGGCACCAACCTCTGGCAGGCCGCCAGCGCGATGCCGGGCGAGCCCAAGGTGTCCACCATCACCTGGAACGGCTATGACGCTCCGCAGAACCTCTTCCCGGAAGGCGCGCTGAACAGGTACGCCGACCGGGCGGCCGGGGATTTCAACGACTTCTTGTCGGGGCTGCACACCTCCCACGACCCGGCGGCCGAGGACCACCTGTCGGTGCAGGCCCACAGCTACGGGTCCGTGGTGGTGGGCTCGGCCGCCCGCCAGGGCACGCTGGAGGCGTCCGACGTGATGTTCAGCGGCCGGCGTCCAG
>NZ_MAXF01000188.1 GCF_001704635.1 Streptomyces sparsogenes | reverse complement strand
GTGGTGGGCTCGGCCGCCCGCCAGGGCACGCTGGAGGCGTCCGACGTGATGTTCAGCGGCAGCCCCGGCGTCCAGGTGGGGCGGGCCGAGGACCTGGACGTGCCCTCCGGACACGTGTGGAACCAGAAGGCGAAGGACGACCCCGTGCCCAGGCTGGGCGCGCCCACCCATGGCCACCACGAGGGCCTGACGCAGTTCATCACCCCCCACGACCCCGTCTTCGGCGCCAAGCAGATGTCCACGGACACCCACGGGCACGGGAACTACTGGCTGGCCGGTTCGGAGAGCCTGGAGAACCAGGCGAGAGTCGTGGTGGGGCGCTACGACGAGGTCCGGTTGAAGTAGGGCGACCCGCGTGCCTCCCGGGGCGCGGACCGCGAAAACGTCCGGGCCGGCCCGTGGGGGCCGACCCGGACGTCGCCTTCAGGTCTGTTCAGGAGAATCAGCCCTGGTCACTCAATGATCACTGGGATCAGGTGGGATCAGACGAGGTCGAACCGGTCGAGGTTCATCACCTTGTCCCACGCCGCGACGAAGTCCTTCACGAACTTCTCCTTCGCGTCGTCGCTCGCGTACACCTCCGCGAGCGCGCGCAGCTCGGAGTTCGACCCGAAGACCAGGTCGGCGCGGCTGCCGGTCCACTTGGCCTCGCCGGTGGCGTCGTCGCGGCCCTCGAAGGTGCTCTGGTCCTCCGAGACCGCCTTCCACGTCGTGCCCAGGTCGAGCAGGTTGACGAAGAAGTCGTTGGTCAGCCGGCCGGGGGTGTCGGTGAGGACGCCCAGCGACGTCTGCTTGTGGTTCGCGCCCAGCACCCGCAGGCCACCGACCAGGACGGTCATCTCGGGGGCGCTGAGGCCCAGCAGGTTCGCCCGGTCGAGCAGCAGGTACTCGGCCGGCAGGCGGTTGCCCTTGCCGAGGTAGTTGCGGAAGCCGTCGGCGGTGGGCTCCAGCGCGGCGAAGGACTCCGCGTCGGTGTGCTCCTCCGTCGCGTCCACGCGGCCCGGCGTGAAGGGCACCTCGATGTCGTAACCGGCGTCCTTGGCGGCCTTCTCCACGGCGGCGGCGCCACCGAGCACGATCAGGTCGGCCAGGGAGACCTTCTTGGCACCGGAGTTGAACTCCTGCTGGATCCCTTCCAGGGTGCGCAGCACCAGCGCCAGCTGGTCGGGGTCGTTGACCTCCCAGCCGCGCTGCGGCTCCAGGCGGATGCGGGCGCCGTTGGCGCCGCCGCGCTTGTCGCTGCCGCGGAAGGTCGAGGCCGACGCCCACGCGGTGGACACCAGCTGCGAGACGGTCAGCCCCGAGTCGAGGAGCTTGGCCTTGAGGGACGCGATGTCCCCGGCGTCGATGACCTCGCCCTCGGCCTCGGGCAGCGGGTCCTGCCACAGCAGGGTCTCCTCCGGTACCTCCGGGCCGAGGTACAGCGACTTCGGGCCCAGGTCGCGGTGGGTCAGCTTGTACCAGGCGCGGGCGAAGGCGTCTGCGAATTCCTCGGGGTTCTCGTAGAAGCGACGCGAGATCTGCTCGTAGACCGGGTCGAAGCGCAGCGCCAGGTCGGTGGTGAGCATCGTCGGGAGCTTCTTCTTCGACGGGTCGTGCGCGTCGGGGATGATCGCCTCGGCGTTCTTCGCCACCCACTGGTGGGCGCCGGCCGGGCTCTTCGTCAGCTCGTACTCGTACTCGAACAGGTTCTTGAAGAAGCCGTTGCTCCACTGGGTCGGCGTGCTGGTCCAGGTGACCTCCAGGCCACTGGTGATCGCGTCGCCGCCCTTGCCGGTGCCGTACGTGCTCGCCCAGCCGAGGCCCTGCGCCTCGATGGGAGCGGCCTCCGGGTCCGGGCCGACGTGGTCGGCCGGGCCCGCGCCGTGGGTCTTGCCGAAGGTGTGGCCACCCGCGATCAGGGCGACCGTCTCCTCGTCGTTCATCGCCATCCGGCGGAACGTCTCACGGATGTCGCGGGCCGCGGCGATCGGGTCCGGGTTGCCGTTCGGGCCCTCCGGATTGACGTAGATGAGGCCCATCTGGACCGCGCCGAGGGGGTTCTCCAGCTCGCGGTCGCCGGTGTAGCGCTCGTCGCCGAGCCAGGTGGTCTCGGGACCCCAGTAGACGTCCTCCTCGGACTCCCACACGTCCTCGCGGCCGCCGCCGAAGCCGAAGGTCTGGAAGCCCATGGACTCCAGGGCGACGTTGCCGGTGAGGATCAGGAGGTCGGCCCACGAGAGGCTCTGGCCGTACTTCTTCTTGACCGGCCACAGCAGACGGCGGGCCTTGTCGAGGTTGCCGTTGTCCGGCCAGCTGTTGAGCGGGGCGAAACGCTGCTGGCCGGCGCCGGCGCCGCCGCGGCCGTCGCTGATCCGGTAGGTGCCCGCGCTGTGCCAGGCCATCCGGATCATGAGCGGGCCGTAGTGGCCGAAATCGGCGGGCCACCAGTCCTTCGAGTCGGTCAGGACCTCGGCGATGTCCCGCTTCACGGCCGCGAGGTCGAGGCTCTTGAACGCCTCGGCGTAGTCGAAGTCCTCGTCGAGCGGGTTGGCCACGGCCGGGTTCTTGGCGAGGATCTTCAGGTTGAGCCGCTCCGGCCACCACTGGCTGTTTCCGCCGCCCTGAGTCGGGTGCAGCGCGCGCCCGTGCGCGACCGGGCAGCCGCCTCCGCCCTCCGTTTTCGCGTCGGTGACGATTGCTTCATGGTTCTCAGACATGGGAATCCTTCCGGACCGGGCGGATCGCGGTGCTCGGGAACCGCGGGTGGTGGAACGGGCAGGGCACAGGCCCCTGGGGGTGACCTCGGCCTCGTCGCGGGAAGACTCCTGTCGTGGGGGAGTCGTCCGGTCTCTTGGCTATCGTCGGAACCGATCCTACGATGGACAGAGTCCAAGTCAAGAAGCACGCCAAACCCATACCCAGTCGGAACCCGGACGACCGTTGATAAACTCCGGGTATCCACCCGAGCCTGAATAGGTGAACCGATATGAGTGACCTGCTGGGGCGACTGCGAGGGCGCGGCTGGCGGATGACCTCCCAGCGGCGTGTCGTCGCGGAGGTCCTTGACGGCGACCACGTGCATCTGACGGCCGACGAGGTGCACGCCCGCGCGGCGCGGCGGCTGCCCGAGATCTCCCGCGCGACCGTCTACAACACCCTGGGCGAGCTGGTCTCCCTCGGCGAGGTCACAGAGGTCTCCACCGACGGCCGCGCCAAGCGCTACGACCCCAACGCGCACCACCCGCACCAGCACCTGGTGTGCTCCGGCTGCGGCACCATCCGCGATGTCCACCCCACCGGCAATCCGCTGGCCGACCTCCCGGCGGAGGAGCGGTTCGGCTTCACGGTGTCCGAGGTCGAGGTCACCTACCACGGGCTGTGCCCCTCCTGCGCCCGGTCAGCACACCTGGACGCGTAAGGCACCCCTCGCGGGGGACACCCCGAAAGGGGACACCCGGCAAGGGACACCTCGCAAGGGACACGCGGAGGTGACGGTGTCCGGATCGGCGGAGCGACGCGGGGCGCCGGACGAGCGCGTACGGCTGCCCGTGGGGCGCGCCGAGTGGCTCACCCAGACCTTCGTCCACTGGCCCTACCGCCCCGAGGACGTGCGCGGGCTGCTGCCCCGGGAACTGGCCGTCGACGCCTACGACGGGACGGCGTGGGTGAGCCTGACGCCCTTCGTCATGACCCGGGTGCGCCCGCCCGGCAGGCCCGGCGCCCTCCTGTCCCGGACGCGGCTGTCCCGCCTCCTGACGTTCCCCGAGACCAATCTGCGCACCTACGTCCGCGGGCCCGGCGGCCGGGACGGGCTGTGGTTCCTGGACATCGAGGCGGGCAGCGCGGCCACGCCGGCGGCACGGGCCGCGGTGGGCGCCCCGTACCACTGGGCCGACCTGTCGGTCACCTGCCACGGCGGAGTCGTGGGCTACGCCGGCTCCCGGCGCGGCGGCGGGCCGTCGTACCGCCTCGCCGCCCGCCCCGGCGACCCGCTCGCCCCGACGGCGCTCGACCACTGGCTGACCGCGCGGTGGCGCGCCTACACCCGCCGCTTCGGGATCCTGTGGGAGGTCCCCGTGCGCCACGAGCCCTGGCCGCTGGCCTCGGCCACCCTCGAGGAACTGCACGAAACCCTCCTGGAGGCCGTGGGGCTGCCCCGCCCCGCCGGGCCGCCGCTCGTCCACTACTCCCCGGGGGTGCGCCAGGTGAGGTTCGGCGTGCCGCGCCTCCACCGCGGGAATTCCGGACGCGCCGCCCGCGGCCGCTCCCGTCCGGGCGCCGGGGCTGCGTAGCATCGAGGCGTGGCCCTGGTCCGGATCGAGCGTCCGTCGCCGTTGCCCGCCGAGGAGGCATGGCGACGCCTCACCGCCTGGGAGCGCCACGGGGCGCTGGTGCCCTTCACGACGGTCACGGTGCGGACCGCGCCGCCGACCGGGGTGGGCACGGTCGTGGTGGCCCACACCCGGCTCGGCCGCCTCCGCTTCGACGACCTCATGGAGGTGGTGGCCTGGCAGCCGCCCGAAGGGGACCGCCCGGGACGGTGCCGGCTGGAGAAGCGGGGCACCCAGGTGAGGGGCTGGGCCGCGCTCGAGGTCAGCCCGAGCCCCGGCGGATCCTCCGTCCTGTGGCTCGAGGAGATCCGGCCGCGGTGGCTGCCCCGGGGGTTCGACCCGCTGACGCGCGCGGCGGGCCAGGCGGTGTTCGGCCGGGTGGTCACGGGCCTGCTGGGAGAGCCGCCGTGACGGGCGCGCGGCTTCGGTTCGAGGGCTGGATCGCCGGGCTCGGCACCTCGTCCGGCGTCCGCCTGGTGCTGGGGCACTGGGCGCGATCGCCCTTCGGGCCCTTCAGCGACGTGATGATCGAGCGGGCGGACGGGGAGCGCCTGCTGCTCGTGCCCGCCGGGGCGATCCGGGACCTCGTCACTTCCCTCTACACCTTCGAAGAGGTGCGGACCGGGCCGGTCCGGGTGGACGTGCTCCGGCAGCGCTGGGCCGTCACCGCACCGGGGCTCGACCTGCGGTTCACCACGGGCCCGCGGGGCCCCCTCGGCCGGGCGCTGCGCGCCGTACCCGGCCCGCTCGCCGTACGCCCGGCCTGGAGCGCCCTGATCGACCCGGCCGCGCGCCTGCTGTCGGGGGCGCGGACCCGGGGCGAGAGCCGGGCGGGGTGCCGTGAGTGGTACGGGGCCCGGGACCTGCGGCCGATCACCACGGCCGCGGCCGTCTTCGAGGACCGCGACCTCGGCCCGCTCACCCCGGTCCGGCCGCCCGTGCGCTTCGGCTTCGGTTCCGTCCCCCGTCACCCCGCCGCCGTGCGGGTCACCACCACCGTCGCCATCGCCCCCCACGCGCCAACCGACCCAACCATTCCGCCACTTCGTTGGTCTCATCCCTCGCACCCCTGACGGCCGCGAGCCGGCGGGTCGGGGGCCGCGAGCCGGCGAACCACCGGAAGAGGGAACGGGTATGCGCACACGCTTGCTGTCCATCGGGGCCGTGACGGGCCTGGTCACGGCGGTGGTCACGGGGGTGGCCCTGACGGGGGGCGCGGACGCCGGCGCGGGCGCCGGCGCGGCGGGCGGCGACGGCGCCGCCGTGATCCCGGCGGCCGCCGTGGCGGGCCCGGCGGGCAAGGCGGGCGACGTGGACGGCGACGGCTATGACGACCTCGCCGTCGGGGCGCCCGACGCCGCCGTCAAGGGGCACGCCAAGGCCGGTTACGTGGCGCTGACCTTCGGCACCACGAGCGGCATCAAGGTCAGCCGGCACCAGGGGCTCACCCAGTCGCACACCGGCGTCCCGGGCACGCCGGAGGCCGGTGACCGCTTCGGGTCCGCGCTCGCGCTGGGCGACATGGACGGCGACGGCCACGCGGACCTGGTCGTCGGGGCGAGCGGCGAGGCGATCGGCGACGTCAAGGGCGCCGGTTCGGTGACCGTCGTCTTCGGTTCCCCCACCGGCCTGTCGAACAAGGCCATCGCCTTCCACGCGCCGACCGTCACGGCCCGGCAGGGCTTCGGCGGCCGTCTGGCGCTGGGCGACTACAACCACGACGGGCTGCAGGACCTCGCCGTCGTCGACGGCACGAAGGTCGACCTGGTCCTCGGGGCGAAGAACCTGCGGTCCACGCCCACCCCGAAGATCACCCGGCTCTCCCCGCCCGGCGGCGGCGCCGGCACGCGGGGCATCTCCAGCGGCGACGTCAACGGCGACGGCTACGACGACCTCGTCACCGTGGCCTACGTCGACGACCCGGCCGACGAAGGCACCCTCGGCGTGCTGCCGGGCTCCGCGTCGGGCCTGAAGAGCACGCCGCTCGGCCGGAACATCGGCCTGCCCTTCGCCGACTACAAGGCCGTGGTGGGTGACATCAACGCCGACGGCAAGGACGACGTCGTCATCGACACCGGATTCTCCGACGGCCCCGACGACTATCTGCTGCGCACCTTCCCCGGCAGCGCGAGCGGCCTCGACGCGGCGGGCGCCGTGGTCTGGGACGGCGGTCCGCACCAGGGCACCGCGGCGCGGCTCGCGGACGTCAACGGCGACGGCCACGCCGACCTGCTCATCGGCGACCCCGGCGCGAACGACGGCGACGGCTTCTCCAACGCCGGGGCGCTGACCGTCGTGCCGGGCGGCGCGAACTGGCTGAACAGCGCGAAGGCGCGGTCCCTGTCGCTCGACACCAAGGGCGTCGTCGGCGTCGCCGAGACGGGCGACCTGTTCGGCTCGGCGCTGGCTCCCGGCGACTACAACGGCGACGGGACGGCCGATCTCGCCGTGGGAGCCCGGGGCAAGTGGCGCGGCACCGGCGCGGTCAGCGTGCTGTACGGCGGCGGCGACGGGCCCACCGGCGACGGCTCGATCCTGTTCGGCCCCGACTCGTTCGGCTACGAGGCGGTCAAGGCGTCCTTCGGCGCGGCCCTCGCCGGCTGACCTTTCGCCTGCGGCGCGGGCCCGCCCGCCCCGGCATGGGTCCGCGCCGGCGACCCCTCAGACGAGCTTCTCGAAGAAGAACTCGTGCTTGAGGAACGAGGTCTCGTGCTCCGCCCCCGGGTACGGGGGGATGAGCTGGGCGGCCTGGAACAGCCGCCAGCCGTCCTCCAGCGCGGCGACCCCCGTGCCGTACGGGGGCTCGTCGCTGTCGCCGGTCGTGGGGCGGGTGCGGCCGGTGCCGTCGTAGCGGGCCCAGCCGACGACCTCGGAGTCGAGGGCGGAGGTGTTCAGGTACAGCACGAGGACCTGCTGCCTCACCTGGCCGGCCCGGCTGCTGTCCTGGCCGGTCCGGCTGTCCTGGCTGTCCGGGCTGTTCTGGCCGTCCGGGGTGGTCACGCGTGGCTCCTCTGCGCGGGCCGGTTGGTGATCCGGGTGGCCCAGTAGTCGAGGTCGAAGTCGGGGTCGGCGGTCAGGACCCGCCAGAGCTTGATGCGGTTGTGGATCTCCAGCCGCCCGGTGGCCCCCTCGTACCACGGGAAGCTCCGCCCCAGCTCCTCGCCCACGGCCGGGCTGTCGAGGTCCGCCGTGTCCCACAGGCGGACCTGGGGCACGGTCGGATTGAAGCGGATCTTGTACATGAAGCGGATCCGGTCGCTGTCGTTGCGGCGCCCGCCGTGCCAGATGCCGTGGTGCAGCAGGACGACCGTGCCCGCCGGGCAGGTCAGCCGGGTCTGGCCGCGCAGGTTCTGGTAGCGCCCGGTGTCGGATTCGTTGGTGCGGCGCAGATGGCTGCCGGGGACGATGAGCGTGCCGCCCATCTCGGCGGTGACATCCTGCGGGTAGTACATGAGCTGTACGTCGAACGCGTCGGGCCGCAGGTCGATGAGGGCGTCGGCGTGCAGCGGCTGGGCGCTGCCCTCACGCGGCTCCCGGATGTGCACGAAATGGTGGTCGACCGTGGGGTCCGGGCCCACCAGGCTCTCCAGCGCCCCCGCGACGGCGGGGAGTTCGACGAGACGGCGGGAGAAGGAGCCCTCGGGGTACGCCGCCCGCACGGGGCTGCCGTACGGCACGTCGTCCAGCCCGTCCGCGAAGACGCCGAGCGCCTCGTCGTTCATCTCCTGGGGCACGATCGCGTCGAGCCTCAGGAAGCCGTGTGCCACGAACCGGGCCACCTGGGCGGAGGTCAGAAGGTGTCGTGTGGTTGACATGCGGCAACCATAGGAAGCCTTCCTCGGCCAGTCGTGGGCCGCAATCAGCGACTACTGGTAATTTCCCACCATGACCCGGTCCGTGGAACTGGCCCTCGACCTGCCGCCGCGCGTGGTGAACGCCGGCGTGGGGGTGCACGGGTCGACCGGGCCGCACGAGGTGTTCCGGCTTCCGCGGCTCTGGCAGCTCCATCTGTACAGCTACTCGGGCAGGTTGGAGCTGGGCGGATCCGCGCATGCCATCCGCCCCGGATACGTGAGCCTCGTACCGCCGGACGCGGAGGTGCACTTCCACTACGGCGCGCGGCGCTGTGAGCACCTGTACGCGCACTTCCGGCTGCCCGGCGGCGGGGAGCGGCGGACGGTGCCGGTGGTGCAGGACGCCGGCGCGGACGCGGCGGTGCTCAGCGGGCTGCTGCGGCAGACGGTCGCGGCGACCGCCCAGTCCCCGGCGCGGGCGTCGGCGGAGCTGTGGACGGTGCTGTGGCGCACCACCGGCCTCGCCGGCGGTGCCGAAGGCCGCTCGGGCTCCGCCCACCCCGCCCTGCGGACGGCCCTGGCCCATATCGAGGAGCACCTGGCCGGGCCCCTGACCGTGCCCCCGATCGCCCGTGCCGCCGGCGTCTCCCACACCCATCTGACCCGGCTGTTCCGCGAGGCCACCGGGCACACGGTCGTCGGCTACATCAGGCGGCGCCGCATGGAGCGGGCCCGGCACCTGCTGGAGGCCTCGACCCTGGCGATCCCGGCGGTCGCGGCGACGGTCGGCATCCCGGACCTCCAGGCGTTCAACAAGGCGTGCCGCAGGGAGTTGGGTGCCTCACCGCGCGCGGTGCGGGCGGCCGCGAGGAGCTGAGGCCCCCCGCGGGCGGGGCGCCGAGCGGCTCAGCCCAGGAAGGCGGACGCGGTGGCCGCGAATTCGTCCGCGTCGTCGAGCCAGGGGTAGTGGCCCGCTCCCGGCTGCACGACGAGCGACGCGGCGGGGAACAGCCCCGCGAACTCCGCCACCGACCGGGGCGGGCTGTTCACGTCGTACTCCCCGGCGAGCAGCAGGACCGGGCCCTCGTACGCGGCGAGCGCCCGACGCGTGGCCTCCGGCTCGAAGGCCCCCTCGGCGGCGAAGAGGGCGACGGCCTCCTCGTTGTCCGGCCGGCCCGCCGCGTGATGGTCTCGCGCCGCGGCGTCCCACCGGCCGTAGTACAAGGGGGCGATGGCCTCCCAGTCGCCGCCCGTGCCGGCGGTGATCGCCTCCAGGGCGGCGAACGCCGCGGGGAACCACGGCTCGTCCTTCCTGAGCCGCGCGACCTCGCGCCGCGTCTCCGCGGTGATCGCGACGCCGACGGCCCGGGTGCCGGGGGCGACCAGGGCGAGCCTGCCGACGTTCGCCGGGTACCGGGCCGCGTACAGCGTCGCGAGGTTCGCGCCGGCGGAGTGGCCGAGCAGGTCGATCCGGGGGAGCCCCAGGTGGGCGCGCAGGGCCTCGACATCCTCCACGAGGCGGTCGCAGCGATACGAGGAGGTGTCTTCGGGGACCGCGGAGCGTCCGGTGCCGCGGAGGTCGAGGACGATCAGCCGGCGGTGCGCGGACAGGCCGCCGAGATCGCCGAGGTAGCGGGAGTCCGTGGGGCCGCCGGGGACGCAGACGACCGGGGCGCCGGCCCCGGTCACGCGGTAGGCGAGCCGGGTTCCGTCAGGTGCGCAGAAGGTGGGCATGGCCCGGATCCTGTCACTCATAACCAGGTTGTACAACCAGGTTATGAAGCAGAAGTGCCCGGGTGTATAACCGGGTGGTGACAGATGAGGAGAGCGGGCGGCGGCCCCCGGATGCGCCGACCGAGGAACAGGCCGGGCGGATGTTCGCCGCCATGAACGAGGTCATTCGCGCGGGCGAGGAGATGCGCAAGCTGCGCGCCGAGATGATCCAGGCCCTCGTCCGCGCCGGCTGGACCCAGGAGAAGATCGCCCGGCTCACCGGGATGAGCCAGCCGGCCGTCTCCAAGCAGGTGGCCAAGTACAGGAAGGGCGACCCGCCGCCCCCGACGACGCTCTCCCTCGACCAGCACGACACACCCTGGCTCGAGGGGCGCCTGTGGGGCCTCGCCGAGGAGATCTCGGAGACCCTCCGCGACACCGCCCACTGCACCCGCTGCGTCAACGCCCTCGCCCGGGGGAGGAAGCGCTTCACCCCTCAGACCGTCGACGAGCTGCGGCGCCTGGTCGAAGAGGACCTGCGGCTGCACCGAGCGCGGCTGCCCGCCGGCTACCGGGCCGCCTACGACACGATCAGCCGCGGTCTCGACCTGCCCGCGAAGGCCGCCGCCACCCCCACCGCGTCGGCCTCCGCGCGCCGCGCCCTCGCCCACCGCATCCAGCGGGACCGGCTGCGCGACGGTTCCTGAACCCTTCCTGACCCCTGAGGGGAGCTGCGGCTAGGCCCTCGTGATGGCTAGGCCCTCGTGATGGCCAGGACCGCGTTCTGGCCTCCGAAGCCGAAGGAGTTCGACAGGGCGAGGTCGATCCGGGTGGCGGTCGGGGCGGTGGCGAGCTTGATGTCCAGGTCCGGGTCGGGCGTGCGGAGATTGGCCGTGGGCGGCACCAGCTGATGTTCGACGGCGAGCACGCCGAACGCCGCCTCCACCGCGCCGGCCGCGCCCAGCAGGTGCCCCGTCACCCCCTTGGTGGAGGTCACCAGGGGGTCGGCGGTGAGCACCCGGCGCAGCATGCGGCCCTCCGCCAGGTCGTTCAGCGGGGTGGCGGTGCCGTGCGCGTTGACGTGCTGGACGTCCGCCGGACCGGCGCCGGCGTCCGCGAGCGCCGCGCGCAGCGCCGCCTCGATGCCGACGCCGTCCGGGTGCGGCGAGGTCATGTGGTGGGCGTCGGCGGACGCGCCGTAGCCGGAGATCCTGGCCCGTACGCGTGCGCCCCGGGCGCGCGCGTCGGCGGCCCGTTCGAGGACCAGGACCCCCGCGCCCTCTCCCGCGACGAAGCCGTCACGGTCGGCGTCGAAGGGCCGGGAGGCGGTGGCCGGGGCGCCGTCGCGCCGCGACAGGGCGCCCATCTTGGCGAATCCGGCCATCACCAGCGGGGTGATCATCGCCTCGCTGCCGCCCGTGACGGCGATGTCGCAGCGGCCGAGGGCGAGGAGGTCGCGGGCGGTGCCGATGGCGCTCGCGCCGGACGCGCAGGCGGTGGCCACCACCAGGTTGGGGCCGGTGGCCCCGAACTCGATGGCGGTCTGCCCGGCGAGCATGTTGGGCAGCTGCATCGGCAGCAGCAGCGGGGACACCCAGGCGGGGTTCTCCAGCAGCACCCGGTGCTGCGCCTCCACGGTGCCGGGCCCGCCGTCGGCACAGCCGAGCACCACGCCGACGCGGCCGCCGTCCCAGGTGGCCGGGTCGAGTCCGGCGTCGGCGACCGCCTCGCGGGCGGCGACCAGGGCGAGCTGTACGAAACGGTCCAGCCGGTGGGCCCGGCGGCCGCCGAGCAGCCGGTCCGGGTCGAAGCCCGGGACACGACAGCAGCACCGCGCCGAGGTCCCTCGCCCTGGACACCAGCCGCTCCTCCTTGACGGCCCGGACGGCGCCCTGGACGGCGGCCATCAGCAGCGGCTGTCCGGAGAAGGTGGCGGTGTGGACGTAGGGGTCCTTGTCGAAGGGGCGGAACGCCTCGCGGGTGGCGACGGCCGCGGAGACGGGCAGCACGCCGCCGCCGAGCGCCTTGCCGGTGAGCAGGACGTCGGGGACCACGCCCTCGGCGTCGGCGCCCCACCACTCGCCGAGCCGGCCGAAACCGGTCTGCACCTCGTCGAGGACGAGGAAGCCGTCGTACGCGCGGACGAGTTCCGCCACGCGCCCGAGATAGCCCGGGGGCGGGATGATCACGCCGCCCCCGCCCTGGACGGGCTCCAGGATGACGCACACCTCACCCGGGTGGGCGCGCAGCTCCGCCTCCAGCGCCTCCGCGTCGCCGAACGGCAGGTGCCGGACGTCGGGCACCAGCGGGCGGAACGGCGCCTGGTAGACCTCCTTGGCGGTGGCCGACAGCGCGCCGAGCGTCTTGCCGTGATAGCCGCCGAGCATGGACACGATGCGCCTGCGGCCGCCCGCGCGGGCCAGCTTCAGACCGGTCTCGACGGCCTCGGCGCCGGAGAGCGCGAAGTGCACCCGGTCCAGGCCCTCGGGCATGACGGACACCAGCGCCTCGGCCGCGCGGGCGACGGTGGGCTCCAGCAGGATGCGGGTGGCGGTGGGGTGGGTGTGCAGCTGGCGCTCCACCTCCTCCATGACGAGGGGGTGCCGGGCGCCCATGATGAAGACGCCGTACCCGCCGGCGTTCAGGAACCGCTCGCCGTCGCTGGTGGTCAGCCAGGCCCCGGAGGACTCCACCTCCATGTGGCTGCCGAACAGCTCGGCGAGGGTCGCCCTGCCCTTGCTGAGGTGGGCGCGGTACAGGCCGAGGATCTCCTCCTCGGTGTCGACCCGGGCTCCCTGGATCACGGTCACGGGTAACGTCCTCCGGTGTGTGCGGTGGTGAGTCCGAGCTGTGGGCGGGCTGTGCGAGCGGGCGCTTTGCGGGGCGGCGGGCCGTCAGGACCCGAAGACCGCCTCGCGCGGACTGACGCCCCGGCCGATGGACACGCCCTGGAGGTGCGAGGTCTTGAGCATCGGGTAGTTGGCCTCGCCGAAGACGCCGCCGGTCAGGCCGGTGCCGCCGTGGCTGGGCAGATAGGGCAGGAAGCCGATGTGCGAGTCGTTGACCTTCAGCAGGCCGCCGTTGACCACGCGCCCCACGAACGCCTCGACGACGTCGTCGGACTCGGCCCACAGCGAGTTGCGCAGCCCGTAGTCGTTGGTGTTGACGAACTCGACGAAACCGGCGAGGAGTTCGTCGTCGTCCGACGGCTCGGGCACGACGATCGGCAGCAGCGGGAAGAACGTCTCCTGCCGTACGACGTCGAACCGGCGGGCCCCGGGCAGCCCGTTCACCCGCACCACGGTGGGCTGGAGGAAGACACCGGTCGTCGACGGCGTGCCGTCCAGCTCGGTGCGCTCACCGCCGGTGACGAGTTCCGCGCCGAGGTCGAGGGACTGCCGGAGCAGCCCGAAGAACCGCTCGCTGCGGCGGACCGGGGACAGCAGCACGCCCTCGTCCTCGGGGTAGCCTGGGCGTACGGCCTTGGCCCGCTCCTTGACCGCGGCGATCAGGTCGTCGGCCACGGCAGGGTGCGCCAGGACGCAGTTGGGCACCATGCAGATCTGCCCGGACCCGTAGAACGCCTCGCAGATCGCCTCGGCGGCGCGCCGCGGGTCCGCGTCCTTCCACACCACGATGGTGTCGTTGCCGGCCAGCTCCAGGATGGGCTTCTTGCCGTGGGCCACGCACCGCTCCTGGAAGCGCAGGCCCTCCTCGCTGCCGCCGATGTAGAAGATGTCGTCGATGAGCGGGCTCTCGAGCCACCGGTCGAGCGTCTGCCTCGGGTTGGAGCAGACGGCGTTGAGCACCCCGGGAGGCGCCCCGACCTCGTCCAGCAGCGGCGCGACGACCTCGCGCAGCAGCCACATGGTGGACAGCGCGATGGAGCGGGGAGCGCGTACCACGACCGCGTTGCCCGCCATCAGGGCGAGCACGGCGAGGGCGGCGCTGGGCGCGGGGGCGTTCTGCGGCGGGTTGAAGGCGACCACGCCGTCGGGCCGGCGGCGCACGATCAGCCGCCGCCCGGCGTGTTCGAACTCGGTGTGCATCCGCTGCCGGTACCAGCCCAGGCTCTCCTCGCTGTAGACCTGGAACAGACAGCTCAGTTCCCAGCGGGCCAGGCTCACCGGGTGGCCCTCGGCGACCAGCATGGCCAGGAACTCGTCCCGGCGGCGGCCGAGTTCCTGGCGGAACAGCGTGCCCAGCCGCATCCGCCGCTCCAGCGGGATCGCGGCCCAGCCCGGCGCGGCCGAGGCCGCGGCCTCGGTGGCCAGGTCGATCGCGGCATCGGACGCGATGGCGCAGCGGCCCACCACATACGGGTGGCGCGCGGCCTCAGACTCGGGATTCCGCTCCAGATCCCTCTTCAGAGCGACGCTGGTGAACACGTCCTCCAGCAGCGACTGTGCGCTGACCGTGTACACCCAGCCGTCGCCCTCGACGTCCTTGCCCGCGATGTAGAGCTGATAGCTGTGCAACGGGTTGTCACGCATCAACAGGCCCCCTCCGACTCGGTCCCGCCGGCACCGGCCCGCTCAGCCCTGGGCCCCGGGCGGCGGAATGAACATGGGAATCAGGCCGACCTCGGATTCGGGCAGGGGGATCGGGTCATCACCGATGCGTTTCATGCCGAGCCGCTCCCAGAGCATGGCGCTCCGCTCGGACGAGGCCTCGCAGTAGCCGCCGAGGCCGAGCGTGAGGGACAGCCGCACCAGTTCGTCGGTGAGGGCGGCCCGCGCTCCGTCCCCCTGCGCCTCCGGGCGGACGGCGGCGAGCGCGATGTGCCCGTGCGGCGGGAGGTCCCGGGGGTAGTGGGTGTCGAGCAGCTCGATGAGGTGCAGGCAGCGCTTCTCGGCGGGGCCGGTGGACGCGGCGATGTCGGCGAGGAACGCCTCCTCGTCCTCCGGGGGGACGGGGGTCTTCCGCTCCGAGGGCGAAGGCTCCCACACGATGACGCCGGTGTGGTCCGCGGTGACGATCGCGGTCCCCTCGTGGTCCAGCATGAAGGTCACCCAGGCACGCAGAAAGCCGCGGAAGTAGCGCTCCCGCTCCGGCGTCCCCGGCGGTATCAGCCAGTCGACGACCGGGTCGTCCTCCAGGAACGCCGCGGTAAGAATGTCGACAACCACGTCCACGTCGGTGGACGTCTTCACTTCGTTCACTTTCCTCAATTCCCATCTGGGCTGTGCGGTACCGCCGGAAGCCTGGCCGCGCACTGCTTCCACACGCCGGTCAGCCAGTCGGCGGCGATCCCGATCGGGGCTTCCTGTGCGCTCCCGCCCTTCGGCGGATCTTCATGACGGTCCCGGTGGGCCTCGGCCCGGGCCGGCGGGGCGGGTGGGAAGGCCGGGACCGGGATCGCTCCGGCCCGCACCATTCCGGTGAAGGCGGTGATGAACTCACGCTGGTCCGAAAGTATGAGCACGGCGCGGTTTCCCGGATTGAAACCGGCGACGGCAACCCGTCTGCCGATGTCCTCGGCAGCCTCTTTCGGATCGGCGAAGTTGAGAAATTCGGCAGACTCTTCTGATACGGACGTGAACCCTCGGGCAGTGGACAGCATTCTGCTGAGGACACGAGACAAGCCCACGTAACGGAACCTCCACTGTGCGTGCCACCCAGCAAGGAACCCGTACCCGATAAGTAACTCGGCCTTTCCGCTGGCGTGCGGCTGAACGTATCAACGAGGCCAATCGCGAACATACAGCGGCCGGTGTAGCCGTTACTGCACTCTCTGCGGATGCCGGTCATCCACCCCCGACCGTATTCCGCTGGGTCCTACTCCAGAATGGTGAGCCGTGGGGTGGCGTGCCGCTCGGCCGGTGGAAGGGATCATTCCGAGCTTTTCCGCAGGTGGAAAGGGGGTTGTGGGCCGCTGTCCTGGGCAAGAGCGGTAGCCGGACTTCCTCTTCCGACTACCGCGCGGAGTGGAAGGCGGCCCCCTGGCGGGCCGGCGGGCCCGGGAGGCTTCCCGCACCCGCCGTCATCCGCGCGGTACGGCCGCAGGCCACAGGCGCCGCTTCGGCCCGGCCCCCGGCGCGCGAACGGGACAAGTGCTCCGATCACGCCGTTCGTCACCTGTTCACCGGGAAAGCCTGACTTCCGCCGAATTACGGGCAACCGACGGCCTTACGCGTAATCGGCGATCTGTCCCGCCGTATTTTCCTTGCGTGTGACACCGGCGCATGCAAGGATCTTTCCCCGGAGATTACCTCCAGTAATCTCCGCTTTCTGGTGCGGCCCAGAGGAGGCACATTTGATCAGCGGGGGAAACGGTGATGTGGAGACCACATTACTGATCGCGGACGCACATCCCTGGACAAGGCTGGGACTTTCCGCGCTGTTGAACGCGGTACCGGGGCTGCGGGTGGTGGCCCAGGCGGCGGACGGAGAAACGGCTTGCGCGCTGGCCGGGAGCGCCGGGCCGGATATCGTCATCGTCGACGCCGATCTTCCGGACCTCGGCGGGGCGGAGACCATCCAGCGCATCCTGGAGGCCGGCGTGGAGGAAGTGCGGGGCGCGCTCCTCATGGTTTCGGCGGTCGACGACAACGAAATATACGCGGCCCTGCAAACAGGCGCGGGCGGCGTTCTCCTGAAGAACATCCCGCCGGACCAGATGACCGCGGCCGTCATCTCCGCCGCGCGCGGCAATATGGTCTTCTCACCCGGTGTGATGTCACGGCTGATCGACATCTGCACCCATCGCACCACGCCGCTCGACTACGACGGATCGCGCCTGGCCACGCTCACCATGCGCGAGGCCGAGGTGCTGAAGCTCGTCGCGAAGGGCCACGGGAACGCGACCGTCGCGAAGATCCTCCACATCAGCGAGGCGACCGTGAAGACCCATCTCAACCGGGCCATGGGCAAGCTGGAAATCAGCAGCCGGGCCCAAGCCGTCGCCCTGAGCTATGAGTTCGGCCTGGTCATCCCCCGCCAGCGGGTGGCGGGCACGCCGTCGGCCGCCCACAGCGCCTGAGCGCCCCGGGGCCCGGAGGAAAAAGAAAGTGTTTTCGAAGCGGACCCGAAGTGACGTGCGCCAACATGGTCGGGCAAGCCCTGGTACACCAGCCTAGGAGGATTTGTCATGGGGAACGCGAAGAAGGCCGAAAAGGCCCCTGTTTCCGCCCTGGAGACGACTGTTCTGCGGGACGCCCTCGTGGTTCCGGTCCGGATGAGCCTCGGCTGGCCGGCCGCCCGCAGCTCCTCGGAGCTCGTCGACGCGGTGCGTGGCGCCCAGCGCTGACCACGCTCCCCGGACGGCCTTGGACGCCGCGCGGCGCCCAAGGCCGTCCGTGTCCCCGTGCCCGAGGAAGAAGGCAACACCCGGCTCATGACGCTCTTCTCGTTCCGCTCCTGCTTCGACGGAGTCGTTCCGCCGACGGTGGCCGACCCCGCGGCGCTCGGCACCGCCGCGTTCCGCGCCGTCTCCCACTGCGAACCGTTCCGCGCCGCCTCCGGGTACGGCTGGTACCTCTACCCGCCGCTGGACTGCTTCGTGAAGTGGGACGGGACCTCCTTCCGCTGGCTCGCCGAAGGCTGCCCCGACTGGCTGCCGCTGACCGAGGTGGCGGCCCAGACCATGCTGCGCGTCAGGGACGGAGAGGCGCCCGACGACGACCCCGTGCTCGGCCTCCCCGTCTTCTCCGTCGCCCCCGAACCCGGGCTGCTCCAGGTGTGGACGGGGCTGATCGCGCGGACCCCGCCCGAGTGGAGCCTGCTGGTGCGGGGCGTGCCCAACCTGCCGGGCAGCCTGACGTACGAGGTGCAGGACGGGCTGATCGAGAGCGGCTGGTGGCACGGACCGCTCGTGGGCAACCTGCGGTTCCGCCGCACCGACGAGGTCGTCCGACTCTCCCGCAGATACCCGCTGTTCGCCGTGCAGCCGGTGCCCTCCGAGGCCTACCAGAGCCGGACGCTGCGTCAACTGGAGTTCGTCGCGGCGGACTCCGGCACCCTGGACGAGACCCGGCAGATGATCGCCGACGCCCTCGCGGTGCGACGCGACGACCGGCCGGGTGGCTACCGGCGCGAGGTGGCACGCCGGCGGCGCGGCGCCGGTACGCAGGACGCCCCGGCCGACTCCACCCGTTAGCCTTGCCCCCCGCCCGCTCCGACGGCGGACCACTCCACCGGAGCATCGAAGACGAACGCCAGATGCGCTACCAGCTCCTCGGCCCCGTGACGGCCACCGGCCCCCAGGGGCCGGTGCCCGTGGCCGGCCCCAAACGGCGGGCGGTGCTGGCGGCCCTGCTGCTGAACGCCAACCGGGTGGTGTCCGAGCGGCAGCTGTCCAACCTGGTGTGGGGAAACGACCCGCCGGCCAGCGTGCGCGGACAGATCCAGGTCCACGTCTCGGAGCTGCGCAAGTTGGTCGGCCGCGACACCATCCTCCGGCAGGCGCCCGGCTACCTCATCGTGGTCCGGCCCGGCGAACTCGACCTGCACGCCTTCGACGAGGCCGTGACCCTGGCCCGGGACGAACTCGAGGCCGGACGCGCCGAGTCGGCCGCCGAACGGCTGCGCGTCGTGCTGGACACCTGGCGCGGCCCGGCGCTGGGCGGGGTGACCGAGCCGCTCCGCGCCCTGGAGGGCCCCGCGCTCAACGAGCGCCGGCTCAGCGCCCTGGAGGACTTCTTCGACGCCCGGCTCGCGGCCGGCCGACATGTCCACACCGTCGGCGAGCTACGGCAGGCGGTCGGCCGTCACCCCTTCCGGGAGCGGCTCCAGGTGCAGCTGATGCTGGCGCTGCACCGGTGCGGCCGTACCCCGGAAGCGCTCCAGGTGTACGCGGACACCCGGGCCCGGCTCGCGTCCGAGGTGGGCATCGAGCCGGGTCGGTCGCTCCGCGAGACCCACCTGCGGCTGCTGCGCGACACCACCGAGGGCGCGGCGGCCGACGCGCCCGGGCGCGCCCCGGTCGCCGATGTCCCGGTCGCCCATGTCCCGATCGGCGACGGTCCGGTCGCGGATGTCTCGGTGGTGGATGTCCCCGCCGTGGATGTTCCCGGCACGGACGTTCCCGGGCCCGAGGTCCCGGCCGGTGTGCCGGCCGCCGTGCGGGAGGGCCGGCGGGCCCTCGCCGAACAGGCGCTCGTCCCCAGGCAACTGCCCTCCGACCCCCCACTGTTCGTGGGCCGGGCCGAGCAACTGGAGCGCCTGGACGCCCTGCTCACCCCCGGGACACCCGACACCCCCGGGACACCCCCCCGGGACA